>MERG01000225.1 GCA_001771985.1 Betaproteobacteria bacterium RIFCSPLOWO2_12_FULL_62_13 | reverse complement strand
CTCAAGGCGGCGTTGATGACAATGGCGATCGGCTTCACCACCTTGCTCCTTCCCTACCAGGTGCCGCCGGTGGTGGTCGGGTTGCAGGTGGGAGGCGTGCGGCTCGCTGCCGCGCTGCGCCTCACTGTGCCGCTCGCGGCTTTCGGTATTGTGGTACTGCTACCATTGGATTATCTGTGGTGGCGGCTGATCGGTTACTTCGGCTAACGATTTGGGGAGATGTCATGACAAGCAAACTGTTTACTCCGTTTTCGCTGGGCAAACTTGAACTCGCGAACCGGGTTACGATCGCGCCGATGTGCCAATACAGCGCGGTTGACGGCTCAATGACCGACTGGCATCCGATGCACGTCGGCACGCTTGCGCTCTCCGGGGCTTCGATGATGATGATGGAGGCGACCGGCGTCACACCAGAGGGGCGCATCACGCCGTACTGTGTGGGGCTGTATTCGGATGATAACGAGGCGGCGATGGCGCGCGTGGTCAGATTTGTACGCAGCATCTCCCCGATCAAGATCGGCGTGCAGCTTGGTCATGCCGGCCGCAAGGGTTCCGCACAGCGGCCTTGGGAGGGGCGCGGGGCGCTTGACACCAGAGACAAGCGGGCATGGCAGACCGTTGCGCCCTCGGCGCTGCCGCTGGCGGAAGGCTGGCCCGTTCCGCACGCGCTCGAACGCGGCGGGATGGAGGGGGTGAAACATGCGTTTGTTCAGGCGGCTCGTCGCGCTGCGCGCATCGGGCTCGACTTAATTGAACTGCACTCGACGCACGGATATCTGCTGTCGGAATTTCTGTCGCCGCTCGCGAACAAGCGCGAGGACGAGTACGGCGGCAGCCTCGAGAACCGCATGCGCTTCCCGCTCGAAGTGTTTCGCGCGGTGCGGGCGGTGTGGGACAAGCCGCTCGGAGCGAAGATTTCCGGCACCGATTTTGCTGAAGGCGGCTGGACGCCCGATGAAGCGGTGGCATACGCACGCGAACTGAAGCGGCTTGGTTGCGATTACGTCACGGTGTCGGGCGGGGGCCTGGTACTCAGCGCAAAGATTCCGGCTACGCCCGGCTACCAAGTCCCGTTCGCAGAGAAGGTAAAGCGCGAGAGCGGCATTACCACTGGAGCGATCGGTCTGATCAGTGACCCGCACCACGCCGAGGAAATTGTGGCCACGGGCAAAGCGGACTTCGTCTCACTCGCGCGTGCGATGCTCTTCAACCCACACTGGCCCTGGCACGCGGCGCTCGTGCTGGGTGGAGAAATCAAATACCCGCCGCAGTATGACCGTTGCTCGCCGAAAGTCTGGCCGCCGGCTGCTACGCTGGGACGACTGGCTTGATCCGCAGTGCGGCCACGAGGTCAGAGCCACCTTGTTCGCGCAGCGCGGTCGCGAACCTGCCCGCACGAAAACATCCGCGGTATCCCGTCCATTGGTGATCTGCAGCGCGGGTCCGGGCTTTGCGGGTTTCCGTTCCAGCTCTGCAGTTGCCCTGCCGCGCGCCTTACCCCTCGTCGACCATGTCGTGAGTGGGGTTGTCAAGGCTGAAGCGCATCTCGTGTTCCGGACGTTCGATCGGGATACCGAGATAGGCCTGCTTGTTTTCCTCTGATTCGAAATAGATCGTCAGATCACCCTCTTCCAAGCAGGGGTAGCCCTGGTTGCTCGAAGTATCCTGCAAGGAAATGGGATCGGTGCGGCAAATACGGTGCATCATGATCGACTCCTCTCGCGTGGTGGTGAGGAACACCTGCAGTGTATAGACCGTTGTCTTGGCGTGACAGTTCTATAAGAGCCGTGCTGCCCTTAACGCGCCGGCACCACGACCAGTGCGCCGCGAGTGCGACACGCGTGCAGCGTCGACATCACGAGCAGGTCGAGCACGCAGTAGAACGCACCGGCGGCGAGCGGCGGATTGAGCGTGGTGAGACCAAGCCAAGGCACCGTGGTCGACCAAGTCCAGTTGCCGAGCCAGGTGCCATAGACCTCCATCGCGAGCGCCAGCACGAACATCACCGCGTAAAGTTTCTTCGCCCGTCCGAACCGCAGGCAGAGCAGGAACATCGAGAAGAGCAGGGAATCGAAAACGCCCGCGCCGCTCACCAGCAGCAGGCACACGAAGGGTGTAGCCGCAAGCGGCACGGCCCAGACGATCCACTCCCCGGCGCGCAGGGCGAGGATCCGCCCGAGCACGAACAGCAGCACATGCCCGGGCGGAACAAAGAGCGGAATGTTGCCGAGCCGGTACTCGTATAGCCCCCATGCCAGCGACAGGAAAATTTCGCCGACCGTTGCGTATACCAGGCAGGCGGTAAGCGCAGTCCGCTCGTCCTGCCCGGCGCGATGGAGCCAGCGCAGGAACAGCGTCCACACGGCCACATTGGTAAGCGTCTGTCCCCAGAATTCGACTGTCTGATCGAAAGCGAGGCCGATGACAATCGCAGCAATGAAGAGCGCGGCGTTTCCGATCTCTCTTGTCAAATGTGGTGGCCTCCCGGCGGCAGAGTACCGTAGAGCGTGCCCCCTCCCTATCCCTCCCCCTTTTCCCAAGGGGAGGGTTGGGCTGGGGGTGTCAGTCGGTGTTATCGCGGAACTTGTACCAATGGTACATCGTCCTTTGCGCGACTCGCAGCAGCCGGTGCAGCGGGAAGCGGGCGAGTGGCGTGGCGAGCGGCGGAATCGGATTTTCGATGCGGTCGCCCGCAACGCGCCTCGCCAGAAGCTTCCCGGCGTAGAGCGAGAGCGACACGCCGCTGCCCTGATAGCCGAGCGCGTAGTGCACGCTCCGGTCGTCTTGCGCGTGATAGATGTGCGGCAGAAAATCGCGCGTCAAGCACACCCAGCCGTGCCAATCGTAATCGACAGTCACATTCTCCAGTCCCGGCAGCTTGGCCTTGAGTTCCGACAGCAGATAATCGCGCTGGCGCACGTTCATGCCGGGCGCATCGGTGATGAGTCCCCGGCCGCCGAACATGACGCGGTCGTCCGGAAGCCGCCGCCAGTAGTAGAGGAGCTTGCGTGCATCGGTCAACACATGCCGTGTTACGAAATTCGTGCCCCGGATCTCATCAGCGGTGAGCGGCCGGGTGACGATGATGTGAGACAGTACGGGAAACAATGTCGCGCGTACCGCCGGATGCAGGTGCTGCGGCGTGTAGCCATTGGTCGCGAGCACCACGGTCTTGGCGCGCACCTCGCCGCAGGGCGTGGCGAGCACGTGCTCGGCACCGCGCTTTGTCCAGCCCGTCACCGGACTCGCGGGGTGCACGGTCGCACCCGCTGCGCGCGCCGTGCGCAGCACACCCAGCGAGAGCTTGAGCGGATGCAGCGCAAGCGCGTCGGGAATGCGCAGTGCACCGTGCGACTGGGTACCGCCGATGTGGCGCGCCTGCACCTCCTCGGCGCTGAGAAACTCGGCAGGATACTCGAATTCGCACTGCAGGAGCCCGGCTTCGGCTTTCAATTCCGGTGCGCGGCTTGCGCGGTGCGCAATCCTGAGGTGGCCGGCTTCGCTCGCGTCGCACTCGATGCCGCCCTCGCGGATCATGTCGCGCACGGTGTTGAGCGAGTTCATCGTCTCGCCGAAGGCGCGCTTGGCGATGTCGCGCCCCCACAATTCGATCATCTGAGCCGCGGTAAGGCGCCCCAACGCCATGCGCGCGAAGCCGCCATTGCGCCCGCTGCAGCCCCAGCCCGGACGGTTGGCTTCGAGCACGACCGGCTTGATGCCGTAGTGTCGCGCGAGGTGGTGGGCGCACGAGAGCCCCGTGTACCCCCCGCCGATAATGGCAACCTCAGTATCAACGCGCGGTGGCGCGGGGCCATCGTCGGCGGGCAGCGGCCCCGCCGTCGCGGCCCAGTAGGACGCCGGATGGTCGAGGCCCGTGCCCGGAGTCGGCGCGAACAGCGGATCGTAGGGTGTGATCATGAAATGTTTTGCGACAGAGGACACAGAGTTCACAGAGACAAGTCGTTCTTGTTCGTCCGATGCGCCGACTACGGCAACGCAATCGGGATTCAAGACCTTATGGAGCGGCGACGCGGCGGATTTCATGCGGGATCGAGTGTGTTCCGTTTGCAATGTTACCAAAGCCGGGTCGCCGATCGTGGGCCGCAGCGGGGAAGTGGTTCTCTATAATGGTACTGATTTGACGAATCAGGAGAAGAAATCGATGGAAGGCGTCGCGGTGGTCACGGGGGCAAGCTCCGGCATCGGGGAAGCGATCGCCAAGCATCTGCTCGACAGCGGCTGCAGTGTCATCACGCTGCAGCGGCGGCCGCCGAGGCTGAGGCACGAACGTTTGCAACACTATGCTGTGAATCTCGCGGACGCTGCGGCAGCGCAGGCGACCGCCCGTGAAGTTGCGGCCAATCATCCGGTACGGTATCTCGTCAACAACGCCGGTGTGAATCGACCGGCCTTCCTCGAGCAGGCGATGGTGGACGATCTTGACTACGCGATGGCGCTCAATGTGCGTGCCGCGCTGATCCTTATCAAGGCGCTGACCCCCGCTATGCGTGCGGCAAAGTTCGGGCGCATCGTGAACATTTCCTCCCGCGCCGCGCTCGGCAAGACGCAACGCACGGTGTATTCGGCGGCGAAGGCCGGGTTGATCGGCATGACGCGCACTTTGTGTCTTGAACTTGGGGCGGACGGCATTACCGTCAATGCGGTGGCGCCGGGGCCGGTTGCGACGGAACTCTTTGACCGCGGTCACCCGTTGGGGAGCGACAAGCGCCAGCAGGTCATCGACAGCATCCCGGTGAAACGCGTTGGCACACCCGATGACATCGCCCGGGTGGTCGCGTTCCTGCTTGCGCCCGAGAGCGGCTACATCACCGGGCAGACGATTTTCGTTTGCGGCGGCACCAGTGTGAGCGGTTCGGGCGGCGCGTAACTCGCTGTCATTGAAGGGAAAAATGCTAGAGCGAGCCGCGCGGTATGATCCTTAAGGGGGCAAACGGGACGGGTCTTCAGCTTTGACAGGAATCTGGGAAAGCGGCTGGACTAACTGGTCGGAGGCCGGTGAATGCAGGGCGGCCAACAATACGTCAATGCGCTAACTCGTAGTTTGACAGTATTGGGAAAATTTCAGACAATATGCGGTTTCGTTCGGAGGGGTTCCCGAGCGGTCAAAGGGGGCAGACTGTAAATCTGTTGGCTCAGCCTTCGAAGGTTCGAATCCTTCCCCCTCCACCAGATTTGCGGGTTGGCGAGGCGCACGGATCCTCGATCTGGGTTTAGGCAAACGAGGCGGGTGTAGCTCAATGGTAGAGCAGAAGCCTTCCAAGCTTATGACGAGGGTTCGATTCCCTTCACCCGCTCCAGGATTCCAGGGAATGTGAACTAGCGGCCGCAGGATTCCGATTCCGAGCCCATGTAGCTCAGTGGTAGAGCACTCCCTTGGTAAGGGAGAGGTCGCGCGTTCAATCCGCGCCATGGGCACCAGAATTCGCCTGCGGCGAATTCTGTAAATGGAAATGCATTTATATATTTTTTTGCGGGTTCCAAGGTATGGCGCCGGAGCTGAGTAGGCGGGACCGCTTGTAGCAGAGATGGATCTAGCGAAGACGGAGCAAGAAAAT
>MERG01000224.1:11805-17323 GCA_001771985.1 Betaproteobacteria bacterium RIFCSPLOWO2_12_FULL_62_13 | reverse complement strand
CCCTCATCGGTTATGTAGTTACACACTCAGCAACCCTTGCGGGCTACTTCGCGCTCGTGGCGCACGCAAAGCCGGAGGTTTACCGCGATTAATTAGTAAATTCTCGCACGGTCAAAGGGGCAGTGGTCGATCATTCTACACCGCAAGCTCGCCCTGCCCCGCCAGCGCGGGTTTACCAAGTCCCGAGTCCCCACACGGCTTACCGCGCCGCTTGGCCCCTTCCCTTGTCGAACGCGCTTGATCTTCTCGATTTTTGCATAAAACCGCTCGTTACCGAGCAGCTAGCTTTGATTGCGCAATCATACGGGCCCGGCTCGATTTATTTCTTCCAAGACGAACCGAGCCTGTAACAGGAAAAAGGGGGCAATGTAACGTTTCCTGAGCACGATGAGCTTTTCGGCCATTGGAAAACTTACGCTGACCCTGAGGTCTCCCCCGCCTTTTCAGCGGCGCAAGCGGGGCCCCAACACGATTTCCTGGGCCCTCGCAACGCGCTTGACGCCGCTCGTAGCCAGGTGCAATGTACGAATGCTTACTTATAAACATCGAAAATAATGCAGGCTGGGAACGCCGGTCCCGAACGGGTGGCAAAGCGGCAGCAAGCGAGAGGCTGGGTCGTGGTCGGCATTGACCGAGGAACAACTGCAATGAAAAATTTTTTTGCAAATGGGGCGCCGGTATCGGTCTCACACTGCTTGCTCCCGCAGCGCTCGCCGCGCGGGAGGACGTACTGACGACCATTGGCATACTGCCGATCTACGCGTTCATTCTGTTCGTGATCGTCGTCATGGTCGGCGTGTACTTCGTGCGATCACGAGAGAGGCGCGGGACCCCATTGGACAGAGTATTTGAGAGGGGCGAAGCGATACACTCCGTTGGACCCGATACCCCGGTCACCGAGTGCGTGCGCACGATGACCGCCGAGAAAATCGGTGCTCTGATCGTCATGGATGGCGAAAGGCTGATCGGCATCTTCACGGAGCGGGATGCGCTGAACAAAGTGCTGGCCGCCGCAACCTAGCGCGGAACCACCGGCAGTTGCAATCGCGGGAATCACTGCCAACGCCAAGCGACCAGCAAATATCGGGCCGGCATCAAGAATCAACTCCTCCTTGCCATAGGGTTGATCCACGTCAAGGCCGGGACCAGGGTCGCGGGTATACTGAATCGCAAGAGACCAAAACGTGCAACGTGTGCGTCTGAAAATATCTGCGCCCCAACTGTTTGCGACAGTCAGCCTGCTGTTGATCCTGGGGGTGGCCGTCTCCATCGGCATAACGCAGTCGTCGTTCTACAAGAACGCGATCATCGAGCGCGATGCCAGGACCGTTCAAGACCTGGTGCAGGCACTGGTTACCGGGCGGCAGTCCGAAGGCCAATTATCGGTCACCGATCTCGAGGAGTACGACACGGATCGTGCCCAAGCGCGTCTCGATCAGAGTTTTCGCGGCCTGACCAATGTGATGGGCAGAGCACGCATCAAGGTATTCAATCGCGACGGAACCATTGCATGGTCCGACGAGCCGCGCCTGATCGGCAGCCCAGCCACGCGTCACACGCAAGATCTGGCGCGCGCGCTCCGCGGAGAGGTGCGAGCTATCTTGTTCGATCCAGAAGGCGCCCCGAAAAATCCCCTGGACGTGTTTCCGGCTTCGCCGCTGATCGAATTCTATGTGCCGTTTTCTTTGGCCGGGGGCGAGCCGCCCGGGGCGACCAGCGGCGCGCTGGCGCTTTATCGCTCGTCGGACGATCTGACCGATACGATCGCAAAAGGCCAGAATCTGCTGTGGGCCATGGAAGGAGTCGGCGGGCTGATACTTTTTGCCGCGCTCTATGGCTTGTTTCGCCGGGTGTACTACGGTAAACGCAAAGCGGAGTCGCAATTTGCCAGGCTGAGCGCCGAGCACACACGACTGATGCAGCTCGAAAGGCTCAGCGCAATGGGCCAGATGGTGAGCGAGGTCGCGCACCAGCTCAACAATCCTCTGGTCGGCGTCATCAATCTCACGGAGCTTGCGCAGCGCGAGCTCCATAACCCCGAGCGCATGAAGGAGCTTCTTGCCGAGGTGCGCAAAGCCGGTGCGGACTGCAGGCGGTTTGTCCAGAGCATGCTGGTCCTCAACAAGGTTGCCCGCGCTGAACCGCAACTGATCGACATGGCGCGGCTGGTACACGACACCATCGCGTTTTTTCAGCAAAGCCTGGGCGGTGAGCCGCGTATCACCATGGAAGCGACCCAAGGGCCCGTCATGGTCGAAGTCGACCCGGTCCTCATTCGCAATGCGCTGTTCAACCTGATCCACAATGCGGCTCAAGCGGACCCTGCAGGTCATGTGACGGTCACTCTCGTGCTCGAGGAATGCGCCGGGGTACCGCGATGCAGCATATCGGTTTCCGACTGCGGGCCCGGTCTCGCGCTCGAGGTGCAGAACAGGTTGTTTACGCCCTTCTTCACGACGCGCGCGGGCGGCACCGGGCTCGGTCTCTCCATCGCGAAGCACATCGCCGTGCTGCACAGCGGCAGCATAAGGGCCGAGAACAAGCGCGAGGGCGGAGCCCGGTTCGTGATCTCGCTGCCGCTCCACGCCTGAAATGATGAAGACGAAGATATTGCTCGTTGACGACGACGCCTACACGCGGCAGTTGTTCGCAGGCTTGCTGCGGAATCACGACATCGAGTTGCACACGGCCGGTAATGCGTCGGAAGGTCGAAGAGCATTCCATGAATCGGACTTCAATCTGGCCATCCTGGACCAGCGGCTGCCCGACGGGAACGGGCTCGAGCTTTTTGCCGAGATGCGGGCGGAAAGACCGCGGCAGGTGGCGATCCTCATCACGGGCTTCGCTGAGATACGCGACGCGGTGCGCGCCGTGCGCGAAGGGCTGTTCGATTATCTGACGAAACCCTTCGACAACCTCGATGAGCTCGAAGCCGTGATCGGCAAGGCGCTCGAGATCGACAAGGCATACCGGGAGATCGTGCATCTGCGCGAGACATTGGAAGCGCGCCCTGGCGCTCCGGTCATCATCAGGCGCTCATCTGCAATGGAGAGTGTGCTGGTGAAGGTCCGCCAGGTGGCGCCCCTCGACACGACGGTCCTCGTCGAGGGTGAAAGCGGCACCGGGAAGGAGCTCATTGCCAGACAGCTCCACGCATTGAGCGGCCGCGCCAAGGGGCCGTTCCTTACACTGAACTGCGGTGCCCTCTCCGAGTCACTGCTCGAGGCGACGTTGTTCGGCTACGAGAAAGGCGCTTTCACGAACGCCGTCAAAACGACGGCGGGTTACTTTGAAGAAGCAAACGGCGGAACGCTCCTGCTCGATGAAATCACCGACATGAGCGCGAAACTGCAAGCGAGCTTGCTGCGTGTGCTGGAGGAATGCGCTGTCACGCGCCTTGGCAGCACCGTCGCGCTGCCCAGTGATTTTCGCCTGATTTGCGCCACCAACAGGTCACTCGAAGCGGAAATGAACGCCGGGCGTTTCCGCGCGGATCTGTACTATCGCATCAACGTCATGCCGATTCGCGTTCCCCCGTTGCGCGAACGACGTGAAGATGTGCCTGCGCTCGCCCTCTATTATCTCGACCACTTCAACCGCAAGTTTGACAAGAACGCCGGGCCCTTCGCGCCCGAGGCGATCGCGGCGCTCGAAGCGGCTCAATGGCCCGGCAACGTGCGCGAGTTACAGCACGCGGTGGAGCGTGCCGTCGTCGTCAATGCCGGCGGACCGATAGCTGCGGTCGACTTGGGGTTGCGCGCCGAGCACGCCTTACCGGCCGCTGCGACGCCTGCCCAGCTCTTGCCGTTGCGCGAGGCGCGCGAACATTTCGAGCGCGAATACTTCACGAACCTGCTCCAGGCGGCGGGCGGCAACGTCTCGGAAGCGGCGCGCTTGTGCGGCATCGCCCGGCAGAACTTCTACCACTACCTCGAACGTCTCGGCATCGTCACGAATTCATGACAACTGTCATGAGCGCATGACGGCTCCGCTCTCGCGGCGCATCGAGCCATAGTCCATTAGCGCCTGTTTTTCCGCGTGAATCACGCAAGCGGCCGCTTGGCATGGAGCTTGCAGCGTCCGCAGGGATTCCAAACGTAAGAGGTGACGCATGTACAGAAGGAACGGTAATGGCATTGCCGGCGGGTGCGCTGTTGTCTGTGGGATCGGTGTTCTCGCGTTTGCAGCGAGCTCTGCGTTCGCGGCTGACCCCGCGAAAATTGACTGGGCGAAGGTGCCCGCGACCACAGTGACCTTGTTCTATCCGGGCCAATCGACCTATCAGTGGCTGCGCAGCTCCGAGCACGCCGGTGCCCAGGGCGTTGCGTCCGGAGCAGGCTGCGTTGGCTGTCACAAGGGGCAGGAGCAGCAGAAAGGCAGCTCTCTCGTGAAGGGTGACAAGCTCGAGCCGACGCCGCCCGCGGGCAAGGACGGCGCGAAACAACTGAACGTCCAGGTCGCGTACGACAAGAAGAATGCCTACTTCCGCTTCCAGTGGAAAACGAACAAGCCGCAGCCGGGCGACGCGTATCCGGTCTATCGGTTCGACGGCAAGGAGTGGAAAGTTTTTGGCGGCCCGCGCCTCGAGAAGAAAGTGTTCAGCGGCACCGAGCCGGCGGTGTATGAAGATCGCCTCTCAATGATGATCGATGATGGCAGCGTATCGGGTTTCGCGGCTCAAGGCTGCTGGCTCACCTGCCACGACGGGGAGCGCGACAGCCGCAAGCAGCCTTCGGCCGACGAAGTCAAGGCGACCGCCTTTTTCCAGACGATCAAAAAGGCGGACGTGCGCAAGTATCTGCCCAAGACGCGCACCGATGCGAATGCTTCCTGGGACAAAGGCGTAAGCGTGGACGAGGTCGCGAAGCTCAAGGCCGCCGGTTATTTCCTCGATCTCGTCCAGTGGCGCGCGCACCGCTCCAATCCGGTCGGGATGGCGGATGACGGCTACGTGCTCGAATATCGCAACTTCGACGCCGGGAAAAATCCATTCAGCTCGAATCTGGACCCCAAAACCAAGCAGCCGCGCTTCATGTATGACGCAGCCAAGTTCGGCAAGAAGGCGCTTGCGGTCGCGGACATCAACAAGACCGGGACGCCGCTCGTGAAGGGGCAAAATGCAGTGCCTTTCGATCCGAAGGCGGGATGGAAAGCCGGGGATATGCTGCCGCGATACGTCGTCAGCGCGAAAGACGCGACGGGCTCGGCGGCAGACAACAAGCAGGTGAAAGGCGTCTGGAAGGACGGGACGTGGACGGTCGCGTGGGCGCGTCCGCTGAATCTGGCGAATGCCGATGACAAGCCGCTCAAAGAGGGCAAAGTGTACAACTTCGCCTTCGCGGTGCACGACGACAACATCACGACCCGCGGCCACCAGGTTTCCTTCGTGAGGTCGCTCGGCCTTGGCGCAAAGGCCGATATACAAGCGGTCAAGCTCCCGTAGCCATTGCCAGACACGACTAAGGGCTCCCTCGGGCCCGGGCCAGGCTCGCATAGCTGGCCTTTTTTTTTCGCACCG
>MERG01000224.1:0-11772 GCA_001771985.1 Betaproteobacteria bacterium RIFCSPLOWO2_12_FULL_62_13 | reverse complement strand
ACCGGCTGGTAACAGCCGACGTCGCGGATCTCGCCGTCGATGGCCACAGCTCGTAGCTCGTAGTCGATAAATGGGGCCGGGTTCACTTTTTTAGCGTCGAAACGTGAACCCGGCCCCATCTATTCGAAGTCACCTCCGGCTACTTGGCTTTGGTCTTGGGCTTGGGTTTCGCCTTTTCGGTGCCCTTGACCTCGACGCTGCTCGCGGTCATCTTGTAATAGTTAGAAATTTGTCCGACCCAACTCCGGCAAATTCCTAGAGGCTTACCCCTGCCGCGCGTGCCACTTCGCTCCAGCGCGCGATGTCGCGTTTGATCAGCCGGGCGTACTCGTCGGGGCTCAGACTCATAGGTTCTACGGCTATGGCCGACATGCGCTCTCTGATCTCAGCACTGGCGGCGAATTCGGCGAACGCGCGGTGCAATGTTTCGATGACCCGCCTGGGCGTGCGTGCCGGCGCGAGGAGTCCGTACCAGGTCGCAACATCATAGCCTTCGAGTCCCTGTTCCGCGAGGCTGGGTATCTCCGGCGCGGCGGCTGAGCGCTTCGCGCTGGTAACGCCGAGGGCGCGCATGCGTCCGGCGCGCACGTGTGGCAGCATGGTGGCTGCCGGCTCGAAGATCATGTGCACGCGTCCGGCGAGCAGATCGGGCAATGCCGGCCCCGAGCCCTTGTACGGCACATGCACCATGTCGATTCCCGTCATGCGCTTGAACAATTCGCCGGAGAGGTGGCCGGTGCTGCCCGTGCCGGCCGATGCGAAGGTCAGTTGGCCAGGTTTGGCCTTGGCGAGCGCAACCAGCTCTTTCACGCTGCCGGCGGGCAGCGAGGGCGTGACCGCCAGTATGCTGACGGCGACGGCGAGCGGCGTGATGGGGATGAAATCGCGCACCGGGTCGTATGGCAGCTTGGTGTAAGTGGCGGCGCTCACGGCGAAGGTAAGCGACGCCTGCAGCAGCGTGTAACCATCGGGCGTCGCTTTGGCCGCGATGTCCGTGCCCAATGTCGAACCGGCGCCGCCGCGATTGTCGAGCACCCAATTTTGGCCGAACCTCTCGGTGAACTTCTGGCCGTAGGCGCGCGCGATAATATCCCCGGCGCCGCCCGCCGCAAACGGAAAGATGACGCGCACCGGCTTGTTCGGATACGGCTGCGCCCACGCCAGACCGGACGCCGCGAGCAAGCACACAGCCCACGATGCGAATCGGTTCATCGCCAATCCCTCTCTCTGATGGGACTCTGATGGGTGGGTGATGGTATCGCGAGCGCCACGAATCTACAAGGCAGGGTATGTTCGTCTTTGCTGGTGGCGACGATCACTGCATTGACCTCAGGCCGGGGGATGACCTCTAAAGGAAGGCCTGTCGGATGGCGATTCGTCAGTTCATTGTTCCGCGTTCATCGTTGATTCTAGTCTAGTAGGGCGGTAGCAGTCGGCGGAAACCGTGCAGCAGAACCAGCACAAGAAACAGAACATTTCTCACGAGCAGTCTTGGAATGCTGACCGGCACCGCGCCGCTCACGCAACCGTCGGCGCACCGCGCGGCCAGCGTGATTCCGAGTTGTTCGATCCACCCGCTGGTCCGCGGCCATTCCCGCAGATCGCGCAACCACTCGGCGGGCATGCCCATCTTGCCTACTCGCGCGCCGACGATGGCGCCCACAATCGCGGCGGTAGTGTCGGTGTCGCCGCCGAGCCGGATCATCGAAAGAACGGCGCTGTGGTAGTCACTCTGGTGCGACAGCCACACATGCAGCGCCGCCGGCACGGTGTGGTACATGTAACCGCTGATGCCTTCTGCGCAACCGATGCGGGCCGCGAACTGCGCTGAGTCTTCTTTGCGCTCCACGCTTCCGGTCATGGACCGGATCAGCGCCATGAATTCGGGAGACTCGGCTCCGATGGACTGTTCCAGCGCCGGCAAATATTCGGCTGGCCCGACGTCGCTCGGACGTGTCGCGGCGAAGTGCGCTGCCAGCGCAACCGCGAGCGCTCCGCATTCCGCCTTCGGGTCCGCGTGGGTGATGCGAGTGGCGGCGCGCACCAGCGTTCGCATTTTTTGTGGATCCTCCCCGTAGCATACGCCGATCAGCGCGATGCGCATCGCTGGCCCGTTGCCCGCTGAGTAGACGCCGCTCTTGCGCGCGGGAAAGCCGATCCACAGCTTGAGGATGGCGCGCAGCGTCGCGAGCCCGATGCCCGCCGGCAAACCCAGCAGCCAAAAGCGAAGCCGCCATCCGAAGTTGGAGCAGAATTTCCGTTCGAGCAGTTCCGGGTGGTAGTTGCCGGTTTCGATCAACGACTGCGCGAGCATGCAGGTGTGTTCGGTATCGTCGGAGGTCAAACCCTTGTTGAAGAGAAGGCGGTAACTTTCGATCTGCGGGTACATCCTGAGCTGGCGTCTCCGGGTCAAGCCTTCGCAGGCGAGTCCCATCGCGTCGCCCACCGCGGTGCCAAGCAGGCAACCGACGATGGCTTTTTCCTTCGGGTACGGCTCGCGGTTCGCCGGGGGCATTTTGTGGAGATAGCGCAGGAAGGGAACGTGTTGCTTCCAGTTGCCGGATCGCAGAGCGTTCTTGAGAGAGACAAAGCCGACGAGGATGAGATAGGGCGCGCAGCCGACGTCAAGGAACAACGGGAGCCACGCGAAGCTGCGCAATGTCTCGTTCGGAGCGCTGGCGAACGCGATGGCACCGGCCGCGCCGCCGAAAAGCGGCACGACGGACGGCCCGCGCCAGCCTTTCGTCACGCGCAGCGATGCGGCGAGGACGCATGCGTTGGTGCCCGCCAGGAGCATGAAAATCGCTCCCAACAGCGCCGGGACTATCCAAGGGAAGATGTCGCTCATTGTTCCTCGATTGGTGACGGGGATGGGTTCGAAGCCGGAAGTGTCATATAATGCCCCGGCGAAAAACCAGTATCAAAACTTCTCAAGGGAATCATGTATGGACTCGTTGTTTATTCGCATCACCGCAGCCGCCTGCCTTGTTTTCATCTATGCCTCCGCCCAGGCGCAGCCAGCCGGTGCAGGCGCCTATCCGGCCAAGACCGTTCGGCTCGTCGTTGGCTACGCGCCGGGCGGCAGCACGGACATCGTCGCGCGCGCGGTCGCGCAGCGGCTGAGCGAGCGGTGGGGCACGCAGGTCGTCGTGGAAAACCGCCCAGGCGCGGACACGATCATCGCGACCGACGCGGTTGCCAAAGCGCGCCCGGATGGCTATACGCTGCTCCTTGCGAACAGCACCAATGCAACCAACCCGAGCATCATCTCCAAGCTTCCGTATGACCCCGTCCGCGACTTCACGAGCGTCGTCATGCTCGGTGCTGCTACAAATCTCCTCTCCGCTAACCCCGCTTTTCCGCCGAAGTCTCTCAAGGAGATGATCGCGCTGGCGAGGGCACGGCCGGGCGAGATTACATACGCCTCGGTTGGAGCCGGCTCCTCGCAGCACTTGCTCGTCGAGCACTTCGCGCTGCGCGCGCGGGTCAAGCTTCTGCACGTGCCCTACAAAGGCGGCGGACCGGCGATCATCGATACCATGGCAGGCCACGTTTCCACCATGATCGGGACCGTCGCGTCCCAGGAAAGCTACATCAAGGCCGGCAGATTGAAGCCCCTCGTCGTCTTCAGTGCGGCACGATCGGCTGTGCTGCCGCAAACCCCTACCATCGCTGAGCAGGGCTTCCCCGAGTTACGATCTGAGTACTGGATCGGCATCATGGGACCGGCCAAGGTGCCTCCCACTGTCGTCGTGAAGCTCAACACCGACATAAACGCCGTGCTCGACCTGCCGGAAATACGTGAGCGCTTCAAGCAGCTCGGCGTCGACCCGCTCGGTGGCAGCGCCGAAGACATGGATCGCCATTACCGGAAAGAGTTGACTCTGTGGGCCAATGTCGTGCGCGATGCGGGAATCGAGCGGAAGTAGGCCGATGGGGAGCCGGGTGAGGCGCCGAGCCGGGGTGAGGCCTTGCATTAGTTAAGCTAGTCCGAGGCTAGGGATGCGGTATCTCGCGCCGGCCTGGGGCGGGGGTTGGGCTTCCGACCCTTAAGGATTCCCTTAAGGATGCAGCTTCAGGGCAAGCTCCGCCCGAACAGCCTCGGGTAGTTGTATGCGCATCGACCGGCGATCCGTGGCGGCTTCGTCGACTTCGTACCGCTCTCCCATGACGATCTGGAACCACCGCTCCCGGTCTCGGACCACTCGGAACATCTTCTCGTCCTGAGTCGCCGCAACATAGGGAAGGTAGAGATTGATGGGCTGCCGGACGCGCTCAGCCAGACAGCCGATGCGATCGACGCGGCCGGATCGCTGCTCCAGAGTCGAAGGATTCCAGCAAAGGTCGTGGTGAACGACGTACCGGCAGTGCAGGTGCAGGTCGACGCCCTCGGCGAGCACGCTGCTCGCGATGAGGATTTCCGGGAAGAGAGGCGTGTTGAAGGTACGCGAGTTATTAGGGCCGGGTTCGCTTTATTGGCGTCGAAATGTGAACCCGGCCCATTTATTCTTTCCGCCTTCTCCGTTACAGCCCGTGCAGGAAGGCGAGAACGGTTTCCGCGCACTTCTCCGGCTCGCTTTGGTGCACGAAGCCGAAGGTGCCCGGGAAAACCACCAGTTTCGATCCCTCTATGAGCTGCTCCATCTCCTGCACATAGCCCCACGTGTAGCCGGGGCGGCTCTCCGCAGAGAGCAGCAGGGTTGGAACCTTGATTCGCCGCAATATATCCGAGAGGTCGTTTCCGACCAGTGCGTCGTGCGTTTCCACAACGACCCGCGGGGAGGTTTTGCCCATCTCGTTGGCGTACCACTCGACGAACTCCGGGCTCACCCTGGAGGCATCGAGCCGTCTCTTCATGCTCTCCCGCGCCCAGGCCAGTACGCACTCCTTTTCCGCTTTCCGGGCCGAATCCAGGTAGTAGGGATCGGTGAAACGGAAAGGAGAGCTGCAAAAATCCTTCACCGGATCGTAGGGAACGTTGTCCCGCATCAGCGGCGCGATCCAGAAACTGTTGCCGTTGACCATCAAGGTGTAGCCATCGGGCGGCGCCTTGGACACGATCTGTCCCGGTATGACCCCGGCTGGCCGGTTTTCCACGACAACCTGCTGGCCCAACGGACCTGAAATCCCCTGCGCAACATAACGCGCCACGAAATCGGCTCCACCGCCGGGGCCGGGGCTGATTACGCGTATGGGTTTGCCCGGATAGTCCTGGGCCGACGCCACGCCGGTGGCCAGAACGACCATTCCAAGCAATACCATCCCTAACACGATGCGCGCGAGCGGCATTGGATGCTCTTCTTTATCTGAGTCGAGTAGAAGGGGTCTTTACCTGAGTCCTTACCTTATTCCTTACTGTCCCTCGCGGTTGCTCAATCTGCTGCACTACAAAGTAAAGGCCTGACCCTGAGCCCCCGTGCGTTTGGTATGTGGCTGCCACCAGTGACTGCTTGCGGGCAACGTTTGGGGTGAAATGCGCGCGCGAGCGACGCTCGCGGAGCGTCATTTTCGACCGCACGGATAGGCCTACTTGTTGCGCTCGAGGACAATGTTAATTGCATTACCTTCGCCACTTTCCAATTTCGCCGCGTCGAGTTTGTAAACGGCATCGCGATATCCGGTGGCCCTCACAGTAATCGAGAGGGTCGGCTCAGACGAGTAGGGAAACATACACGCATCGGGCAAAAGCACGCACCATCTGTAGTCCGACTTCGAAGGTAGTATGAACGAGCCATCTGGTTCAGTTTTCACGGAAACGTCAGGGTATCTAACCAATGACACAGTGGCCGAGCTAACTGGCTTGCGAGATTCTGCCGAGATGACACGGCCACTCAAAGCGGGTGAGTAGAAGATGCGCTCTGGGACGCAACCTGCGACAAGGGGAACGCAGCTCGTCAACACTAGTGCAAACGCCAATTTCATAGGCCTAACGTGTCCCCGTGAGACGCGCGTGCGAATGCGGAGCGTCGCTCTCGACGCGGGGTTAGGCCCCACCGCTCTGCGGCGCTGGCCTCTCGTACCAAGGTCTGTACTGAGTCGTCACGCGTCCAGTCACAGGGTCGGTGTTGAATCTGAGGGCATCCCTGCCTTCGATGCCGCACAAGCTGCTGTCCATCTCAAGAAGAGTCGTTGAGTTGGTGAAGAGTGATTCGGGCCATCCACCCCCGAAGGACGCAGTGAGGACGGGCCACAGATGCGAGACGTAGGATGGCCCTGGTCCGGCTTCGGCCGTCACTGAAGATGACAAGAGACCGATAAGCATGCCGGAGTCGTCGACTACAGGCCCACCGGACATTCCCCCCCAACTTGGGCCGGAAACCTCAACGGTCGGCCAAGGCAGCATCACCCGGTCTCTACCGGTTGGAAACACTTGGCTGACCTCACCAGCGCAGCAAAGAAGTTGACCTGCGATTGCTGACCCGCCGTCGCCATCACGAGGAAGGGCCTCGGCCGCGGCTCGAAACCCATAGAGAGTTAGCCTCTCACCAATCTTCGGAAAGCGGGTCGTGAGGTGTGCCTGATAGAGCGTCGTGCCGGAGGAGACATCGCTTCTCAGGCTCAGCCCCAGTATCACAACATCCGTCTCCGGTACATGTGTGACCTTTCGCACTTGCCACAGTCGCACGCCGTCTGACGCTACACCAAGACACTGCGCCGTGATCTCACCAGCCATAATTGCCTCAAGGCGCGGTTTGAGGACGTGCCAGGCAGACAGGGCAATGCCAGGTGCCACAAGAACTGCACTCCCCTCGACGAAGTCGTGGAGCGAGTCAGTGAATGAGAGTGTCAGAACCACCCCCTGAAACGCGTCCATTGCCTCTACAACGCCAGCAGCGCCTGACGGTCGGCACATGAGGTGCACTGACTGGAACCGGAGCGTGCTTCCCGCAGGCAGGGTTGCGGCGGGATCAACAGCCTCTCGGCCGTTGAACGTTCGTCCTTCTTGCGTCATCGAGCGATATCGGTGGTGGTGTGGGGCCTAACGAATAGCGTTTATCCGCCGCCGCAGACGCGTACGAGGGTAGCGATGGCGCATAGCGGCGGATAAACCTCGTTGGACTGAACCGTCGCTCGGACGGCCCTATGGGGAATGTAAGCTTTGTAACAACGTTCGGCGACGATCACCAGATGAAACGTCTCCTTGCAGCAAGCTGCAGCCAACTCGGACAGGAAAGTCCGCGCCGCTACGCGTTGCCCAGATCACGAGCGTTCGGGACTTCAGCATTGGTCGAAGCGCCGTTCATCGGCATGGTCACTGACCATCGAAGCCGCGCACCACAGCGTACATCTCGGCACAGCATACATCCGAGCAGTCGAACCGACAAGACTGCTGCTGCGTGCACACTGTGTTCCAGTCATCGCGTTCAGCCTATTTGAGTCCGAGTACCACCACCGCGAAGCGGTTTAGTTCAACGTCTTGGTGAACGGCGGGCCGAGACAGTTGTTAATGGCGGCACAGTGCTCATGGCCCGTCCGTTCGACCTGAAGTTGGGCGATTAGCGTGTAACTGCGCTGCTGAGCCTGAAGACCCGAATCGCATTTGTTTCGGCGAATTTCTTCGCAGTTTCTGGTTTGAGTTGCCCGAGGAGGTCGCGAAATCGATTTACGCGCCGGGAGTAATTGTTCAGCGCGTTCCCCGACGCATGCGCGACATCCATGCCGAGCATGAAGCGATTGGGGAATTCTTCATAGAGCGCCTTTATATCCGGGAACAGCACGCCGTCCTGCTCGATGAGCGCGGTAAATTGCTCCATTCGCGGCCAGCCGATGCCGTAGCCAGTGGTACCTACGTTGGTCATACCCGCAAGGTCACAGAAAAGATTCGGATGCCGAGCCAACATGCCACGGATGACAGACGCCTTGCTGCGGCCGCAACTGTGCGCCCAGACGAAGCGCACATTCGGGTATTCTGCAAGCAACCTCGAAAAATCATCGACTAGCACGGGGTAACCTTCCATATGCACAACCATGGGCACGTCGAAGCGCGCCGCTATTGCGCTCATTCTCCGCATGAACGTCGAGTAAATTGGGTTTTCCTGCTCGGCGTGCGGCCCGCTCGAGTAGGACCAATGGCGTACGATGAATTCACCGATGCCGAAGAACTTTCCAGACGCCAGCTTGCGTTCGGCCTCCTCGATGAGCCTTTCAACTTCGCGCTCGGGCGACTGCCAGTTGTGCGATCCGGTGAGCAGCGGCTGCTGCATGCCCACCAGTGGAAAGAACTTACCCGGATACCGTTCGGCGAGTCGCAGTGCGTCCTCGTCGCTGCCCGGCAGGTCTCGCGGTCCCCCTGGGTAGTAACGCGCCATGACCGTCCGCTGTGTCACGTTGTTGCTGTCCATGCCTTCGACCATTACCTTCCAGTCGAACGAGGCGCCTAGATGACCATGCGCATCGATGATCGGCCCTTGGTAAGGCTGCCCCAAGAGCGCGGTGCATGGCAAAAGCGTCAAGGCCGAAGCGAGGAGCCAGAACTTCGCGCACCGCATGTTGCTGATTGTTGCCGCCCAACGTCTTGGTGTGCGGCGCGCTGGCGCGATGATCAATGATGCCACAACGCTGGCGGCCCGTCCGCACCACCTAGAGTCAGACATTCCTTACCTCAAGCGGCAGCACTGTCCGCAATATTTCGCGAAGCTTTCCGATGTTCCGCTTTGACATCTCGGGCGTCGTGAAGAGCACCGCAAAGAAAATGAAATCTACGAACTCGACGAAGCCGGTATATTCCGGCGTCGGGTAATCCGGAACTTCAGCTAAGCGAATGATTGTCTTCGCGTCCGCGCGATCCGCGCCGGGGAGGTAGGTTAACTTCGTAGGTTCTTTAGGGTCAGCGTAGGTTCTTTAGGGTCAGGTCTTGCCTTTTGCCACATCGGCACACCTATACACCTACATACCTGTAGGCAAAAAGCAAGACCTGACCCCATTGTAGGTTATGCATTGTAGGTTACGAACACAAGAAAAAAGCTACCTACGAGCGTCACCCGCAGGTCAAGGGCGGCCGCGGAAAGCTTCGTTTTCTTGGTCCAGAAAAATACATAGAACACGCCTGGCCAGGCAAGGCTGAGCTGAAGTGCAATTGAAAAATCCCGCACCAGCATCTGTGAAGGCCCGATTGGGCCTATAAAACTCGCGGCAACCATACCGGTTGGAACACCAGCAAATAGATTCGTTAGTTGTGGCGCCAACCGCTCTACCACAAAGGCTTTAGCCTTCCGATTGCTCATAATGAATTTGGACAGGATCGCAACACCGGCTAGATCGCAGACGAGTCCGATGATGTTCATCACCTTAAAGATTTGAAGACTCGGAATGGCAATTAGCTTTAGCGCGAACCAATAGCCGCTTGCAAAGAAGATGATGCCAAGAGGAATTGCAATCCAGGACGCGTCGTTTCGCACAGGCTATCTCCTGGGTGCCTAACGATTTGGTGAACGGCGGGCCAGCACGATGCCCATCGATGGCGCGACGCTGGCGGCCCGTCCGTTCGACCTAGAGTTAGACGTCATTGGCTTACTCGATGAACTCGTTGAGGTTTACAAACGGTGGAAGTGTCTTTCCATCAGCTCCTCGCAAACCTTCGGCGTACGAAATGGAGATTGTCTTGCGACCCGATGTTAGGTAGATCGTTTGCTGCACAACCCCAGGGTCGCGTCGCTCAGATACGGAAACTTGAAACTGCGTACCTGGCCGTCCCTGATTCGACAGAAGCGAATACAGAGTTTGTACGAATTTTCCGGGTGCTGACCCCTCAAATCCTCGGTCCCAGTACTTGAGGATCGACTTGACCTTCCCCCTTTCAAACACGATGTTGGCGTATACATCGTGGGGCGGCTGAGCGCTTTGGATCAGTATTGAAGTGCACTCAGCCGCCGGCTTCCCTTCTTGGCCGGGGCATCCCACGCGATAATTCTTAAACTTTGCCAGTGCGGCTTGCTGCTCCATGCCAATGGCAACGTCCGCACCTGCGATGTCGAGCGAACGCTGCGCGTGCACAAGTGGGGGATTCCCGAAGACACCGATGCCGATTGCAAACAACGCGATTCGATTGAGCTTGAGGGACATCACTGCATTCCTCCCTATGACGTCTAACGTGGAAGCCATCTGCGCGCGCTCGACGATCGTGGCATACCCACGCCGCTTGCGCGCGTCCGGTGGGCTGCCGGGTAAGACCTCTGTTTCATCTGCGACTGGTGGCCTTGTTCTTGATTACCCTGAAGCTGCTGAAAGCAATCCGAGCTTTGATAACGATGGCGCCAGGGATCACAGTTTCGGCAAACTTTCTAACTCCCGAGATTGGTAATTCGCACCTCGGCCCGAGCACAATCTCCTTAAGCACAAAGTCCTTCGAGAAATCGTAGAAGTACAGGCCAGACTCTTTCGTGGTGTGATCCAACTGAACGAAAAGTCGGACTTCCTTCTCGTACTTCCAGTCAGCGAACTTTGTACGAAGCAGCCGATTCATCAGTTTCTCGCTCAGCTTCGGACGATTGGTTCTCGTGTCTATAGGAATCGCGATCGGTTTTTTCGCATAAATAACCGGCGCAAGAAGCTGCTCAGGAACATCAAAGCCAAGCGCGACCCCAGTATGCTTCTCGGCATAGTGTCCCCAAAGTAACGGGTTATCCCACGTCTTGCTAAGGCAGATAAGGCCCTTGTCCTCATTGAGCTGCTCTTTCGTTTCCCTGAAGGCCTTTCGATGATCCCGCTCTTTGAGATCAACAGCTAGCAATTCAAAAGGGTCATTCAAATCAGCAAATCGCGCGATCTTTACCCTGCGCATTGCTAGAGCGCTTAGTGCGTACGACGCTCCGGTCAGGTAGTACGCACGCATAGAGGTCTAACGCCCGGCATCAGGGGCGCCGGCAACATGCCAGCGAAGAAAGACGACGCTGATCGGCGTCCCCTGGATGCCGCAGTTAGGCAAAACCTTCTTCATGCATCAACGAGTTCAACAACAGCTTCTCGAAACATGAGTTGTTCTGTGTCCTTCCAGGCGCCCGACCAAGATATCTGGAACCGCCTTCTTATCGTCCTCGCATTCTCTGAGTAGATGGCAACGTCAAGACAGTACTTTCCAGGCGAAAGCCGATTCGGCTGAGAGTGAAACGCAGTCTTGACGTTTAGCACTACACCGACGTCGAACGGTCCAGTGCCTGTGGGATCTACGTACTTGCCGGCGTTCAATTCGAGTGCTTGGAGTTTTGCAGACGGTATGTGACACAGGTCGCAAAAGAATCTTCGTTCCGGATTTATGTCAACGAACTCGGTGACGTAGCCGCTGCCCCAAATCAGAGTCACCGGTGTGAATTGCGGTAACGGTTGGAACTTTCCAGAAGCATCAGCTATATACATACTTTCCACTACTGCTTCACACCGTCGCGCTTGGCTTTGCCCCTGGTTTTGCACCCGGAAACGGAAGTAGTAATCAGGCTCGTCGATTACGACTCTCCCGAGCTGGTCCCGACCCTTGGAGCGCGTCAAATGGCAATCCGGTGGACTGAGGGCGAAGTCAAGAAGAAGGGCTGGCGCAAAATAGGACCGCTTTAACTTCTCTGCCAAATACGGAACGAACAGGGCGGCGGCCCCAAGAAATAGGGAGCTGCCCATCAAAACCAGGTCACTTGTCGTTAGCGTTGATACTTGCATGGCTGCCTCGATGCACACTCTCGGTTTTGCCTAATCGGGATAGGAAGAAGCCTCACGGCCCCTCCCTCCCACACCACCGTGCGTACGGATCACGTACACGGCGGTTCGATGAATTGAATTGTTATC
>MERG01000223.1:5620-5842 GCA_001771985.1 Betaproteobacteria bacterium RIFCSPLOWO2_12_FULL_62_13 | reverse complement strand
TTCCGGTTCAACGTCTAAGCTCAGCCGCACTCACTCGCGCCCCGCTTGGACGGGGGTTTGTTTTCTGGGGACCTCGCCGACGACTGCAAATGGCCGACATCCGCCTTTCGGGTACCAACAACGTGTGCTTATCGACTGTCCCCTGCGCGAGCATGAATGATACCGAGAGCGGGCTGGTGCGCGTTCCGCGCATCCCGAAAAACTTGATCGCTCACCGGCAGG
>MERG01000223.1:0-5600 GCA_001771985.1 Betaproteobacteria bacterium RIFCSPLOWO2_12_FULL_62_13 | reverse complement strand
GCACTCGATGTAATAGAGTGCTAATACTACTCTTGAAATACTTTAATATCAATAACTTATTGGGGCTATCCATTTGACTCAACCAGCCACTATCGCTTGTGTGCGACCAACCTAGCGTAGGGTGCAGGCTCCACCTGGACGGCCTGCTGAGCCAATCGGTAAAAGAGCTTGCCCCGGGACGCCGAGGTTCGGCGGTTGAATCGAAAGGTGAACTCATCCAAGTAGTAGGCCAGATGTTCATGACTAACTGCCCCTTGATGCGTCCCCAACAGCCATCGTTTCAGGAGGCTGGCTACGCGGTGGCAGGCCGGCAACAAGTTCTCCCCGATCTCGGCAGAGCGGCGAACTACCGTGTGTCGATACCCCTTAGACGCCAGGCCATGGTACCCGCCCCACCCATCGGTTTTGACTTTGCTGCCCGGCATCACCATTGTCGCCAAGGCTGGGACCAACGATTGCCCCGAGGCATCGGGCACGTGAGCCAAACGGATGCGGCCGATTTTGTCCCCCGGCTGAAGCTGAACCGCCAGCAACACCAGGGCCTTCCCGTGGGCACCGCGACCCCGTTTGCCCGGCTTCTCTCCGCCAAGGTAGCTCTCATCGGCTTCCACCACGCCTTCCAAGCGATCGCGCCCCGGACGAACCATCGCCCGGCGCAACTTCTGCAGCCACGCCCATGCCGTTTGGTAGCTCCCCAAGCCCAGCAGCCGCTGGATGGTCAGGGCACTCGCCCCATTCTTCTGGTTCGTTACATGCCACATTGCGCGAAACCACAGCGACAGCGGAAGTCGGCTGCGCTCGAAGACCGTTCCGACCAGCACCGAGCTCTGATGTCGGCATCGTCCGCAAAGCCACAGCCCACGGGCCATGCGCCATGCCTCCGCGCCACCACACCGAGGACACCTGAACCCCTCCGGCCACCTCAGTTGTTCCAGATACAGCCGACACGCCTGCTCAGTCGCAAACTGGTTCTCAAACTCCATCAATGTCCGCGGGTACGCTTCCATACCCGCTCAACACTACCCCTTGTGGCTGGTTGAGTCAAATGGATAGCCCTATTCTTTAATACACCATGCGGGCTAACCTAGAAGGAGACGCGCCATGATTGAACGTTTCTACGTTACCCCCGAGGACACCTACAAGACTGGCGGCAATGACAAGATTCTTTATACACCAGTTGTGGTGGTGAAATCCTCCGATCTCGCCCATATCTTCGTCGCCGGTCGGACCGCGCGCTTGCCCAATGGCGATGTCCATCCCAAAGGCGACATGCGCGGGCAGATCCGCCTTGTGTGTGAAAACATTCAGAAGGCGCTGGACAGTGTCGGCGCCACGTTTGCCGATGTCGTTCGCACCGTGACATACACGACCGACATTGAGGAGTACTATCGCGTCTGCGATGAGCGCTTCAAGTTCTTCAAGGAGCCGTTGCCGACCAGTACCCTGCTCGGGATCAACAAGCTCGGCATGCCCGATATGCTAGTGGAGATCGAGGTTGAGGCCATGGTGGAGGCGGACCGCTTGAAGATCAAGAAATAGCTGCTGCGCCTGCGCCTTGGCGCTGCGCAGAGCACACAGCGGGATTATCACTCCGGAGCTTCGCGCGCGTGCTCATGACCATGTTGCTGGTGGTCACTTCAACCCCCAGTCTGCGTGAGGCTAACGGATCATGTCCGCACGTTGCACGACGGCTATAGCATTGCGCCACTCGAACAGCTTCACCACCACGGCCAAGCTGAAGCGGAGTGCGGCATCTACCGTCGCGGTCAAACACCCCGCTCTAGGAATGATGTTTGCTGCGCTGAGGCAAACACTAGATTTCGCTCTTCCATGGAAACAGTGATTTAAAGGACATTCTTGCAGCTGATGAACTCGACCTCCTCGTCCAAAGACCAATTTTCATGTTCGACGTTGGCGGGGATATAGACCGCCTCTCCTGGACCCAGCACTCGCGTCTCGCCGGCAACGCGATAGCCGAGTTTTCCGCGGGTTATCACAACGATCTGTTCCTCGGGATGGGAATGGGGTTGTTTTCTCGTGCTTGGCGGGTAGCGATAAAACCCTAGCTCGACGTGCTTTCCCCGAATTGCGGGACGCGGCTCGGAGTCGTTCGTAGCAACTCCGGTTCTTTCGAAGTTCGCCAGTCGGTAGAACGCCATTGCTGTTGCCCTCCCAGTCAGTCGTCGTCTGGCCTGAAGTCTATTTCCTGCGAGTGATCAACCTACTGCGGCCCGCCTCTCTTTCGCGAATTTGCGAACCGACGGGACGTTGCGCTGCGGTCCACTCGCCTTCTCCTTGTCGACGGGAATGCCGGATATGCTCCAGGCTAGATCCTTGCACACGTAGAACACCACGTCTTCATCTGCGGTCGCGCACGATGCGTGTGCGACTCCGGCAGGAAAGTAGACCACCGAGCCGGCAGGCACGAGTTGATCTGGCTGGCCTTCGATCTGCACCCGCAAGGTGCCTTTCAACACGAAATTGAACTGATCGTTCGGATGCGTGTGCAGCCGCGCACCCATCCCGGCCTTTTCGTGGGACATCCCCACCATGATCTTCTTGCCCTCAACGACAACTGCCCGGGTGTCCGTGTAGTACTCTCCCCGTTTCTTGGAGCTGGCCCGCGTCGGCTCGAGCTCGGCGAAGGTGAAGACGTGGACGCCGTTGGCACCGGCTTTGTATGCGCCCTTCGTCTTTGTTCCAGACCGTACGGGTTTCGGTCCGTTTACCCGAATGCTGGGTTTGGCTACCAACACTCTTGTCGCCATCGGAAACTTGATCCTGCGTGCAGCAGGCCGCTCACGGGCGGCTTTGCTGGAATCTGCTCTCTTGCCCTGCGCCATGATGATGTCTTCCTCTTGTGACCGAACATTGAGCCCCGCGCCCAATGTCCTTCGATTCGATACCCGCACGGGGTCGCCGCGCTCTGCGTGCATTTCGATTGACCAGCCAATCTAGCGAAGACTATACTATGTAGCGCCGTCCATTTGTTGCGAGCAGTATGCAGATGTTCGATTGGTGTCGCATCGTTGTGTTCGCCGTACTCGCTCTAGCAGTGGGCTCTGTGTGCGCCCAATCCTATCCGTCCAGGCCCATACGCTGGATCATCGATTTTCCAGCCGGAGGTGCGTCGGACACTTTGGCCCGCGTCGTGGGTGAAAAGCTGGCTCAATCATTGGGCCAACAGATCGTTTACGACAACCGGCCCGGCGCGAATGGCATAATTGCTTATTCTATCGCCGCGAGGGCACCCGCCGATGGATACACGTTGGTCGTGCTAAGCACGCCGTTTCCCCTGAATGCCGCTCTGGGAAGGAAGCTTCCCTACGATACGCTGAAAGACTTTACCCCTATCTCGCGTATTGCAGACTACCCGAACCTGCTGGTGGTACACCCCTCGCTCCCGGTACGCTCGGTTAAAGAGTTCATCGCATATGTCAAGTCGAAGGCGGGAGCGATGACTTACGCTTCGTCGGGAACGGGGAGCGTGCAGCATTTGGCGATGGAGCAGTTTCGAAGACTCGCAGGCTTTGAAGCGGTGCACGTGCCGTATGCAGGAAGTGCTCCTGCCTTGGCGAATCTGGCCGGTGGACATGTTGAATCAGCTGTCACCATACTCATAACGGCAACGCCTCACTTGCGGGCAGGTCGAATCCGTGCCGTCGGCATCATGAGCGCGAATCGCTCGAGCCAGCTCCCGGAAGTGCCGACACTCGTGGAGTCGGGAGTTCCCCTAGCGGCACCGGGGTGGGGTGGCATGGGCGGACCACCGGGTTTTCCGAAACAACTCATCAAGCGTCTGAGCGCCGAGGTCGCTCGAATCGTCAACTTGCCTGACGTGCGGGAGCGAATTGCCTCAGTGGGGGCCGAGCCGCATCATAGCGGGCCAGAACAATTCACCGCATTCATTCGCAGCGAACTCGAGCGTTGGCGGCCGATAATTCAGCAGGCAGGCGTTAAGGTCGACTGAGCACCTCGGATTTGAGTGGCACGAAACCGTGGGGCACCCATGCTGCAACAAGGGTCGTCGTGTACCCATAACCAACAGCAGGATATTGTGCGGTCGATTTCGGGTGCCGTGGTCGACTCAGCGATTGAGCCTGCCCCAGCGCTGCAGCTCGGAGACTACTTTTTCGGTATACGTAATCGCTCCGGCTCAATAATAGCCTCTACCTCAATTTCTACCAGCATTTCCGGCATGGCCAAGCAGGCTACTCCGATCAGGGTGCTAGTTGGCAGAGGGTCCTTGAAGAACTTCCAGCGCTCATCTATGGCATCGAAGTACGCCTTCATATCGGTCGTGTAGGTGACCGTTCTTGTGACATCCGCGAAGGTTGCGCCGACCGAATCCAGCGCGATCCCAATCGCTTCGCAGACTTTCCGAAGTTGCCCGCGCATATCGCCTTTGGGCTCTACGTCGCCATTGAGCGTGCGGGCCGTACGCCCGGAAACATAGATATGTGCATGGTCCGCCGTGCGGACCACCACCACAGGCGTGTATATGACCCTGTAGTTGCCTCCGACCTTGTAGGTGTTTTCCGGCGTGATGTAGTAGCGCTCGATCATCGGTTCCTCCGTATTAAGGGTTTGCTGCGTTGGTCCGCGTTTTGGACTGCGTTCCTCAGCGCGTATCCATTGTTATATAGAGCATCGCGTACTGTCTAGAAGTTCGCCCGATACCGCTCACGCCGCCTTGCGGTAGTAGGAGTTGAGCATTCCGCCAAGCCGCCGGCGGCGCTGCTCGATTCCGTTATAGTCAACAGCGGTCGCATGCCCCCGGATCAGTCTATTGCCCAGCCGTTGATAGTTCCTCGTGGTAATGCGAGGAGCTAAGGGCCGCTTGCCCGGGTGGGCCGTCGGTACGCAACTCCTTGTTCCTGTAAGAAATTCCCTGTCGCTGCGGTCATGGTTCGGGCAGACCGTGCTCTGAATTTTCGTATGACCTAAGTATTTAGGACGGATAAGGCGGCGGGATGAGCGTATGACCTCTACGAGATATAGCATATGACGGCTGGACAAAAGCGGGAATATGGGGTATTGTATGACCTAAGCCATGCCCAGTCTCATCAAAAAGACCATCGGCGGCAAGCCCTACTACTACGCCCGCGAATGCAAGCGCGTGGACGGCAAGCCCAAGATCGTCTGGCAGCAATATCTCGGGCGTGCCGAGGACATCATCAGCCGCTTGACCATCGCGCCGCCCGCACCGCAACCCACCGAGGCCGTGATTCGGGAGTTCGGCGCGGTGATGGCGCTGTATGACCTGGCGCAGCGGCTGAACCTCGTGGAGCACATCGACCGCCACGTCCCCAAACGCGGCAGCGGGCCCTCGGTCGGGACGTATTTGCTCATCGCCACGCTCAACCGCTGCGTGGCCCCGTGCAGTAAAGCAAGCATCGGGCAGTGGTTTGCCGGCACCGCGTTAGGCCGCCACCTGCCGATCGCGGCCCGGCAACTGACCAGCCAGCGCTACTGGGACAACATGGAGCGGGTCTCGGGCGAGGCGATCGCGGCGATCGAGCGCGATGTGGTCACGCAGATGGTGCGCGAGTTCGACGTCGATCTCAGTCGCGTGCTGTTCGATGCGACGAACTTCTTCA
>MERG01000222.1 GCA_001771985.1 Betaproteobacteria bacterium RIFCSPLOWO2_12_FULL_62_13 | reverse complement strand
TCAGCGGAAAAATCCATCTCAGGCCGCTACAGGCCCGGCCCCGACTGCGTCCTGCCATTATAAATCAATCTCCCTCGGTCATTTCTGGCCGCTCGTCACCCCTCACCGGCACGCGTCGCTCGTCACCCATGACGGTTACTCGTCACTGTCGCCGATCGCTATTCACTGGTGTCAAGATCCGACGCTCACGGGCTGGCCGATTTTGACGTGGAGCTTCAGCGCTGCGCTCACGGCATTGGCCGCGATTTCGACCAGCCCCAGGCTATTCTCGTACCAGAAAACCTCGCCCTCGGCGACTTCGGAAAACACGCGTCCATAGCCAATCCGCCGTCCCTCGACTGCGATGCACGCCTCGCGCGCAACGCCGCCGGCGCGCAGCCCCGTCATCGCGTTGCCATAATGGTCGACATAAATCACCTCGGGCAAGTCCTCGCCGCCGAAATTCACGTCCAAGCCCGCTTTGCCTTCCAGTTGAGCCACATCGAGATCCCCGCGCGCGAGCATGCCGGCGAAAGGCGCAAACAGATCACGGCCGTGGAAGGATTCCGACAACATTGCCGGACGCCAACTAATGGGAAAGACCTGCACCCCTTGCGCGCGGGCGGCAACAACCGATAGCAGACCGTTGTCGGGACCGACGAACCACTTGCCGTCGGCGAGCACAATCACGGGCGCCCGCTCGCCGCCGACGCCCGGATCGACCACCGCGAGAGTGACGCCGTGCGACGGGATCCGCGCGGTCAACGCCGCGAGCAGGTGCGCGCTCGCCCTGATATTGAATGCCGGCGCTTCATGCAGCAGGTCGATGACCGCGGCATCCGGTGCATACTCCAGGAGCACCGACTTGACCTGGCCGACATATAAATCGGCAGCGCCAAAATCCGTGAAGAGGAATATGCTCATTGGACGCATCCAGAAGCAGCCCCCAGCCCGCCGCGATCCCGCACCCCGATCCTTCCACATGGCAGCGTTTACGCTAGGCCGAAGCCTGCCGACCCGGAAACTCGGGGGCGTCGATGTTGGCGACGTAGCGCCGGTGAATCTCGCTGATCCGATCCAGCACGATCAACCTGCCGAGAATGCTGCTCGTGCGCACCGCTTCCTCCAGCAACTCCGGCGTCAGCCCCTGCAAGGCGACGGTGGAGACGGGCGCGTAACTGAGGTGCCACGGCTCCGGAAACACGCCGCCGCGAAACGTGCGATACGGGCGGAAAAACCCGTAGCGCGCCATGTTTTCGTCAAGCCACTGATGCATGCGGTGGAACACGCCGCCGGGCTGCGTTTCTTCTGGTAACAGGCGCGCGCGATAGCCTTCGGGCGCCGCCGCACGGTCGATGACGTCGATGTCGCTGCCCCAGTGATGGCGGCTGCCGCCCGGCACCGCGCTCCAGCATCCGATCGCCTCGATCAGTTCCGTTTCGGTGAGGCTTGCGTGGTCACGCACGTTGCCGTGTCCGTCATAGAGCGGCCGCTTGCCGCGATATTTCATGTCCCAGATCCTCTGCTGCGCGGCGAAATCACGGAACGAACTCACGATCTCGATCGCTATGCCCTCGCGCGCGGCGGCGTCCTTCATCACCAGAAAAGGCTCGAGCGCATTGCGCTGCAGCGCCGCCCTGAGATCGTCGCGCTGCACGACGTGGGTGCGCGCGCGACCGGTAAGTTCCAGCTCGTTAAGCATGCGCGCATTGTAAATCTTATCGCCGCCAAGACGCCAAGGCCGGCAAGGAAAGCCCAGCCACAGAGAACACAGAGTTCGCAGAGAAAATCGTTAAAGCATTAACCGCGAAGAGCGCAAAGGATATGGCCACATTTCTTGGCCTTGAAGGGTGGAATCTCCGTGTTCTCTGTGTCCTCTGTGGCTGAAAACAAAAAAAGCCGGCGCGAGGCCGGCTTTTTGCCGGTAGGGCTGCGGGTTACGCCGCAGCTTGGCCAGGCGCGTCCGCCTTGGCCCCCTTCTTCGCTTCCGGCTGGTCGCCGGGTTCCGGGCGATCCAACAGTTCCACATAAGCCATGGGTGCGTTGTCACCCTTACGGAAGCCGAACTTGAGGATGCGCAGGTAACCGCCGTTGCGCCTGGCGTAGCGGGGGCCGAGTTCGTCAAAGAGCTTGACCACATTCTCGCGGTCGCGCAGCCGATTGAACGCGAGCCGGCGGTTGGCGAGCGACAGCGTCTTGCCGAGCGTGATAATGGGCTCCACCACGCGCCGCAGTTCCTTCGCCTTGGGAAGCGTGGTCTTGATGACTTCGTGCCGCAGCAGCGAGTTGGTCATGTTGCGCAGCATCGCGAGGCGATGGCTGCTGGTGCGGTTGAGTTTCCGTAAACCGTGGCGGTGACGCATGATCTTTCCTCAATGATGAACGATGAATGATGAATGATGAATGAACAACGTTCCCGTGCTCTTATTCATCATTCCGCGTTCCGCATTCATCATTAGACCTTTTCGAGCCCCGCCGGGGGCCAGTTTTCCAGCTTCATGCCGAGCGTGAGGCCGCGCGAGGCCAGCACTTCCTTGATCTCGTTGAGCGACTTGCGACCGAGGTTGGGCGTCTTCAGGAGCTCGGTCTCGGTGCGCTGGATCAGGTCTCCGATGTAATAGATGTTCTCGGCCTTGAGGCAGTTCGCGGAACGCACGGTGAGCTCGAGATCGTCCACGGGCCGCAGCAAGATGGGGTCGATCTGCGTCGCCTTCTTCTCCTCGATCTGCGTTGGGATGCCTTTCAGGTCCGCGAACACGGAAAGCTGCTCGACGAGGATTCTCGCCGCATAGCGCACCGCCTCTTCGGGATCGATTGCGCCGTTGGTCTCGATGTCCATGATCAGCTTGTCAAGATCGGTGCGCTGCTCGACACGCGCGGACTCGACCGAATAGCTCACGCGGCGCACCGGGCTGAACGAGGCATCGAGCACGATCGCTCCGACGCTCCGCCCTTCTTCTTCGGCTATCCTGCGGCTGGTCGCAGCGATATAACCGCGCCCCTGCTCGACCGTGATCTGCATGTCGAGCTTTCCGCCGGAGGCCAGGTGCGCAATCACATGATCGGGATTGACGATCTCGACATCATGCATTGGCTCGATGTCGCCCGCCGTCACCACGCCTTCGCCTGATTTCTTTAGGGTAAGGGTGACTTCCCCGCGGTTATGGAGCTTGAGCACAATTCCCTTCAGATTGAGCAGGATGTCGACGACGTCTTCCTGCACGCCGTCGATCGTCGAATATTCGTGCAGCACACCGTTGATCTTGACTTCCGTCGCGGCGTAACCCTGCATCGACGACAACAGGGTGCGGCGAAGCGCATTGCCGAGCGTGTGGCCGTAGCCGCGCTCGAACGGTTCCATCGTGAGCTTGGCGTGGTACGGCGAGATGTTCTGCACGTCGATGATGCGAGGCTTGAGAAACGCACTGCTTTGCATGGCTTGAATACCTCTGGGAAATTACTTCGAGTAGAGCTCGACCACCAGCGACTCGTTGATCGTGGGCGGGAGCTCGGATCGCTGGGGACGCGCCTTGAAGGTGCCCTTGAGCGCCTTGGCATCGACATCGATCCATTCAGGATAGCCGCGCGATTCCGCCGCTTCGGCGGCGGCCTTGATGCGCAATTGCTCCTTCGCCGGCCGCACAACCTCGATCACGTCGCCGGGACGGCACTGGAACGAGGGGATATTCACGCGCTTCCCGTTTACGAGAATGCCGTTGTGGCGCACGATCTGGCGCGCTTCGGTGCGCGAAGCACCGAAACCCATGCGGTAGGCGACGCTGTCCAGCCGGCTCTCGAGTATCTGCAGCAGCGCTTCGCCCGTGACCTCCTTGCGGCGTGCGGCTTCGTGGTAGTTCTTGCGGAACTGGCGCTCGAGGAGTCCATAGATGCGGCGCACCTTCTGCTTCTCACGCAATTGCACGCCGTAACCGGAGAGCCGCGTGCTTTTCTGGCCGTGTTGCCCCGGCGGGTAGTTGCGGCGCTCGATCGCGCACTTGTCGGTAAAACACTTCTCGCCCTTCAGGAACAGTTTCTCGCCTTCGCGGCGGCACTGCCGGCATTTTGCGTCGAGATTCCTTGCCACGTTCGGATCTCCCTCTTAGATGCGGCGCTTTTTCGGCGGCCGGCAGCCGTTGTGCGGCACCGGCGTCACGTCCGAAATGCTGGTGATCTTGAAACCGACGGCGTTGAGTGCCCGCACCGCCGACTCGCGACCCGGCCCCGGCCCTTTGATGCGCACCTCGATGTTTTTCACGCCGCACTCCTGCGCAAGCTTGCCGGCGTGCTCGGCCGCCACCTGCGCGGCAAACGGCGTCGATTTGCGCGAGCCCTTGAAACCGTTGCTGCCGCAGGTCGCCCACGCGAGCGCGTTACCCTGGCGATCGGTGATGGTCACGATGGTGTTGTTGAAGGACGCGTGAATGTGGGCGATGCCTTCCGCCACATTCTTCTTGACCTTCTTGCGCACACGGGTGGTTGCCTTCGCCATATCGGATTGCCTCTAAACTGTAGCCGCCTTGATGATCCTGACCGCCGCCTTGCGCGGACCCTTGCGGGTGCGCGCATTGGTGCGGGTGCGCTGGCCGCGCACCGGCAGCCCGGCGCGGTGGCGCTTGCCGCGCCACGTGCCAAGATCAATCAGTCGTTTGATGTTCATCGAAACTTCGCGGCGCAGATCGCCTTCGGTCGCGAACTTCGCAACCTGCTCGCGCAGCTTGTCCATTTCCAGGTCCGACAGGTCCTTGATCTTGCTTGAACGATTCACGCCTGCCGCGCTGCAAATCGCGCGCGCCCGGTTGCGGCCGATACCGTAAATCGCGGTAAGCGCGATCTCCGCGTGCTGATGATTCGGAATGTTTACGCCACCTATGCGGGCCATGCCTCACCCCAAAAAGGGAAAACTTGAAATTTTAGCGTCTAACCGGCTAATTTTCAAATTAAAATCAGCCTTGGCGCTGCTTGTGGCGCGGATTCTTGCAGATTACCCGCACCACGCCGTTGCGTTTGATGATCTTGCAGTTGCGGCACATCTTTTTCACCGATGCTCGCACTTTCATGTTCGCCTCCTCAAGATTCGGTAAATAGTGAATAGGGAATGGTGAATAGCGGAACAGCCTGTTGTTCTCCCATTTCCCATTTACCTTTTACCATTCACCGTTTCACTTCGCCCTGAACACGATGCGGCCGCGCGTGAGGTCATACGGCGTCAGCTCCACCGTCACCTTGTCGCCCGGAAGTATCCGGATGTAGTGCATCCGCATCTTCCCGGAAATATGTCCGAGCACCACATGACCGTTTTCCAGCTTTACCCGGAACGTTGCATTGGGCAGGGTTTCCACGATCTCGCCCTGCATCTGTATCGTCTCTTCTTTCGCCATTATCTTGTTGGAAATACGCCACCCTTGAAGTTGGCCTTCTTTAGCAGGCTCTCATACTGATGCGACATCACGTAGGCCTGGACCTGGGCCATGAAATCCATGGTGACCACCACGATGATGAGCAAGGATGTCCCGCCGAAATAAAACGGCACGTTCTTCCATACGATCAGGAACTCCGGCAGGAGGCACACGAGCGTCACGTAAATCGAGCCC
>MERG01000221.1:1318-15151 GCA_001771985.1 Betaproteobacteria bacterium RIFCSPLOWO2_12_FULL_62_13 | reverse complement strand
CTGCTCGCGCTTACCCGCGGCGCCTGCCGTAACCTTCCGGGGCGGGGACACCGAGGGTGAGGGGGAAGCCGCAAAACAAAAACGTTTTTCGGGGACAGACCACTAATTTGCTAATTTGCTGAGCTGTATTTGCTCCGCCATAAAAATTCAGGGAAGAAACGGTGGACTGTCCCCCGTTTACCTGGTCTGTCCCCGGTTGATTCTCCCCGGAATCATATTGCGTCCGACAAGAAAGACGCTCAGGGCCGCTGCATTTTCCTTGCTCAATACTCGGATTGCGCTTTAAAGTCCACTTCTGATCATGACCCGGATTCATCCCACGGCGCTCGTCGACGGGGCAGCGCAGTTGGGCGCCCACGTGACGGTGGGCCCCTACTCCGTGGTCGAGGCGGACACGGTAATCGGCGACGGCTGCGAGATCGCCAGCCACGCCGTCATCCGGCGCTACACCCGCATGGGGCGCGGAAACCGCATCCACGAGCACGCGGTGATCGGTGGCGAGCCCCAGGACATTAAGTTTCGTCCCTGTCCGAGTTGGGTGGAGATCGGCGACGGCAACGTTATTCGCGAGGGGGTTACCGTCCATCGCGGCAGCGCGAAAGGCGCCGTCACCCGCATCGGCGACGGCAACATGCTCATGGCTTATAGCCACGTCGCCCATGACTGCCGTCTCGGCAGCCAGGTAACGTTGGCAAACGGCGCGCTGCTCGCCGGCTTTGTCACGGTGGAAGACCGCGCGTTCATTTCCGGCGCGGTCACCGTCCACCAGTTCTGCCGCGTTGGCCGCCTGGCGATGATCTCCCAGAGCACGAGGGTAACCATGGACTGCCTGCCGTTCATCGTCACCGAGGGGGTGCCGGGGCGCGCCCGGGGCGTGAACCTGGTGGGACTCCGACGCGCGGGCTTCTCGCCGGAGGAAGTGCATCACCTGCGGCGCGCTTTCCTTGTCCTGCGCTCCGGCACTGCACTGAAGGAAATGCTAGCCCTGCTCGCCGCGTTCAACAGTCCTGCGGTGGCGGAACTCGTGCGCTTCATCGAAGGCTCAAAGCGTGGCTTTGCGCATCCGGATAAACGCGGTCCGGACGAGTCGCAGCGGGCTTCCCGGGCAGAATGATCATGCCCAAGCCTCGCGCTCGAACAACACGCGCTAGCCTGCCAAGCTCGAGAAAACACCGGAGCGATTACCGGCGTTTCGGGGACCACTAATTTGCTAATTTCGTGAGCTGCATTTGCTCCGCCATAGAAATTCCAGGGAAGAAACCGTGGTCTGTCCCCCGTTTACGCCGTTTACCCGCGGCATGAGCGAACACGTCCGAGAGTCTCTTGAAGCCGGCGGTTTTGCACCCCGCTGTGTGTCCATTGATCTCGAAGTGGGTGTGCGCGACGCGCGCATCCGCCGCTTCGCCGCCGTGCGGGGCGATACGGGACGGTCCTTCGTGTTCCATAACGGTGATCTCGCGGCGGCGCTTGCCAGGCTTGACGACTTTGCCGATGGCGCTGCATTTCTGCTGGGCCACAACCTGATCGGTTTCGATGCGTCGCATCTTGCTGCAGCGAAGCCGGATCTTCGCCTGCTCAAGCTGCCAATGGTGGACACGCTGCGCCTCAATCCTCTGGCGTTTCCCCGCAACCCATATCACCACCTGGTCAAGCACTATCAGGACGGGAAGCTCAAGCGCGGGCGGCTGAACGATCCGGAACTCGATGCCCGGCTGGCCCTTGAAGTGTTCCGCGATCAGCATCGGGCTTTACAAGCGTTGCAGGAAACGGCACCGGATCTGCTGCTCGCATGGCATTGGCTGACGACGGCAGACGAGGCGGTATCCGGGCTCAATGCTTTCTTTTCGACTCTGCGCCGCAAACTGCGCCCTGCCGATGCAGAGACCCGCACAGCTATTGAAAAGCGTTTGTCGGGCCATGCCTGCCTGACTCATGGCCGGGAGATTCGAGCCCAGGCAGAGCGCTACGGCTGGGCGTTGGCCTACGCGCTGGCCTGGCTGTCGGTGTCGGGAGGCAATTCAGTCATGCCGCCCTGGGTGCGCCATCAGTTCCCCGAGGCCGGGATGCTCGTACGATGCTTGCGCGATACGCCCTGTAACGACGCAGGTTGTACTTGGTGCCGGGATAGGCACGATGCACGGAAGGAACTCGGTCGCTGGTTCGGGTTCAGCAACTTTCGTCCTGAACCTGCAGGGAGGGACGGGCGATCCATGCAGCAGGCCATTGTCGAAGCGGCCATACGTGGCGACCATGTGTTCGGGATACTGCCTACCGGCACCGGCAAGTCGTTGTGTTACCAGGTGCCAGCCTTGTCTCGCTACGACAAGACCGGAGCGTTGACCGTTGTCATCTCCCCTCTGGTGGCATTGATGGCGGATCAAGTCGCGGGGCTGGAAGCGCGCGGTATCTCATCTTGTGCGGCTATCAATGGCCTGCTCTCCATGCCCGAGCGGGCCGATGCGCTGGACCGCGTGCGGCTGGGAGATGTCGGTATCCTCATTGTGTCGCCGGAGCAGTTGCGTAACCGATTTCTGCGCAAGGTGCTGGCGCAGCGCGAGATCGGTGCCTGGGTACTGGACGAGGCGCACTGCCTTTCTAAGTGGGGGCACGACTTCCGACCCGATTACCGCTACGTGGGGCGATTTATCAAAGAGAAGGCGGGAAATGGAACGGTGCCGCCGGTATTGTGCCTGACCGCGACCGCCAAGCCCGATGTGGTGGTGGACATCTTGGGTTATTTCCGCGAAAAGTTGGACATCGAACTCAAGCTTTTCGACGGTGGGGCCAACCGTACCAATCTGGACTTTGCTGTAGTGCCCACTACACCCGCCGAGAAGTTGGCGCATATCCACCAGGTGTTGGTCGCCGACCTGCCGCCGGAGGCGCCTGGCGGCGCCATTGTTTACTGCGCCACGCGCCGGCAAACCGAGGAGGTCGCAGGGTTTTTGCGTGAGAAGGAACTGGCCGCCGACTATTTCCATGCAGGGCTCCAGCCAGAAACGAAGAAAACCGTGCAGCAGCGATTCATTAGCGGCGAGTCGCGGGCAATTGTTGCCACCAATGCATTCGGCATGGGTATCGATAAGCCTGACGTTCGACTGGTGATCCATGCCGATATTCCAGGTTCGCTGGAAAACTACTTGCAGGAGGCAGGGCGCGCCGGGCGCGATCAGGCGGCGGCACGCTGTGTGCTGCTCTATGCGCCCGAGGATGTCGAGCGGCAATTCGGCATGTCGGCGCGTTCGCGCCTCACGCATCACGAAATCCAGGCGATTCTGAAGTCGCTCAGAAACCTGGACCGCAGAAAGCGACTGGGCGGCGAGGTGGTGGCCACAGCCGGCGAGATTCTCGCGGAGGAGGAGACCGGGGCCTTCGAGCGGGATTCTGCCACCGACGACACTCGGGTACGGACGAGCATTGCTTGGCTGGAAGAGGCTGCGTTGCTTTCTCGGGAGGAAAATCAAGTTCAGGTGTTTCCGTCCTCGCTCCGAGTGCGCTCGGTGGAGGAGGCGCGTGAGAAGCTCGCCAAAGCGTCCATGGTTGAGGGCTACCGGCGCCAATTGCTCTTAATTGTAGACGCCCTCATTTCAGCCGATGCGGACGAAGGCATCTCTACCGACGAACTGATGGGTGTTTCGGGATTGAGTCCGGAGAACGTCCGCAAGGCGCTTTACGACCTGGAACAGTTGGGCATCGCCAGCAACGACACAGCGCTGACTGCCTTTGTCCATGCGGGCGTGGAACGGTCCTCGCTGAAACGCTTCGAGGAGGCTGTGGCGCTGGAGACGGCGTTGATCGACGAACTGCGGCAGGCAGCGCCCGAGCTGGAAAAGGGCGAGGAGTCATTGCTCCAGCTTCGGCGCATAACCCAACGTCTGAAGGATGCCGGTCATTCGCACGCCCTTCCGGAAAAGCTCTGGCGCATTGTCCGGAGTCTCTCCACCGACGGTCGCAGCGAGGATGGAGGCGTGGGAAGCTTGCGGTTGCGCCGGCTCGATGCGGAAACGGTACAGGTGACACTGCAAAGAGAATGGTTCGCGCTTGCAAAGACTGCGCAGTTGCGGCGCGCAGCAGCAGAGCGCTTGCTGGAACATTTGCTTGGCTGTCTGCCTCAGGGAACACGGGGCACGGACCTTCTGGCGGAGACTACACTCGGCAAGCTCCTTGCAGCTCTCGAAAGCGACCTCATCATCAAGACAGAAATGAAGGATCCGCCAAAGCTCCTTGAGCGGGCGCTCCTGTGGCTGCACGAACAGGAAACGATCCGCCTCAACAAAGGGCTTGCCGTGTTCCGTCCGGCGATGACGATCCGCCTGGCGCAGGACAAGCGCGGTTTCATGAAGGCCGATTTTGCTCGGCTGAAGCTTCATTACGACGAACAAGTGGTTCAGATTCATGTAATGGCGGAATACGTGCAACAAGGTCTTCGCGCGATGGCCGATGCGCTGCGCCTGACAATGGACTACTTCACCCTCGAGCGCGACGAGTTCATACGCCGTTGGCTGCCAAACCGCGAAGAGGAGCTTTTGCAGCAGACGACGCCGGCATCCTGGCGTGCGATCGTGGAATCGCTGAACAACCGAGTGCAGCAGGGCATCGTTGCCGACGATCGCGAGCAGGCCAATGTCCTGGTGCTCGCTGGTCCCGGCTCAGGCAAGACGCGAGTGTTGGTGCACCGGATCGCGTATCTGGTTCGGGTGCGGCGCGAGAATCCACGCGGGATTCTCGCGCTCGCCTACAACCGCCATGCGGCAGTGGAGATTCGGTGCCGTCTGGCGGACCTCATCGGCGATGACGCAAAGGGCGTTACCGTGCTCACCTGCCACGCGCTCGCAATGCGTCTTACCGGGGCCAGCTTTGCCGGACGGGCAGAGAAGCTTGACGGCGATGTGTTCAAGGAGGTGTTGCAGCAGGCGGTGGCGCTACTGAAGGGCGAGGACTTGCCTCCCGAGGAGGCTGATGAGCAACGCGAGCGGCTGCTTGCCGGCTTTCGCTGGATTCTCGTAGATGAGTATCAGGATATCGGTCCCGAACAATATGAGCTTGTCTCTGCGTTGGCCGGACGCACCCTGCAAGACGAAGACCGGCGACTGAGTCTTTTCGCGGTAGGGGACGATGACCAGAACGTGTACGCTTTCAACGGCGCCTCTGTCGAATTCATCCGCCGCTTCGAGCTGGACTATGCGGCGAAACCTGCGTTCCTGACCGAGAACTATCGATCCACCGCGCACATCATCGGCGCCGCCAACCTCGTCATTGATCCCGCTCGCGACCGCATGAAGGCCGGGCATCCGATCAGCATCGACCGCCTTCGATCCAAGGCTCCTGCCGGCGGTGAGTGGGAAAAGATCGATTCCGTCAGCAGGGGTCGCGTACAGATTCTGCCGGCCGGGATGAACTCAATGATGCAGGCAGTGGCGGTGATGACGGAATTACAGCGGCTTTCCGCTCTCGCTTCAGATTGGGATTGGGCCAGATCGGCTGTGATTGCGCGCGAGTGGAAATACCTCGAGCCGGTCAGAAGTTTTTGCGAATTAAACCGCATTCCGGCGCAGATGGCCGACGAAGAAGCGCCCAACTTCTGGCGCTTGCGTGAGACTCAGGCTCTGGTCGAGTGGTTGCGCACACGGAAAATCAAGCTGGTTGATACCGGCGCTATCGCGCGTTGGATCGATAGACAACATCGTGGCATTTGGTGGGCATTGTTGCAGGAGGCGGTCGAGAACTATGCGCTCGAAACCGGCGGTGCTGAACTGCCGGTGGGCCATTTTATCGAGTGGTTGGCTGAGTGGGGACGGGAGGTGCGTCGCAGGCAAAGCGGATTGATGCTGCTCACCGGGCACAGGGCCAAGGGGCTGGAGTTCGACCATGTCGCCGTGCTGGACGGTGGCTGGGAAAAAGTGGGTAACAATGAGGGCCGCGATGCCCCACGCCGGCTTTACTACGTTGCCATGACTCGGGCCAGGAAAACCTTGACGCTCGCCCGACTTGATGGAACCCACGTGATGCTCGATGCCTTGGCGAAAAGCTCGGCTGTTCTGCACCGTGCGCCAACCCAGCTCCCGCCGCCGGCACCTGAGCTGGCGCGCCGTTATCAACGACTCACACTGGGAGACGTGAATCTCGGTTTCGCGGGCCGCCATGCGCCTGGCCATAAAGTGCATCGAGCCATCTCGGCGCTTGCGGCTGGCGATGCGCTCCGGTTACGTCAGATACGGGCGGGCTGGGAGCTCGTGGATAGCGCGGGTATTATTATCGGACGCCTTGCTCGCGGATTCGTTCCGCCAGTGGGGATGGAGTGCATCGCTGCGCATGTGGCAGCAATCATTACGCGCTGGCGGGACGATGAGCAGCCCGAATTTCGCGAGCGCGCTCGTTGCGAGCGCTGGGAAGTCGTGGTACCGGATCTCGTGTTCGCACCAAAACGTTAAACGAACCGTAGTCTGTCCCCGGTTCGCGGTTATTTCCTTGTCGCGGCCGGCGCGTCCTGTCAGTCGCGGAACATGGAGTTCGCCGCCTTCAGGAAAAGCGTCCGGTTGACGCCATCCGAGTGCAGGAACGCGGCCGCATCGCGCACCAGTTTCTCCACCCCCGTCTCCTTCATGTAACCGTGGCCGCCGTGGATTTCGAGGCACCAGGTTGCGATCTTCCACGCGGACTGCGCGGCCATCGCCTTGGGCAGCGCGCCGAGCGTCTTATCCCAGCCAAGCTGCGGGCGGTCGGCGAACCAGCAGGCGCGGTGGATGTATGAGCGCGAGGCGTCGATCAGCATGCGCATTTCCGCAAGTTGCGCCCGGATGCCGTCGTGCTCCACCAGCCGTTTGCCTCCCTGCACCCGGAGCTTCGCCCACTCGACGGCCTTGCGGTGCAGCGCCACCGCTACGCCGAGCACCGTGGCCCCGGCATAGGCGTTGGACTGCGGCGAGAACCGGGCGAATATCTCCGAGCCCTTGTTGACTTCACCGACCACGTTCTCGTCGGGCATGACGCAGTCCTGGAAGATGAGCTCGGCGTTGTTCGCCAGCCGCTCGCCCATCTTTTCGTGGATGCGCCCGATCGTGAATCCGGGATGGCCGCGCTCCAGCAGGAAGCACGTCGAGCCATTCGCCATGGTCTTCTGCCGGTCGGTCTGCACCATCACCAGGTAATGGCTCGCCCGGTTGCCGTTGGAGATGAAGTGTTTTATGCCGTTCACGATCCAGCCGCCGCGCGTTCGCTCTGCACCGGTTTGAAACGGCACCGGCTGGTTCGTGTGCTTGTCCGAGCCGTTGCCCGGTTCCGACATGCCGATGGCGAGCACACTGCGGGGATTCCTGGCGATGGCGGGCAGCACCCGCATTTGCTGTTCTTCGTTGAACGCTTGCTGCATGAGCTGGGCGATCTTGAAAGTCTGGGCCATGACGACCGCGACGCCCATGTCGCCGATGGCGAGCTCCTCGACGACCATTGCGGTGGTGAGCGAGTCGAGCCCGAGCCCGCCCCACTTTTCCGCGAGAGTCATGGTGCGGATGCCGAGCTCGTGGGCCTTCTCCACCAGCTCCCACGAGAAGCAGTCCTCCGGATTTTGCCTGGAGTCCAACATGGCCGAGCGCGGCCTCACCTCCTCATCGACGAAGCGGCGCACCGTATCCAGGATGGCCTGCTGATCTGCGTTCAATACGAACATGTCGTTCACTGCGTGTCTCCCTTATGGAATAACGGCGCCCCGTCTCCCCGGCGGAAGCCGGGGTCCAGGCGGTTTACTGGATTCCGGTTTTTACCGGAATGACGAAATGCGTCAATGCACCTTCAGCGGCGATTCCTTCATTACCTTACGCCATTTCTGCATTTCGGCGAAGAAGTACTCGCGGCTGCCAGGCGGGCCGATGAACACCGGTTCGCGAGACGTTCGATTAATCAGTTACACTGGTGCAATCTATCGCTCAGAAAAGGATTTCAGTATGCAACAGGAATCAATCGCAGGAAGCTGCTTGTGCGGTTCGGTCCGCTTCGAAATAAAGCGGCCCTTATCGGGTTTCAGGTATTGCCACTGCAGCCGCTGCCGGAAGGCGACCGGGAGCGCGCACGCCGCGAATGTCTTCCTTCCCCAGAGCCAGTTGACCTGGATCTCGGGCGAATCGCTGAACCGCCGTTTCGATCTTCCGGGCGCCAAGCGCTTTGCGGTCTGCTTCTGCACCAAATGTGGGACGCGCGTGCCGCACAAGATTACGGGCACGGAAAATTACCTCGTGCCGGCGGGAATTCTGGATTCGAATCCGGACCGGCGTCCGGACGGCAGCATTTTCTGGGCATCGAGAGCGCCGTGGTATGTCGAAACGCAGGAGCTTCCGAAGTTCGACGAGTACGGCAAGTAAGAGCCGCCGGTCGCTCGGCTTGGACGGCACCGAAGACAAGGCCATGGCCATGGCGCTAAAGGAAACCCTGGCACGCAGCGTTCGCATCTCGACTTCGCGCTGCTATGCTCGATACGAACGGAGTCTTGCGAGGCGCTGCGGTAAACTCACCGCATGGCGTCCGCAAGGCTTTCTCAAGCCCGATGTAGTTTGAATCGCGAGGTGGGGTGGCATACGCTGCCAAAGCATCCCACGCTGGCAAGGGCGGTATGTGGGTCGTCAGAAAATCGATCAATGCCTGAACTCGCGGGGAAAGGTGGCGACGCTCCAGATACACCACCCAGACGGTCGGGCCTACGGATGCGTAATCACGCAGTATGGGCTCCAGCAATCCCGAGCGGATCGCATCGAATGCAGTGAACGTCGGAATGTTTGCAATGCCGGCGCCGGCTATCGCTGCGTGCAGCAACGCATACGAGTTATTCATATTCAGGATTCCGGAGGGAACTTTGGAGAACGGCACGCCGTTCGAGGCGAAGTTCCAGCCGAGATAACGATGCGTGTGCGGAACGTAAATCATAAGACACCGATGCTGGTCCAGCTCATCCGGCATTTTCGGCGTGCCGTGGCGCTCGACATTTCGGGCGGCAGCAACGAAAGCCCGCAGCTTTCCAAGTTCTGCATTCAGACGCCATCGTTTCCCCGCCGCTGCCTCGCCTCCTACTCGAAGCCGATCAAGGAAGCGGTCTCGATTCCGGTGCTGGTTGCCGGCCGCATCGTCGATCCCGCGGACGCCGAGGCGGTGCTGGCCGAAGGCTGCGCCGATTTCGTTTCGGTGGGACGCGCGCTTTACGCGGATCCCCACTGGTGCCTGAAGGCATTCGGCCAGGTGAAGGCCCCGATCCGCAAGTGCATCGCCTGCAACGTTTGCTTCGAGCGGCTGACGCTGGAAAAGGATGTGGCGTGCGTGCACAATCCGATGATCGGCACCGAGTTCGAGGCGCTCGAGCACGCGGAGCCGCATTTGTACCCCGCGGCGCGCGCGCAACGGCCGCGGCGCGTGTTGGTGCTGGGCGCGGGGGTGAGCGGCGTCGAGGCGGCGCGGGTGCTCGCGGGCCGCGGCCATCGGGTCGAAGTCTGGGAAAAAGCTTCGCGCCCGGGGGGCCAGATGCATCTCGCGGTCGCCGCGCCTGATAAACTCGAGGTCGAGCCAATCTGGAGCTACCGGTGGGAGGAAATACAGGAAATCGGGGTTGCGGTGCGCATGGGTGTTGCGGCGACTGTGGAATCCATTCGCGCTTTCGCCCCGGAGTTCGTCGTGGTCGCAACGGGCGCGCAACCGCGCCCGTGCCCGTTCGATACCTCGCGCCTCGATCCGGACGTGACCGTGATGCAGGCCTGGGACGTTCTGCCCGCGCCGGAGCGCATACCTGCCGGCAGCCGCGCGACGATCATCGGCGGCGGGATGGTCGGAATGGAGACCGCCGATCTTGTGAGCGTGCGCGGGGTGCACTGCACGGTGGTCGAGACGCTGTCATCGGTCGCCAACGGCATGGCCCGCAACAACCGCATGGAACTCATCGAGCGCGTGGAAGCGCGCGGAACGCGCATCCTGACGCGCGCCACCGTGCTGGACGCGGAGGCAGGGCATCTGGAGGTCGAAGGCGCGGATGGCACGACCACCCGGTTCGATATCGGGGAGTTCCTGATCATTGCGGTCAGTCCCGCCGCGGAGGCGCAGGGCGCCCGCCTGTGCGAAGAGGCCGGCGTGCCGTTTGCCGTGGTGGGGGACGCCTGGCGCCCGGGTGATTTCCTCTCGTGCCTGCGCGACGCGTGGATGGTCGCGTTGAGTGTCGATCACCGATTTCGCGATCGTGTCGCAGCAACGGCCTTAACAACGTGAGGTAAGACATGGAGCTTCCAGTTTACGAGGTCTATGCGATCAAGTATGCGACGCGCGATGCGCGGCGCGCCGCCCACTTCATCGGCGGCGACCCGCACGATGTGTCGATGCCGATGGATTATTTCGTCTGGCTCGTGCGCGACGGCACGCGCACCATCGTCATCGACACCGGTTTTACCGCCGAGGTGGCCGCGAAACGCAAGCGCACTTTTCTGCGCGCGCCGCGCGAGGGGCTCGCGCTGCTGGGCGTGAAGGCGGAGGAGGTGCGGGACGTGGTCGTGACGCACCTGCATTACGATCATATCGGGACTTTCCACGATTTTCCGGCGGCACGATTCCATCTCCAGGACGCCGAGATCGCCTACGCGACGGGCCGGCACATGCGGCATTCCCGCTTCAATCACGGTTACGAGGTCGAGGACATCGTCGGGATGGTGCGGCTGGTGTACGATGGAAACGTCGAGTTTCACGCCGGCGAGGCGGAACTCGCGCCGGGACTCACCCTCCACCACATCGGCGGCCACACCGCGGGACTGCAATCGGTGCGCGTCCACACCCGGCGCGGATGGGTCGTGCTGGCCTCCGACGCGAGCCACTACTACGAGCATTTCGAGACGGGGCGGTGCTTTCCCACCATATTTCACGTCGGAGACACGGTCGAGGGCTACGACACGCTGCGCCGGCTCGCGGAGTCACCGCAGCACATCGTTCCGGGCCACGATCCGCTGGTCATGGTGCGCTATCCGGCGGCGTCCCGGGACCTCGAGGGCATCGCCGTGCGGCTCGATGTCATGCCGAAGAGTTGACGGATCGGATTTCGCATCATTTACAACAATATCGGGATAACGCAGATGAGCAGCTCGAAACCACCATTGCTGGACAACGCGACGCGTGATCTCGCCCGGTTTGCCGCGGCATTGCGCTATGAGGACCTTCCGCGGGAGGTCGTGGAGCGGATCAAGCTGAGTGTCCTCGACAGCATCGGGTGCTGTCTTTTCGGCGCGACGCTTCCCTGGACGCGCAAGGTGGCCGATCTCGCGATGGCGGAAGGCGCCGCTCCGGTCGCCTCGCTTTTGGGCATGGGGAAGAAAACCTCGCTCGCGCTCGCGGCGCTCGTCAATGGCACCAGCGGCCACGCATTCGAATTGGACGACATCCACAAGGAGTCGATCGTTCATATCGGTTCGCTTGCCACGCCGATTGCGTTCGCATTCGCGGAGGAACGCGGCGGCGCTCCCGGCCGCGATGTCATCACGGGCATGGTGGCGGGCTACGAGGTCGGCGCGCGCGTCGGCAACGCCGCCACGATGAGCCTGTTCTTCCGCGGCTTTCACCCGCAGGGGACTTCGGGCGCGTTTGCCGCCGCCGGCACGGCGGGACGGATGCTGGGCCTCGACGCCGAACGATTCCAGCATGCGCTGGGGATCGTCGGCTCGCAGGCCGGCGGACTGATGGCGGCGCAGGAAGGCGCGATGGTGAAGCGCTTTCACTCCGGCCGCGCGGCGCAGAGCGGTGTTTATTCGGCGCTGCTCGCCAAGGCGGGGTTCACCGGAATCACGGATGTGCTGGAGGCTGCGTATGGCGGTTATCTGACTTGCTACTCGGACAAGCCCGATGCGGCGCGCCTGACAGCCGGCCTGGGGACCACTTGGGAGACCCTGAACGTCGGCTACAAGCCTCACGCCAGCGTGACCAGCATTCACACCGCGCTCGACGGGCTCGGTGAAATCATGCGGGAAAACAAGCTCGCCGCGGAGGACATCCAGAAGGTCGAGGCGGGCTTGAGCCCCATGACTCACGTGCATTGCGCCTGGGAATACAAGGCCCAGGGCGTGACCGCGGCGCAGATGAATCTCTATTACGGCCTTGCCGTGATCGCGCTGGATGGTGTCGCTTTCGCCGATCAGTACCGTGAGGACCGGCTGCACGATCCCCGGATTCTGGATTTCATCGGACGCATCACGGCTTACGTCGATCCCGAGATCGAGGGCATGGGCGCACCGTTCCGCCATGCGGCGAAGATGAAGGTTACGGCGCGGGGAGGACGCACTTTCGAGAAATTTCTGCCCGATCGGCGCGGCAGTCCCGAGAATCCGTTAAAACCCGAGGACATCGAGTACAAGTTCCGGCATGTCGTCGGGGCGTGTCTATCAAAGTCCGATATCGAAAAGGTGGTGAGGCTGGCCGGCGCCCTCGATCAGCTCTCGAGCACGTCGGAGTTGATTGATATCTGCGCGGCGTCTGGCACAGGCCGCAATTAACCGCAACCAACTTGCGAGGAAGATTCGTGGAACAGAAGACGTACGCACACCAGCTTGCCGCCCGGTTTTCGGCGCTTTCCTATGGCGATATCGACCCCGGCTCTCGCGCCGCTGTGAAGCGCCTGCTCATGGACTATCTCGCCGTGGCGCTGGCCGGTAGCCAAAGCGAGAGCGGCCGCATTGCCAGGCGCTTCGCCAAAGAGCACGGCGGCGGAACGCCCCAGGCGCGATTGATCGGCGATAACGCGCGCGTGCCGATGACCGCAGCGGCCTTGGCGAATGCGATTTCATCGCACAGCATTGAACTCGATGATATCGATGTGCTGGCGCTATTTCATTTCAGTCCGCCGGTGTTTTCTTCGGCTTTGGCAGCCGCCGAATACACGGGCGCAAACGGGAGACGGTTGCTGACCGCGCTTGCCGCGGGCTGCGAAATGATGGAGCGCGCAAGCAAGGCGACGAATCCGTCGCTGCGGAACCGCGGCTTTCACACCACTCCAACTTGTGGGGTGTTTGGCGCAGCCGTCGCGGCGGGGAAAGTTCTGCGGCTTTCCCGGGAGAAGATGGTCTCGGCCCTGGGCCTCGCTGGTGCACAGGCCTCGGGGCTCATGGAGATGTATGGGCCCTCCATGCAGAAGCGGTTCAATCCGGGGCCGGCGGCGCGCAATGGCGTGACCGCCGCCCTGATGGCGCAGCTCGGCTTCACCGGTGCGGACACCATATTGGAAGGCGAGCGCGGCTTCCTTAAGGCTTTCAGTGACCAGAGTTGTCCGGAAGTTCTCGGCGACGGTGTCAAGCAGCCGTACGAACTGATGATCGAGTTCAAACCCTATTCATGTGCCCGTCCCATCCACAACGCGATTGACTGCGCCCTGGATGTGCGCGCACAGCCGGGTTTTGATGCCGGTGCGATTGAACGCATCCACGTCGCGCGGCATCCGGATTGGGCGCAGTATCATCAGAACAAGGCGCCCCGCACCTATCACGAAGCGCAGGTATCACTGCCATTCTCGGTCGCCGTGGCGCTCCTCGAAGGCAAGGCGCTGCTCAAGCAATACAGCGATCGTAATATCCGGAATCCCAAGGTCAAGCGGTTGTGTGAGATCACGTCGATTTCGGAGGATGCGTCGCTGCCGCGTGGGGTGTCCTGCAAGATGACGGTGACACAGCGCGGCGGCCGCCAGCTCACTTCGCAGATCGATTACCCGAAGGGCTCGATTCAGAACCCAATGATCGACGAGGAAATGCAGGGCAAGTTCGAGAGCCTGGCGGGTCCGGTGATCGGTGTGAAGCGCGCGCAAGCGCTCGCTGCGGCGGTGATGGATATCGAGCGCGT
>MERG01000221.1:0-1304 GCA_001771985.1 Betaproteobacteria bacterium RIFCSPLOWO2_12_FULL_62_13 | reverse complement strand
GCTGCGGCGGTGATGGATATCGAGCGCGTGCCGGATATCTCGACGGTGTTGAAGATGACCGTGGTGCGATAGCGCTTCGGTCCGACAAGGAGACATCATGGCGATGGCTTCGCTCAAGCGGAAACCAGATGGCAAGCCGGCGGTGAACCCGGAGCTTACCCGCAGCCTCGCAACTTTCATCGCGCACCTACGCCCGGAGGCGGTCCCGAGGTCGGTCGAAGGCATCCTGAAGAAGGCTTTGGTCGACACCGTCGGCTGCGGCCTCTTTGGTTTGACAACCCAGTGGGCCCGTATCGTCCGGCAATTCGCGCACGAGCAGGGCGGACCGGCTGAGACCACGATGTGGGCGAGCGGCGGAGTCAAGCTGTCGGTGATCAATACGGTCCTCGCTGCGGGGACGGCGGTGCACAGCTTCGATTTTGACGATCACAGCAGAGCGAAGATTCATCCAGGTGCCGTGGTGGTTCCTACCGTGCTGGCGTTGGGAGAGCGCCAGGGTATTTCGGGAAAGAAAATGCTCGCTGCGATGGCGGCCGGGTACGAGACCATGATTCGCGTGAGCCTCGCCGCGAACCCTGCCGAGGCCCGGATGCGCGGCTGGCATCTGACCGGCACGACCGGCACGTTTGCGGCTGCCGCGGCGGCGGCGGTCATCCTGGATCTGGATGGGCCAACGACGGCGAGCGCGCTGGGACTTGCGGGCACGCAATCCGCCGGCCTATGGGCGTTCAATGTGGACGGTGCGATGAGCAAGCGCCTGCATCCGGGGCGCGCTGCGCAAAGCGGCGTGATGGCGGCGTTGCTTGCGGCGCGCGGTTTTCACGGCCCGCGGTTCATCCTTGAGGCCGAGGATGGAGGGTTCCTCAAGGCAAGCTCGGATCTGTCGCACAGCATATCAGAGGGGAGGCAAAGCCCCGAATGCGAGTACTGCATTTTCGCTGCGCGCGCGGTAGGCTCGACCCTCACCGGCGGCACCCCGGCGCAGTTGCGCGACTTCATGGAAGCGGGGCTCGTCAAGTATGGCAAGCTCGTCAAGGCAGCCGGCATCAAAGCCGAGTCCGGCAACTGATCAAGGAAAGCGATTCCTCCATCATCCCGTTTGCCGCGGCAGCCCGGGTTTTGGCGCTTTTTGTCCCGTTGGGAAATTGCAGCAAACCAGAAAGGCATGCCGCTACGCCGGGCGCCTGCCGAGGACCTCGCGCACGACGGCTTCCAGTTCTTCGTCGGTGGCGGATTTCTTCTGCGCCATCACCTGGCGCATGCGCTCGAACACCTGCTGCAGTTGCGCCTCGTTGAAGTCGTAG
>MERG01000220.1 GCA_001771985.1 Betaproteobacteria bacterium RIFCSPLOWO2_12_FULL_62_13 | reverse complement strand
ATGAAATGACGCACGATTCGCGTTCATGATGGCTCCTCATCTAATGTTACTGTGTCACGAAAAAATGGGTTCCCTCCCCTTCAAGGGGAGGGCTAGGGTGGGGATGGGTTTGGTTTGGCAGGCAACCTCAGGTTACCCCACCCCCATCCCAACCTTCCCCCTGAGGGGGAAGGAACATTCTTGGCTTCAAGTTTCATGACACAGTAGAGCTAATTCACTCCTCATCATTCGCGATTTCAGTTCGGTGTCATATGAAGCCGGGCTTGCTCGGCCTCAGCGGGCGTCATGTTATCTATCCGGTCCTCGAGATAGGGCGTCGAGCATACCAGCACGTAGCGCACGCACGGCGCCGCGACCTGCAACCGGTAGCCGGCGCCGCGCGGGATGTGGACGATATCGCCGCTCGCCGCGAGCTTGGTCTCCCCGTCCGAGTTTGCCCGCAGCTTTCCGCTCAGGACGTAGACAAACATCTCGTGGCGGCTCCTTGCCTGCGGTTCGTCATAGCCTGCCGGCACCTCGAAGAATCCGAAAGCGAGGCGCTCGCCCTCGATCCAGTTCACACGGCGCGCCGAACAGCGCGGCGCATCGAGCGTTTCCACAATCGGGTAAAAGCAGATATTGAGACCTTCGATGATGGCCTGCGACTCCCCCGGCGCTTTCCGGTGCTTGTCGCGGTCCCCGACGCGGTACTTCTTGTTCACCTCCTCCACCGTCATCGCCCGCTCGGGCACAGCCTCGTCTTCCGCGAGCCCCACTACGGTCCAGGTCTTGTCCTTGATGTAAAGGTACCGGCAATGGCCGTCTTCGGTCGCTTTGATCGAATGGCGCGCGTAGGCCGGCGCGTGCACGAAGGTGCCGGGGCTGACGACACGGCGATCCTTGCCGACCATCGCGTTGATCCTGCCGCGCAACGGGAAAATCAGCAGCTCGTTGGGATGATAGTGCAGCTCGGAGCCGGTGCCCGCGTTCTTGTGCAGCAGGCAGAAATACATGTATTTGCCTTCGATTACTGGCGCTTTGCCGGTCGAGAGGTGAGGCGTCAGGTAATGGCTCTCGAAATCCTCAAAGCGGTAAAACGGCATGCCTTCTCCTGGATTGAACGGGAGTAACAAGCATCGTCGCAGCTTACGCAAAGCGCGCCCGCGCGTGATGGGTCTTGCTGTGTAATGCTAACACGCGCCCGCGTGCGGGACAATTTGTACAGATTGTCATTGAGAATCCGCGGTCGCAAACTTCGCATCGCCGCCCCTACGCCTTGCGTATCGCCGCCGCAGGGCGTTTTGCTTCGCGCGCGGTGGGTGCCGGCGGCATAGGGGTCGCGGCGGGAACGCTGAACACGCCGTCATCAAAAAGCGCGTTCATCTCGCTCACCACGATTTGCGACACTTCTTCCACCGCTGCCGGCAAGCGGCGCTCCGCCTGCTGGGCGAGCACAAGGATGCGATGGACGTTGGCGTCAGCAATCTGATAGGCGGCGATCCTGCCTGCCCTGATGTCCTCGTGGAAAGTCGAGATCGGCATCACCGAAGCCGCGATACCGCGCAGCAGGAGACGCCTGATCGCCTCGATCGCATCGACCTCCGCTTCAACGTTGAGCCGCCAGCCGTAACGGGTGATCTGCTCCTCCACGATATGCCGGAACGGCTCGGAGGTGATGATCGGTGTTTTCGACAGTTCCGGCAACGTGAAAAGGCGCCGCGTTCCGCGCGGCTGCGGCGGCGCGAGCACGACGATCGGCTCCGAGATCAAGGGAGTGAATTTCAGCGCCCGCGATGGCGGGGCATTGGTCAGAACCGCGATATCCACGCGTCCGGTCAATAGCGCATCATAGAGCTGGGTGCTGAACCATTCGACGATCTTCAGCGTGATCTGCGGGCATTGCCGGCGAACGCGCTCCATCAGGCCAGGCAACAGCAACGGCCCCAGTGTCGGAGAGAGCCCGACAATCACCCTGCCGCTCGGCACTTCGGAGCCGCTGCGCAGTTCGTCCCGCGCCCGGTCCAATTCGCGCGTGATCCTGCGGCAATGGTCGAGAAACTGCCGGCCGGCCCCCGTGAGGCGCACGCCGCGCGGCAACCGTATCAGAAGCTGGGTTCCAAGCTCATCCTCGATGCCGCGCACGTGGCGGCTGAGCGCCGGCTGTGCGATGCCCAAATGGCCAGCCGCGCGCGTGATGCTGCCGAGCTCGGCGATCCGTACGAAGTATTTGATGCTGCGCAGGTCCATGAATACCCTATAACAAACTGGCATGAATCGGTCAATGCGTCAACTGTCCTGCCGGCCGTTCCGCCGGCTGCGCAAGGCGCAAAAGCCGCTGCATCTGGTCGGGATTGGGAAAAAATCGCCAAGCCTGCCCATGCAAATTCGTTATGGCACGGATTCAGAAATGATATTTGTCAGGTATGGGTCACAGTCGCTACCATTCGCATTCAGTACTCTCCTTTAGGGCGCCATGCGCGGCGCCTGGCAATGTTCACCTCCAGGAACCGCCGGAAAAGGACCGTCCGTGAAACAAATCAACGTGGGAATAATCGGCACCGGCTGGTGCGGCGGCATACGCGCTGAAACCTGTGCCGCGAATCCCCTGGTCAGGAATCTGCACCTGGCCGAGACCCGCCCGGAGCGCCTGGCCGAAGTCGCCAAAGCAACCAACGCGCGCACCGCCACCGCCGATTATCGTGATCTGCTCAAGATCGGCGAGATCGATGCGTATTACATCTCGGCAACGCCGGAGCATCTCCATTACCCCATGGCGAAGGAGTGCCTGCTCGCCGGCAAGCATGTCTTTCTCGAGAAGCCGATCGCGCTCGAATTGCACGAGGCCGACGAGTTGATCGCCATCGCGCGCAAGAACGCCTTGAAGTTCACGATCGGCTACTCGCAACGCTTCAATCCGAAGTTCGCCTACGTCAGGAAATGCGCGACGGACGGCACGCTCGGAAAGCCGGTGAGCGCGCTGGTGAGCCGCCACATCGGGCGCAGCCTCGGAAAGAAGATCACCGGCAGATCCAAGCTGTCTCCGGCGGCCATGGAGGCGACGCACGATCTTGATTTCGTTCTGTGGTGCCTTGAGCCGGCAAAGCCGGTGCGCGTATATTCCCAGGTCAATTATGGCGCGATGAAGGCGGCAAGCGGCGCCGATGTCCCGGATACCCAGTACGTAACGGTCACGATGGACAGCGGTGTCTCTTTTGTGATCGGCGCGGGCTGGAGCCTGCCTCCTGCGTATCCCAACTTTGCGATGACGTGGATCGAATTCGTAGGCACGGAAGGCGCCTTGATCATCGACGACACGCACCGCGACTCGATGCTTACCACCGTGCAGAAAGGGATCGTACACCCGATGTCGAGCATGCCCGGCGAGTTCGTCGATCACGCCTATGCCGGACCCATGAAAGCGGAAACGATCCATTTCCTGGAAGCCGCGGCGTTTGACCGCCCGGTGCTGGTGACACCCGAGCAGGCGCGGCAAGTGATGGAGGTGTACATCGCCGCCGATATCTCGGCAGAGCGCAACGAACCGGTGTCGCTGCCGCTGCCCGAGTCACGAGCGTTTGCTGCCGCCGCGCGTTAACAACAAAGGAGCCTTGCAACCGCAAATGAACGCCGATGCGATGTGGCTCATGTGATTGAGTGATTGGGTGATTAAGTAACTGAGTGATTAGGTAAGGCGCCAGGACCGCTCACCAACCAATCACTTAGTCACTGAATCACTAAATCACTCGTCCTATCTGCGTTTATCTGCGTTTATCGGCGGTTTCAACTTAAGGAATCATGAAAAAACAACCCAAACGCATTGGTCTCGCAATCGTCGGCGCAGGCCGGGTCGGCCTGATCCGGGGCGAGCTCGCGGCGCGCCACCCGCAGGTGGACTGGATCGGCATCGCCGAGAAGATACCCGAACGTGCGAAGCTCGTCGCCGACAGGATCGGCGCCGATTTTGTAACCGCCGATTTCCGTGAGCTCGTCGCACGACCGGAAGCGACCGCTGTGGTGGTTTCGACCGATGAGCACCTGCACGTCGATCCGATCCTGGCCTCGGTCGAGCGGGGGCTCCCGATGATGATCGAAAAACCGCTTGCCACCGATCTTGCGGAGTCCGCGGGCGTGCTCGCCGCGATCGAAAAAGCGGGCGTGGACGCGGTGATCGGCTATACCCAGCGCTTCCGCCGCCGCTGGCTGGTGGCCAAGGAAAAGGTCAGCACGGGACAGCTCGGCGACGTAACGATGGTCACCTCGCGCGCCTTCATGAACCGGTTGGTCGCGATCGACAACTACAAGCGCAGCGACAACCCGGCCGAGATCTCGCCGATGGTGATCTCCGGCACCCACGCGCTCGACATCGTGATGTGGATGATGGAAGCGAAGACCCCGGTGGAAGTCTATGCCCGGTCGGTGGACAAGGCGCTGGGGCCGGAATGGAAAGGCATCGACGGCACGGGCTTCGTCATCACCTTCAGTGACGGCAGCTTGTATCACGGAGTCATTTCCTGGGCCTTGCCGGTGGTGTGGCCGGGCGCGGTGTATAGTCTCGAAGTCGGTATCGTGGGTGTCGAGGGTGTGCTCACCATCGATGATACGCATCGTGATATCGTGCTCGCGGTGAACCAGTCCCAGGGCGAAGGCTACGCGCCCGATCAGACGCGCCGCGTCGATTTCCTCACCAGTTATCCGGTGGGTGACATGGCGCTCGGTGAGCTGCGGGGGCCGATGCGTGAAGAAACCAATTCCTGGCTTACGCGCCTTGCGCTGGGACTGAAAACCCAGCACGCCATCGCCGCCGAGGGGCATAACCGCCTGATGCTGACCAAGGCAATTGATCTTTCGGCGCGATTGAAGCGTCCGGTGAAACTGCCGATCTCGCCCGAGGACGAGAAACGCACGGCCTGATCACCCCGAACGGCAACACAGCCAGCCGCAACGGAAATGACTTGCAACGACCAAGGAGGAGGGACATGAAGACCTTGTTACGCATCATACTGTTGGGCGCTGGTGCTATCGCGTTTTTCGCAGGAAGTGCGGGGGCGCAACAGATGGCGAAGTTTCCCACCAAACCGGTGCGCATGATCATCCCATATGCGCCCGGCGGCGCCACCGACATTACGGCCCGGCAGTTGCAAACGAAAATCAGCGATCTCTGGGGCCAGCCTGTCATCGTGGACAACCGGGCGGGTGCCTCGGGCAACATCGCGCTCGAGCTGGCCGCACGGTCGGCGCCAGACGGGTATACGCTGTTCGTCGGCAACGTCTCCACCAACGCCATCAACGAAACCACCTTCAAGTCGCTGAAGGTCAAGCCCTCGCGCGATCTGACGGGGGTCACCAACCTTATCCAGTTGCCGCATCTGTGGGTAGTGAATCCCAGCATTCCCGCTTCCACCCTCAAGGAGCTGGTGCAGTACGTCAAACAATCCGGCAAACGACTCAACTACGGTTCCGCCGGAGTCGGGGCCTATCCCCACCTTGACGCAGTAAAATTCCTCAAGCTCGCGGGCATCGAGATGACGCACGTGCCCTACAAGGGCGGCGCCGCACAGATGATCCCGGGGATCATCGGCAACGAGGTGCAGTTCATGTTCATCAACATGGCGTCCTCGCTCCCCCACATCCGCACCGGCAGAATCAAGCCGCTCGCCATTACGACGGACAAGCG
>MERG01000219.1:525-9268 GCA_001771985.1 Betaproteobacteria bacterium RIFCSPLOWO2_12_FULL_62_13 | reverse complement strand
TTCGCGCACGAGTTCATTGAAGGTGATTTTCGGTGACCAGCCGAGCTTGGTTTTCGCCTTGCTCGCATCGCCCAGCAGTGAGTCGACTTCAGTGGGCCGGAAGTAGCGTGGGTCGACGCGGACGATAGTTCGGGGAGTGGTCAGTTGGCAGTTGGCAGTTGGCAGCGCGCCCACCGCCTGCTGCTGATTATTTACGACTGCCGACTGGGGACCAACTTTTTCGAGGATGCCGACTTCGTTGACGCCTTCGCGTTGCCAGCGGATGGTCATGCCGAGTTCGGCGGCGGCAGCGTTGACGAAATCGCGCACGCTGTGCTGCTCGCCGGTCGCGATCACGAAGTCCTCGGGCTCGGCCTGCTGAAGCATGAGCCATTGCGCCTGAGCGAAGTCGCGCGCGTGGCCCCAGTCGCGCCGCGCGTCGAGGTTGCCGAGGTAGAGGCAGTCCTGCAGGCCGAGCCGGATGCGCGCCAGCGCGCGCGTGATCTTGCGCGTGACGAAGGTCTCGCCGCGCACCGGCGACTCGTGGTTGAACATGATGCCGTTGCAGGCGAACATGCCGTAGGCCTCGCGGTAGTTCACCGTGATCCAGTAGGCGTAGAGTTTCGCCGCGCCGTAGGGCGAGCGCGGATAGAACGGCGTCGCTTCGTTCTGCGGCACTTCCCGCACCTTGCCGAAAAGCTCCGACGTGGAGGCCTGGAAGAAACGCGTTTTCCGGTCGAGCCCGAGGATGCGGATCGCCTCCAGGACCCGCAGCGTTCCCAGCGCATCTGAGTTCGCGGTGTACTCCGGCTCCTCGAACGACACGGCGACGTGGCTCTGCGCGGCGAGGTTGTAGATTTCGTCCGGCTGCGCCTGCTGGATCACCCGCACCAGGCTGCTCGAGTCGGTCATGTCTCCGTAATGCAGGATGAAGCGGCGATCCGCGACGTGCGGATCCTGGTAGAGATGATCGATGCGGTCGGTGTTGAAGAGCGAGGTCCGGCGCTTGATGCCGTGGACGATGTAACCCTTGTCCAGAAGGAACTCGGCGAGATATGCGCCGTCCTGGCCGGTGATTCCGGTGACGAGAGCTACTTTGGGCATGGAAGGGAAAACGCGATCGTTTGCGGGCATTATATACCGGGCGGAAATCGCGCCCGTGCGCGCAGAAAGGCGCGGCGATGCTGTAGAATCGTTCCGCTCATGCGCATTCAGGGCAATAACGACAGCATGCTGATCCCGGTAATTCTGGCGGGAGGCGCCGGGTCGCGTTTGTGGCCGGTATCGCGCGAGGCACTCCCCAAACCCTTCATCCGTCTGCGCGACGGCAGGAGTCTCCTGCGCCGCACGCTCGATCGGGCCGGTCCCCTGGACGGCGTGTCCACCGTCGTCACAGTCGCGAACCGCGAGTACTACTTTCCGATCAGGGACGAGTACGCGGGAGCAGCCGGGAAGCTCAAGCACGTGTTCCTGCTCGAGCCCTGCGCGCGGAACACCGCGCCCGCGATCGCGATGGCCGCGTTGTGGGCGAGCGCGAATCGCATGCCTGGCGCCCGGCTCCTGGTGCTGCCGGCGGATCATCTGATCGAGGACGAGGCGTCGTTCGCCGCGGCGGTCGTAAGCGCCGGCGAACTTGCCGCGGCCGGTCATCTCGTGACGCTGGGTATCGCTCCGACGCGTCCTGAAACCGGCTTCGGATACATCGAGTGCGGCCCGCGCATCGGCGGCGGCGAGGGCTGCCGGGTGCTTCGTTTCATGGAGAAGCCCGCGCTGGAGAGCGCCCGCGAATTCGCCGCATCGGGACGATTCCTCTGGAATTCCGGCATGTTCTGCTTTCGCGCCGACCGTTTCCTGGAAGCGCTGCGCGCGTGCGATCCCGCGCTGCATGAAACGATCGGCGCCTGCTGGGCGGCGACGCCGCCGGGTCACGGCGACAGGATCGAAATCGACCCGGACAGCTTCGCGCGGCTGCCCGACATTTCCGTCGATTACGCGGTGATGGAAAAGCACGATGACGTCACGGTGGTGAAAGCGCGTTTCGACTGGAACGACATCGGGTCGTGGAACGCGCTGAGCGAGCTCGCGGCAGCCGACGGGGACGGAAACCGCACGGTGGGCGAATCCATCCTGCTGGGAGCGCGCGACTGCTACATCCAGAGCGATTCCCGCGTCGTCGCTGCCGTCGGCGTGGAAAAACTGGTCGTGGTGGATACGCCGGATGCGCTGCTCGTCGCGCACAAGGACCGGGTGCAGGATGTGAAGCAGGTCGTCGAACGTCTCAGGCTCGCGGACCATGCGGCGCATCGTATTCACCGGACCGTGCGCCGTCCGTGGGGAACATATACCGTCGTGGAGGAAGGCGCCGGGTACAAAATCAAGCGCATCGTGGTCAGGCCCGGCGCGTCGCTGAGCCTTCAGTTGCACCGGCACAGAAGCGAGCACTGGGTGGTGCTTTCCGGAACCGCCAGGGTGATCGACGAGACCGACGATTACGTGGTCCGGCCGAACCAGTCGACCTTCATCGCGCAGGGGCACAAGCACCGCCTGGAAAATCCGGGGAACGACGATCTCGTGATCATCGAGGTGCAGGCAGGACAATACGTGGGCGAGGACGATATCGTCAGGTTCGACGATGTTTACGGCCGGAAGTAACTCGTGGTTCGTGGTTGTCATGCCCGCGCAGAGCCTGCCCTCGAGTGCTTTAATCGGGGGCGGGCATCCAATCTGACGTCCCCCGAAACTGGATTCCCGTCGCCACGGGAATGACAGTCCTCTTTGATAGGGGTCGGAAAGGGCTCGCGCCCTCCCCGCCCGCCGAACCGTGCGGGCGGTTCTCCCGCACGGCTCTCCAGTCGGTGGTTTCCTCATCGGGATCGGCTTGCCGGAGCCTGGGCCTCGGCCATCGTGAAGAGTCCCAAATGAGCAGGCTCGTCACAACACCCCGCCGAAGCAGGTTCGTCATCCTACGGACCAACAGTTCGCCTCCGGTTGCTCCCCACCCCGCCTCACGACGGATGCAGTTACCTTCAGCTACGGAGTCGTGGCACACTCCGGCACGGACTTCCACCGTGCTGATGTGGCGCCCTCGCGGGCGCACTCATTCCAGCGCAAGCTGGAATCCGGCAGGCGGCCCGGATTTAGTGAAATGAAATCCGGGCTACGCTCGCTGGATCCGGGATCAAGTCCGGGATGACGGCATCATGTCAATTCCGGGCTGCACTCGCTCGGCGGCATTTAGTCGTCGTCACGCCTGCCCGGCTGCGATGGGCCTTTCAGCTCGACCGTATTGCCTTCGGGGTCGGTGATGTATAGTGAAGGGCCGATTCCTTCCGCGCCGTAACGCGACTTGGTCTCGCCCGGCACTACACCATGCGCGAGCAGGTGCGAGGCAATCGCGCCCGCGTCGAATGGTTCCACCCGCAAACAGAAGTGGTCCATATTGCGTCCATTGCCTCCGGGTGCGGCGCCGCCTCTTTTTCCCAGTTTGCCGCCAACCGCGACGAGATCGATCAGCGACTGTCCGGCCCGAAGCTGCGTCATGCCCAGGTCCGGGCGCTCGCGCTCGACTTTGCAGCCGAGCACGGCGCAATAGAAGCGCACCATGCGCGGCACGTCCTTCACGCGCAGCACGACATGATCGAGACCGAGAATATGGAACATCGTTCGGAGTTCTGAGTTTAGAGTTTGGAGTTTGGAGTTTGGAGTTGGACTGCGTTGGCGTTCGTTGCGTTTGCGCATTTGAAAACAAAAATGCCATCGCGTGTGGCCGCGCGATGGCATTTCTCCGTGTCACGGTTACTTGTTGATGTCGCCCATGCAGAGATACTTCACTTCGAGGAACTCCTCCATCCCGTACCTCGAGCCTTCGCGGCCGATGCCCGACTCCTTGACACCGCCGAACGGCGCAACCTCGGTGGAGATAATGCCGACGTTTATGCCGACGATGCCGGACTCGATCCCCTCGGCGACGCGCCAGACGCGCCCGATGTCGCGGCTGTAGAAATACGCCGCAAGGCCGTACTCGGTGTCGTTCGCAAGCCGGATCAGCTCCTCTTCCGTCTTGAAGCGATAGAGCGGTGCGACCGGACCGAACGTTTCCTCGCGCGTGATCTTCATGTCGGTCGTGACCTCGGCAAGCACCGTGGGCTGGAAGAACTGCCCGCCCTTTTCATGACGCTTGCCGCCGGTCACGATACGGGCGCCCTTGCTCACCGCATCGCTGATGTGCTCTTCGACCTTCGCCACGGCTTTCAGATCGATGAGCGGCCCCTGCACTACGCCTTCTTCGAGACCATTGCCCACCTTCATCTGCTTGACCTTGTCCGCAAGCTTCCTCGCGAAGGCATCATAGACGCCGTCCTGCACGAAAATGCGGTTTGCGCAAACGCACGTCTGCCCGGTGTTGCGGTACTTCGACGCCATGGCCCCCTCGACCGCGGAGTCGAGGTCGGCGTCGTCGAATACGATGAACGGCGCATTGCCCCCCAACTCGAGCGAGACTTTCTTCACCGTGCTCGCACACTGCTGCATCAAGAGCTTGCCGACCTCGGTCGAGCCGGTGAATGTGAACTTGCGCACCAGCGGGCTGGTGGTGAGTTCCTTGCCGATCGGTCCGGACGAACCGGTGACGACTGATAACACGCCCTTCGGAATGCCGGCGCGCCCGGCGAGCTCGCATAATGCCAGAGCCGAGTATGGCGTCTGGGAGGCCGGCTTGATCACCATGGTGCAGCCGGCGGCGAGCGCGGGGCCTGCTTTGCGCGTAATCATGGCGTTGGGGAAGTTCCACGGCGTCACCGCGGCACACACGCCAATCGGCTGTTTGATCACCACGATGCGGCGGTCTGCGGCCGGCGCCGGAATGGTATCGCCATAGACGCGCTTCGCTTCCTCTGCGAACCACTCGATGAAAGACGCCCCATAAGCGATCTCGCCGCGCGACTCGGCGAGCGGTTTTCCCTGTTCGACGGTCATCAGGATCGCAAGATCCTCCTGATTGGCGATCATGAGGTCATACCACTTCCGCAGGATGGCTGCGCGTTCCTTGGCGGTTTTGGCGCGCCACGCCGGCCATGCCGCATGGGCGGCCTCGATTGCGCGCCGGGTCTCGGCCGCGCCCAACCTGGGCACGGTCCCGATTTGCACCCCGTCCGCCGGGTTGTGGACTGCCAGCGTCGATTTGTCATCGGCATCCACCCATTCGCCATTGATGCAGCACTGCTGGCGGAAAAGGCTCATGTCCTTGAGCTGAAAGGAGGGTTTCACCTTCTGTAACATGGCTGAGATTCCTTGCGATAAGCGACGATGGAAAGCGGCGGCAGCGCTGCCGCGGATAGCATGGAATTCAACGCCACGGGCTGTTGCCGATACCTGTTGCAATTCCGCGAATCAAAGTAACGCCCTTGGCGTCCGCTGCGCTACGTCATTTTAGCAGAGCCGCCGCCTGCCATGTGCGCATTCGGCCCAAAAAAACCAAACAACCCTCGGCTGTAGCCGAGGGGTTTAATAGACGTCGGCTTGAAGCCGACTGTAAAGGCTCGACGAGTGTCATTCCCGAGTAGCCTGTCCTCGAGTGTCGTAATCGGGGATCGGGAATCCAATTTCAGCGCACCACAGATTGGATGCCCGCCGCCGCGGGCATGACAACTTGCTTTACCTTTGTTGCACAGAAACCTGCTCATGTTCGCTTCGCTCACATTTCGCAAAAAATTTTCTTCGCCTGGAGCCTGCCCTCGTGAAAACGGGGGGCGAGGCATTTCAACCATCCCCGATGGGGACACTAATAAATGAACCAATCCAGGATAACCGCATGTGCAAGGCTGCCGCCCTCGCCGGGCCGATTCCGGCCCACAACCCCATAGCCCATGATTCATGCAGCGGCAAGAAAATGTGACATTTTTCTCCCCGCGGTACCTCCTGACGGCCGGCGTATGCTGTTATGCTAGTGGCGTTCCGCTGCCGCTTGCTTTCCGGCGGCTTGAGAGGCTTGCTATAATGCCTACGGCGGCACAACCGAACTGCAACTGGAATATTCGATGGCCCAATTCTTCGTCCGGTCTCGCGCGTCTCTCGCGTGCGGAGTGATGTGTCTGGCGCTGCTTGGTGGCTGCGCAAGCACAGGCAATCCCCGCGATCCTCTCGAACCCATCAACCGGGTGGTCTATCATTTCAACGATGGCGTGGACCACGTGCTGCTCAAACCGGCAGCGGAAGTCTACCGCGGCGTCCTGCCGCAGTTCGTGCGCACCGGCGTCCACAACTTTTTCTCCAACATCAACGACGTCCTCGTCGCCCTTAACAATCTGCTTCAGGCCAAGTTCCTGAACGCGATCTCCGACGTCGGCCGCATCGCGGTCAACACCACGGCGGGACTGCTGGGGCTGATCGACGTGGCGACCGAAATCGGTCTCGAGAAACACAACGAAGATTTCGGCCAGACGCTCGGTTACTGGGGTATCGGCGACGGGCCGTACTTGGTGCTGCCGATCCTCGGGCCGAGCAATCTGCGGGACACCGTCGGGCTGCTGGGAGACTGGAAAACCAGCCCGCTCACCTACGTCGAGCCGACGCGCGACCGCAATGCCCTCTACGGCCTGCTTTTCATCAACCGCCGCGCCGAGCTGCTCGAGACCACCGCCATACTTGAAACCGCGGCGCTGGATCCATACGAGTTCCTGCGCGACGCATACTTGCAGCGCCGGCGGAACCTCGTCTACGACGGAAGTCCGCCGCCGGACAGGGACGAAGACGTCGATATCAGGATCAAGCCGCGCACAGAGGGGCCTGAGGGCGGGCCTTTCCCCAGGAGCGAACACGGCATCGAGGTCGGTTCGATACTGGTGAGCGGCGAGGCGCCCACGCCGGCGCAACTCGAAGCCCTGGATGAAGCAGCCCGTGCGGCTAAGCAGCCCACACCGCAACCGGCTCCCGGCGCGCAGGGCGCTGCGGCGCCCAGGATGCAGAAGGCGCGCATCGTGCGTTTCTGGCCCGCTGTTCCATCCGCCCGCTGACCAGGGCGCAGGTCGGGGTAAGTGCACTCCGACTTATCGACCCGGGCGACGCACTCCAACGCACGACCCGAAACAGTCGCGATCGCAGCGGGCGTGATGCCGCGTTCAGTTCAGCCGCGCCGCAACCTGCTGCAGCTCGCCCACCTTTTCGCCGATCGCCTCGGCATCCGGGGCCCGCGGCTTCAGACTGAGGTAACGCCGGAAGTCGGCGAGCGCGGCGCGGAAGCATTCGAGGTCATGGTAGATCGCGCCGCGATCGCGGTATTCCTCCGCGGCCCGCGGCGCCAGCGCGATGATGCGGTCGACCGCCGCCAGCGCCTTGGTGAGCGCTCGCTGGTGCAGGTAAATGCCCTTGAGGTTGCGCAGCATGCGCACGAGAATGTCCTTGTTGCTCGCCGCCGCCAGCACGTTTTTCACCATGTCCGGGTCAGGGTCGAGGCCGTCGCGCCACGCCTTGAGCCTCTGCACCAGATCGTCCAGGCCGAGCGACACGCCCTTGGCGTAAGGATCGAGCACGATGGCGCCGTCGCGCACCGTGCACTTCACCAGAAAGTGCCCGGGGAAGGACACGCCGTGCAGCGGCAAACCGACGCGGCGTCCGACTTCGATGTATACGACCGACAGCGTGATCGGGATCCCGACTTTGCGATCGAGCACTTCGTTCAGGAAGCTGTTGCGCGGGTCGTAATATTCGGCGGCGTTGCCGGTGAACCCGAGTTCCTCGAACAGGTAGCGGTTCAGCGCGAGAATTGACTCGGTCGTACTGATATCCTGGCGCAGCCGGCGCCGCAACGCCGCGCCCATGTCGTCGAGCCGTTCGAGATAGGCGGCGACGTCGAGACCGCGATATTCTTCAGCCGCGATCAGGAGCGCCGCTTCCGCGAGGTTGATTTTCTCGTCAGGAGCGGCTGCGATCCGCTCCCAGCGCTGCGCCGCAGTGAGCTCGTTCGTCATGCGCGTCTCGCCAGCGGCAGGTTCACGAGCAGATTCTGCGGCTTCATGCGCAGCGTGCCGTCGGGCGCCATTGCCAGTCCCAGGAATACCGGTGCGCCACCAAGCTCGGGCCGCAGCGCCGCCGGATCCGAGAATTCGGCCCGGAACAGGCCGATGATGCGCTTCATGCGTTCTTGCTCCACCTCGCCGCCATTATAAATCTCGTTGAGCATCGCCGTCGCCTCGGCGTCAAGCCCGACGTGCCATCGCCACTCCTCGTCTGGAATTTCCCGCACCGGCTTTACCGCGACCCGCACGCCGTGGAAGTGCGCAACCCAGCGCTCGATCACGCGGGCCAGCGCAAGGCAGCCGGGGAGCCCGAAATCGAGGTTGAGCACGGTGTCGAAACGCTCGTCGCGCCGCCAGTACTCTTCGCCGTTGCGATCGTCGAGGACGTCGAGTTCGACGACGCGCAACGGCGCCTGCGCCTCGAGGACGAGCTTGCCGAGGCCGCCGAAGGCGGCGCCCGTGGCGTGCATCTCGACCGTCTCGTCGTCGGCGAGCATGATCGCGCCGTCCTTGACGGTGACGCGCTGCTTGCGGAAGAAAAGTTCCGCGGCGCGCGCTTCGAGTCCATCGCGCGTGCCGTCAAGAATGCCGCGCAGGATCACCTGCACCGTGTGATGGATGAAATCCGGCGGCACCGCGACATCACGCCGGAACAGGTCGAAATAGAAGGCCTCAAGCGTCGGCGCCGCCAGCAGTTGGCGCTGGAACCGCAGCATCACCCGGTAGTTCTCCCGCGCGTCTTCATCGGCGAT
>MERG01000219.1:0-488 GCA_001771985.1 Betaproteobacteria bacterium RIFCSPLOWO2_12_FULL_62_13 | reverse complement strand
TCGTCGAGCAGCGAGGCGTGCAGCGCGCGCTCGCGGTCGCACGACTCGGGCGCCGGCGCAAGCTCCGGCCGCAGATAGTAGGCACGCAGGTAGTCATCGGTGACGATCAGCCGCCCGTCGCCGCTGCGTTTCAGCAGACTGAAGCCACAGTTTGCCCAGAAATCGCTCATGCTGGAAAGGAGTGATCAGAGATCATTCAAGAATGACTGGCGCTTCGGCGTTTTCCGGGGTCTCGTCTCTCACGCGCTTAATCAACAACCGGAACCGTTGGTCCATGTTAAGAGGGTCATTGCCGCGAGCAACGGGAATGACAGAAAGTGTCTCATTGCTCATTCCCCTTTAGCGATTCTACAGCGCGCCGCGCTGCGCCGCCTTCTGCCGCGCATCGAGTTCTTCCCAGCGCGCAAGCCACTGCATCAGCTCCTCTTCCACCGCGCTGTAGCGCCCCCGCAGCACCTCGACGCGCTCCGGCTGCTCGCGGTAGAGCG
>MERG01000218.1 GCA_001771985.1 Betaproteobacteria bacterium RIFCSPLOWO2_12_FULL_62_13 | reverse complement strand
ACGTCGCACATGTCCATCCTGGTCGAGTAATCCTGAACCCGCTCGCTGAGCGGAGGGGTGAATGCGCGCGCGCGTTCAAGACCATTGTCGTTCAGCGCGGTGTATGTATATCGAACCCCGGGCTTGGGGTGAAAGCCGCGCACGAGATCGTCCACGCATGCCATCTGGGGCGTCCACTTGGGGCTCACAAAGGAGCCAACGGAGATTTCCTTGAGGCCGGTCTCCGAGAGCGCGTCAAGAAGACGGACTTTGTCTTCCACGGGAATATCCGGGTTTTCAATTTGTAACCCGTCGCGCATGCCTTCTTCCGTATGCAGGATTTTCGGGTAACCGGCCATGAATTATTCACTCCTCTCGGGCGCAGGAATCTTGTGGGCAAAAGAGCGTATAACGGCAGTTGCCGAGTGTCAATGTCAACGCCGAAGCGTGTCGGGGCATATGTTGTGTGCGGGTTTATATGCGCTTTTGCTTATGGTTCCAAGAAACCCGCGTGGAAAAAGATGCGCGAGCAGCAGTCCCGGGGCAACCTTGCTTTCCTGGAGACAAGAGTCAGCGGCTGGATCGATTTATTGTAAACTCGCGGAGTAATTTGAAATCTCGTCAATCTCGCGCGCAACTTCGCAAACAAGGCGCCATCAGCGCGAAGACGTTCCCCTCACCACATGGAAGTCACCGCCATGAGTAATCGATTCCTGAACAAGGTCGTCATAGTCACCGGCAGCGGCACCGGCATAGGCGCCGCCACGGCGCGCCGTCTGGCACAGGAAGGCGGCGCGGTTGTGCTCGCCGACCGCGACGAACCCTCGGCACGAACGGTCTGCTCGGAAATCGTGGCTGCCGGAGGCAAGGCACTGGCGTTCCAGGTGGACATACGCGAGCCCCGGCAGGTCGAAGCTTTGTTCGTGTTCTCGCGCAAAGAATTCGGGCCCGCCCACGTCCTGATCAACAACGCCGGGCTGGGCGCGCAGAAGCATTTCCTCGACACGCCGCTGGAGACGCTGCGCACCATGCTCGATGTGAATGTCGTGGGCACCTTTCTATGCGCGCAGGCCGCCGCCCGCGACATGGTGAAGCTCGGCGGCGGGCGTATCGTCAACTTTGCGTCCCATTCCGGGCTGCTGGGCAGCAGCGGCCGGGCTGCTTACGCTGCGTCCAAAGGGGGCATCATCGCGATGACGCGTGTCATGGCCATCGACCTCGCGCAGCACAGCATCACGGTGAACGCCATCGCCCCCGGCGCCATCGACGTGCCGCGCAACCGCGTGCAGCATACCGAAGAAAGACGCAACGCTTGGCACCGCGCCATTCCGCTCGCCCGCTATGGCGAGCCGCAAGAAGTCGCTGCCGTCGCTTTATTTCTTGCCTCGGACGAAGCGAGCTATCTCACCGGGCAAACGATATCGGTGGACGGCGGGTTCACCGCAGCGGGTTTGCGCGTCAAGAATTTGTAGCGAGGAGTTTGTCGGACTCAGCCCCGACAAACTTCTAAGCAGCCTGTTCGTACTGTTAGGGACACTCTGAAAAACCGCGAGTTGTGTCGCGAGCGAGCGCAGCTCGGGCGAGCGAGGGCGATGCAAATCAACGTGTTGCGGGTACTTGTCCTTGCGGTGTCGTGCGCCAAAATACGTTAATCAGAGCTTCCTTAAGCTCGACAGGCTGCTAATTGCTGGCCGTAATGCCCGCCGCCTTCACGACGCGGGCAATCCTGGCTATCTCAGCCTTGAGGAAAGCAGCAAACTCCTCTGGCGTGCTGCCGACTACCGTGTTGCCAACGCGCGCCAGGCGGGCCTTGACGTCCGGAAGATTTACGATACGAACCATCTCGGCGTGAAGTTTTCTCAAGGCGGCGTCGGGCGTCCCGGCCGGCACAAACAACCCGTACCAGTTGGTCATGGCAAATCCCGGCACTCCTGCTTCCGCGACCGTCGGGAGATCCGGAAACCCGGGGTCGCGCTTTTCGCTCGTTACAGCGAGAGCGCGCAAGCGGCCCGACTTCAGAAACGGTGCTGCCTGCGGCGGGGCCATGAAATAAACAGGCACTTCGCCGGCAACCACGGCGACCGTCGCGGGTCCGCCGCCTTTGTAGGGGACGTGCGTCATGCGGGTGGCGGTCATGAGCTTGAACATCTCGGCATTCAGGTGCGGCGGCGAACCATTTCCGGAGCTGGCGTAATCGACCTCATTCGGCCGCGCTTTCACGAAGGCGATCAATTCCTTCACCGTCCTGACTGGCAAGGAGGGGTGGATCGCAAGCACCGAGGGATTAGACGCAAATTGCGTCACCGGCGCAAGATCCCGGATCGAGTCGAACGGAAGGTTCTTGTAGATGCTGGGGTTTGCTGCAAAACCGCTCACCGCGATCAGCATCGTGTGCCCATCCGGATCGGCCCTGGCTGCCAGGGCAGCGCCGATCGTGCCGTTCGCGCCGCCCCGGTTGTCCACCACGACAGGCTGGCCCCATGCCTCGTTCAGCTTCTGCGCGATGATGCGCGCAAGTGTATCGGTGCCGCCACCCGGCGGGAAAGGAACGATCATGCGGAGCGGTCCCGAAGGATAGCTCTGCGCTGCCGCAAGACCGCTTTGCAGTAGTAGCGCCACGACGGCACATTTCGCTATACGCAGTATGACTGGCATCATTTTCTCCTTATTGGACATCCGCATTGGAGCCGACAGTTTCACCCAGCATTTTCCGCTCTTCACCAGTCGCAGTATCGTGCGGAATGCTCGTCCCCCGAGGCCCGGCTCTACCGGAACCTGCCCCATATGGTCGATCACCACGTCCACGGGCAGCTCCTGGAGCATGGGCTCGACGCTGATCAAATCCTTGCTATTCATTCGATGATAAGGATACCGGATTTGCGGGCCGAAGATGTGCGCGTGGCAATCGCAAGCACCCTTCGGAACCGTGAGACTCGGCTGCGTGGTGTTCGAATCCGGCCCTGGAATGGTTGGCACGCTTATCCCGGTAGTCGTAACCATATTCTCCCCCCCTGTTGAAGCCGCTCGCCCCACCTCGTGCACGAACACTTCCACCATGTGCGTTCTCGTCTCCGTTGCGGCCGCTGCCCGCTCGACTCACTTGCCCGAGAACCGCGGTCTGCGCTTCTCGCCGAAAGCGCGGACGCCCTCCAGCCGGTCCTCGGTGCCCACCGTCCGGTTGTATGCCTCGATCTCGAAGGCGAGACCCGTGCGCAGACCGACGTCCAAGCCATGGTGGATCGCTTTCTTCGCTTGACGCACGGAGATCGGCGCGTTCGCGCAGAGGGTGCGCGCGACCTCGAGCGTCCGGGGGAGCAGCTCGGACGCCTCGACCACCCGGTTCACCATGCCCCACTGCAGCGCTTCGGCGGCGGAGAAGGGCCGGCCGGTCATGATCAATTCCTTGGCCCGCCGCTCGCCCACGGCGCGCGGCAGGTTCTGTGTCCCGCCGCAACCCGGCATGATGCCGAGCGTGGTCTCGCTCAACGCGAAGCAGGCCTCTCTTGCGGCATAGATGAAATCGCACGCGAGGGCGAGCTCGCAGCCTCCGCCATAGGCGGCGCCGTTGACCGCGGCGATCACCGGAACGGTGCAGCCCATGACCGCGTAGAACGCTTCCTCGAAGATCGCGTGCTGCGTGCGCCACTGGGTGTCGGTCATTCCGTTGCGCTCCTTGAGGTCGCCGCCGGCGCAGAACGCCTTGTCGCCCGCGCCGGTGATCACGATACAGCGAACGTCCTGCGGCTCGAACGCGAGCGGCGCGAACAGCCGCCGCAGCTCCATGCCCATTTGCGTATTGAGCGCATTGCGCACCTCGGGCCGGTTCAAGGTCACTACAACGAGGCCGTCCTCCGAACGCTCAAGCCCGAGGGTCTGGAGATGCTCAGCCAAACCGGACTTCCTTCGACGTGGTGATCACGGCGATGCGCTGCATCTGCTCGATCACCGCCTGGTGTTGTTCTTCGGTGAGCGCGCAGCAGCAATCTTCCAGCACCACCATCTCGTAGTCGCGGTCGTGTCCTTCCTTTGCCGCGGAGAGCACGGCGCCGCTGGTCGACACGCCCGAGATGTAGATCCGGCGCACGCCATTCGCTCCAAGAATCGCTTCCAGACTCGTGGCGTAAAAGGGGCTCACGCGGTGCTTCACGATATCGTAATCTCCGGGCCCGGGCTTCAGTGCCGGATGAACCTCGGTGCCCCAGGTGCCGAGCTTGAACAGCCCCGCCTTCTTTGCACCCTGAAACAATCTGGAGGTGGGCGGACACTCGCGGTAGTCGGGAGAGAACCCGACTCGGACATAGCCGATTCCTGTTCCCGCCGCACGCGCCTTGCGCAGGGCCTCAGCGGTATTGGCGATGGTGTTGCGCCTGGCGAGAATAGGCCCGTAACCTTTCTTGCCGTTGGGCCCGTCCTCGTGGACGAGATCGTTGATCATGTCGAGTACGAGGTAGATCGAGGCGGTCGTCATGACGCAAGCCTCCTTCAGCGCACCGGCGGCAGGTCGAGGTCGACCACAGTGCCGTCGATCGGAATCCTGGTGTTGATGTCGCGCGAGGGCAGCATCACGGTGGCGAAACCGGGCGAAGTCAAATCGCCCCGCTGGTTCACGCCCTTCATCTCGATGTCGACGAGCGCGCCGCGGTCTTTCACGTACTTCTTCACGACCGTGCCCCCGATGAAGGTGGTGTCGCCCTGGCAGTTGAACATGCGCGCCTCCATGCGCAGGCGCTTGAGCACCGCATCGTCGCCCATCCAGTTGGTGATGGCGGTGGCGAACCAGCAGGCGCGCTGCGGGAGGTAGTCGTACATACCCGGCACACCGACTTCCTTGGCGAAGTCCTCGCGATGGTGGCCGATGCCGGTGTACTCGACGCCTCCACCCGCCTGTTTGTTGCGGATGTAATGTTTGGGGTGCTTGGCGGCGTGGCGCAGCAACGCGCCGTGCGCCGCTCCCCGGCCGGACGCGATGACGAAGGCCATCGTGTCCGACATCGAGAGCGGTCCCCGCGCGATCTCGTCGATCTGGTCGCCGACGTTGACGTCGTCCCAGTAACGGGTCTCGGCGCCACGTATGCGGGAGGGCTCCGTGAGCACCATTTCGTCGATCCGCGCGCGTTCCTCGGGCGTGTACGCATGCGTCTTGATTTCCTTGTACTTGCCTTTTTCGCGCGAGGCTTTGCGCTCATGACGTGCAGTGAGCCCCAGCGCGCGGCACAGCACCTCGTCGCGCTGGTTGGTGTAGGTCGAGTCGAGGTACTGCATGACCATGCGGCCCGAGAATTTCGAGGGCTTTTCCTGGACACCGAGTACGCGGTTCCAGATGTTGACGCGATCTCCGGGGCGAACGTTGCGATAGAACTCGCAGTCGATGGCGACGCCGAATCCATGCACCCCGGGCAGGCCCCAATAGGAGCGCCCCGGCCAGTGGTGCGTCCACGGAAAGCACGGATGCGCGATGATGCCACCGAAGCGCGTCCAGCGCGCGTACTCCTGGTCACGGAACAGCGGATTCAGATCGCCGATGCCGTTGCCGAAGATGATGATGGAATCGACGCTCGCATCACGCAGGTACTGCTCGGGGCGCAGCTTGCAGCCGATCAGCGCGCGTGCCGCGGCAAGCGACTCGTCCGTAATCCTGCCCTCGGCGGCTTCGTCGGTGATATCGATTTCTACACGTTTGTTCACGGGAATCTCCTTGCAAATGGGTAATGGGTAATGGGAGATGGGAAATGCGAAAAACCCATCACTCATCACCCATTACTCATCACCCATCACCGCTCACGGGTCACGAATCACCAGTCACGAGTCACGGGTCACGGGTCACGAATCACCAATCGCGCCTTTGCAAAATTTACGCGAGCATTTCCAAATCGGCATACTTGCGAAG
>MERG01000217.1 GCA_001771985.1 Betaproteobacteria bacterium RIFCSPLOWO2_12_FULL_62_13 | reverse complement strand
CGACCGCGCCCGCGGCAACGAGAGCCAGCAGTGTCACCAGCGCCGGGGCGCCGAGGAGATCGGCGCCGATTCCGGAGGTGAGCGACCCCAGCGCCATCAAGGCCGGGAACATCGGCAGCAGGCTCGACACGCGGCCGCGCATGTGCTGCGGCGCACACATCTGCAACGCCGTCACGTTGCTGCTCATATGAACCATCTCGGCCATTCCCGCGCCCATCAGGAATACCGACGCAACGGCGATGTTGGGGCTCAACGCAAAGCCGATGAGCGAGGCGGCAAACGCGAGCAGCGCGAGTGCCTGCGTGAGTCCCACCCGATCGAAACGGGCAGCCCACACGGCGGCCACTCCGCCCAGCACACCGCCTGCCCCGACGGCCGAGAGCAGCAGCCCCAGGCCCTCGGGGCCGGCCGCGAACACCTTCACGGCGAAAACCGGCATCAACGCGCTGAACGACGGGATCAGCAGGAGCGCGGGCACCAGGCCCAGCAACACCATCATGCGCGCGACCGGATCGGTCGCGGCGAAACGCAGTCCCTCTTTCATGTCGGCCCACGCCGTGGCGTGCGCCGCGCGGCGCACGTCCTCGTATGGAGTGTTGATGATGAGCGCGATGACCGCGACGCCGAGGTAGAGCAGTCCCTGCAGGGTGAAATTCCACTCCGCGCCGATCCAGGCGATCAGGAACCCGGCCGCGGCGGGCCCCACGGTGCGCATGAGGCTGAACGCAATGCTGTTCAGTGCGACCGCGTTGGCGACATCCGCACGCGGCACCACGCTGAAAACCAGGGTGTTGCGCAGGGTGCGGTCGAACACCATGCCGACGCCCGCGAGCAGCGTGAAGGTGAACAGATGCCAGACGCGCACCCGCTCCAGCGCGAGCGCGGCGGCCAGCGCGAACGAGATGGCGACCACCACGAGCTGGCTTGCGGCGAGCGCGCGCCTGCGGTTGAAGCGGTCCGCGACCACACCCGATACCGGTGCGAGCAACAGCATCGGTATCGCGCGCATCGCGAGCACGGCGCCCAGCAGGGAACCGGAGTGCGTCAGGTCGTACACCACCCAGCCGAGTGTCGCCTGCTGTATCCACTGGCCGGCGGTGGAACAGAACGTCACCACCCACAAGCGGCGGAAGTCGCGATGGCGGAGCGCGGCGAATGTCGATGCGAGGCGGGACAAGAGCTCGGGATTCGATTTATTAGGAACGCTTCTGCCCGCAATGGTATCGCATCCGGCATCCGCTATCCGAGAAGTTGCCGAGTTTAGCGGTCCGTTCGCCCTGAGCTTGTCGAACGGTCCCTGCGAACGGGCCGTCCTCGCCCTTCGACTATCTCAGGACAGGCCCCTCGACTACGCTCGGGACATGCTTGGTCTTCGTCCCCGATCATCCCTGGACTCCGTCGCTTCGCTCCTACGCTCGGGACGAACGGGACTGCCTCGTCCTTCATCCTTCCGCCTTCATCCTTCCGCCTTCGTCCTTCCGTCACCCCTTCTCGTCACCCGAATCTCGTCAGCGGTCACCCGCTACTCACACTATAATGGCGGTGAAAACCGCGATGGATCGCGAAGGAGGAGGAACGATGCTCAAGAACGTCTGGATGTGTGTCGTAGCGGTGGCGGTCGCCGTCGTATCCGCGTCCGCGACTGCGCAGACCCAGCGGCCCGTGCGCGTGCTGGTGGCATCGTCGCCGGGCGGGCCGTCCGACGTGCAGGGGCGGCTGCTCACGCCGAAGATGAGCGAGTCGCTCGCGAAGACGCTGATTGTCGACAACCGGCCGAGCGCCAATGGCCTGCTCGCGACGGAGATCTGCTCCAAGGCGGAGCCGGACGGCGCCACGGTCTGCGTCGGAAACAGCGGCACGCATGCGGTGAACGCGACGCTTTACCTCAAGCTCCCGTACGACCCGATACGGGATTTCGTGCCGATCAGCCAATTCTCGACGACCGGCATGGTGCTGGCGGCAAATCCCAGGCTGCCGGGCGCGACGGTGCAGGATCTCGCGGCGCACGCAACGAACAATCCCGGCAAGACCAACATCGCGATAGCGGGCGCCACCGGACAGCTCGCCGGCGATGCGCTGTGGGCGCGGCTCGGCATCAAGATGAACAACGTGCCCTACAAGGGGAGTTCGCCGTCTGAGATGGCCGTGGTTGCGGGCGAGTCGCAGCTTTCGCTTCTCACGCCGCTCGCGAGCGCGGCGCATATCAAGTCGGGGCGGATGAAAGCGTACGGCATCACGAGCTCCAAACGGCATCCGCTGCTGCCCAATGTGCGGACTGTCGCGGAGCAGGGCGTTGCCGGTTACGACTTCCAGTTCTGGAACGGGCTTTTCGCACCGGCGAAGACACCGAACCGCACGGTGCGGGCGCTGAACAAGGCCGTGCGCGATGCGCTCAACGCGCCGGAAGTGAAGGAGCGGTTTGCGCAGTTGGGACTCGTGATCGTGGGCAACATGCCCGAGGAATTTGCGCAGGTGGTGAAGACGGACCTGGAAAAATTCAGGAAGATCATTCTGGAGTCGGGGATAACCAGGCTGTAGGCAAGGATGAAGGATGAAGCGAAGATAAATGGCCGGCTCAAGACTGCCTGAAGGAGACCTCTCTTTCTCATATTTCCCGGATAACTACCGCTGGTCGCACGGCGTGCTGATCGCGCTGGGCGGCGCGCCGTGGGGCGGAGCCGAGATCGATGAAATTCACCGCATCGGGCTGCGCTTGAAAAACTCCGTCGGCGACGACAAGTCCTGGTTCCGCGAGTGGGCGGGCGAGGCGGAGCGACTCGAGCGAATCGGCGAAGAGAGCGCCGCGAAGGGGCACAAGATTTCCGCCGCCGCTTATCTCTTCCGCGCCGCGCACTATTACCACGTAGGCGAGCGCTTCGTGCAGCCGAAGAACGACGAGAGCCAGGCGGCTTACCGGCGCGGCGTCGAAGCGTTCAGGAAGGCGGCGGGCTGCATCCGGCGCCCGCGCATCGAGCACGTCGAGGTGCCGTACGAAGGGACGAGCCTGCCGGGTGTCATCGTTCACGCCGATCCGGTACCGGGCCGAGCGGGCAAGGGGCCGGTGATGCTGTTTCTCGACGGCTTCGACGTGACCAAGGAAATCCAGTACTTCAGGGGTGTTCCCGATCTCGCCGCGCGCGGCATCTCGTGCCTGATTCTCGACGGGCCGGGCAACGGCGAATCGATCCGCTTCCGCGGCCTCACGCTGCATCACGAGACCGAGCGGCACGCGGGCGCCGCGTACGATTATCTCGCGAGCCGGCCTGAATTCGATCCCGGGCGCATCGGCATCATGGCCCTGAGCCTGGGCGGCTACTACGCGCCGCGCGCGGCATCGATGGACCCCCGGTTCGCGTGCTGCATCTCATGGGGCCCGGAATGGGACTACCGCACCAAATGGAAGCAGCGCCTCGCGCGCATCGAGCGCGGCGAGATTCTGTCGCTGTCGGTGCCGTGGGAGCACTTGCTGTGGGTCTTCGGCGTGAAGACCAAGGAACAGGCGTTCCGCAAGCTCGAAGGCTTCAAGCTCGATGGCGTGATCCAGAAGATGCGCTGCCCCTACCTGCTCGTGCATGGCGAAGGCGATCAGCAGGCGCCCTTCGAGCACGCGAAGAACATGATCGAAGCGGCGGGCTCGGCGCGCAAGGAGCTGAAAATCTTCACGCGCGAGGAGGGCGGCTATCACCATTGCCAGGTGGACAATGTGAGCATCGGCACCGCCTACATGTGGGACTGGCTGGAAGACGTTCTTCAGCCCGGGAAGTGACGAAAGAGGGTGACGAGAAAGGGTGACGCAAGACTGTAGGGTGGGCACCGCCCACCTTGCGCCTTCCTCCGCCGCGACTACCGCTCCACATGAATGTTCCCTCCCTATTGCTGACAACCCACTCCCGCGCGCGCATGCAGCAGCGCGGAAAAAGTTCGTTCCACCTTCGATGCAGGAGGCTCAGTAGGCGTCGCCCCGGACTTGATCCGGGGGTGGGAGTGAGAGGTCAAGCGGGAAGGGGCGACATATATCCACCGCCTCGCGCGCGGGCGGGAGCCGCTCACGCAGTTGGAAAAGCACCTCGACGTCTACGTCGTGCTTGCCGCGCACGCAACGTCGGCAGCCACGGCGTCACGATGGGCGGGGCGATGTACTTCCCGCGTCTGCGGCTGATGGCTGCGGCGCTACGCTCTCCTTCTTCGCTTTCCGCTCGGCCGCTTTCCGTTTCTTTTCCTCTTCGATGCGCGCGGCTTCCGCCCGTTGCGCGGATTCACGGAGTTCGCGCTGCATTTGCCGTTGCGACTCGAGCCAAAGCGACTGGAATACTTCCAGCTCGGCAGTCGCCTGAGTGGCGTCGGACCCCTCGAGCGCGCGTATGTAATTCGGAGCGAACCGGTACAGAGGCGGATTCCACTTTTCCCGCGTCTCGGTAAAGGTCGTTGAATCCCTGCAGCGAAAAAACAGGAGGTCTTCTTTGATTCCCGGCCGATTGGACGGAATGCTGCGATCGAGAACCACCCAGCCGTGCGCGCTGCTGAAGCCCCACCATTCCATGTCGCTTCCTGTCGTCATTTGGAATACAGAATGCTTAACAAATGAATCCAATCCGGTCACGGTTCGACGAGCTCACCACGAACGGCGCCCTGTGGAGGACCGCTCGCCCTGAGCCTGTCGAAGGGTGGACGCTCCGTACCCCGCCGCATTTATCGCTTCCGGAATTGGGCGGGCCGTCGGGCCATCGGCGGGGCGGCGCGCTCGTCCTTGTGGCGAAAGCTGATCCGGCCCTTGGTGAGATCGTAAGGCGACATCTCCAGGGTGACGCGGTCGCCGGCGAGGATGCGGATACGGTGCTTGCGGATCTTGCCCGATGCGTAGGCCGTCACTTCGGCCCCGTTCTCGAGCGATATGCGGAACATGGTATTAGGCAGCACTTCGTCGACGACGCCCTCGAACGCGATCATTTCCTCTTTCGCCATCAGAGCGCTTTGAGATTGGTCGCGGAGACCTTGCCGTTGATGCCGCGCTCCAATTCGAACGAGACCTTCTGATTTTCGGCGAGCGTGGACAGGCCTGCGCGTTCGACGGCCGAGATGTGCACGAAAACATCCTTGGAGCCATCCTGCGGAGCAATGAAGCCGAAGCCCTTGGTGGGGTTGAAAAACTTTACAGTACCGATTATGGACATAAACGTGAAATTCCAGTGAATGAACCTTCGCCGCGCACGGCATTGTGCAGCGGCATCAAATGACCCATCGGGGGAAGATCGAGAAGCACCCGGAACGGATGCGGGAGGACCGCCGATAACCAATCGACGGGGCGGAGTATGGGCGCTATAGCGCTCCTTGGCAAGCAAAATCTGCGGTCGCAAAAATGAGCGCCGTCATTCCGGCCAAGTCAGCGCACGCGACGCGAGGCGGAATGGGTCGTCAGCCGGGAAGAGCTGATCCTTTCCAAGCTTGCGTGGCCCAAGGATTCCGGGTCAGAGATGCAGATCCGGGACGTGCAGTCGCTTCTTGCGGGCGGCGCCGATCGGACGTATCTTGAGCGCAGGGCACCCGAACTGTCGGTCGCGGAATTGCTACGGAATACCCTTGATGCAGGACACCGCCCCTGAATTTCGCAGACTCGTGCAGGAGCGTTTTGCACGCATGGCGCCGGAGGAGCGCGTCCTCGCGTGCACCGGTATGTTCGA
>MERG01000216.1 GCA_001771985.1 Betaproteobacteria bacterium RIFCSPLOWO2_12_FULL_62_13 | reverse complement strand
GCCGCGAGCAGCGATATCGGTGCGAAATCCTTCTCGGTATCGAATGGCAGTTTCTTGTACAGGCTGGGATTGACGACGAGCGGCGTGCTAAATCCCCACAGCAGCGTATAGCCATCGGGCTGAGCTCTGGCGGCGATCTCCGTCGCAATGTTACCCGCGGCGCCGGGGCGATTGTCCACGACAACATGCTGCCCTACGGTTTCGGTCAATTTCGGCGCGATGATTCGTGCGAGCGTGTCGGAGCCGCCGCCAGGCGGGTAGGCGACAAGCAGCCGGATCGGCCGGTTTGGATATTGTTGCGCCCAAGCTTGGACACCGGCAGCAAATGTGAAACCTGCGAGCAAAAAAACAACCAATGGTCGCATAACTTCCTCCTCCATCCATTATGGATCCTCGCTATTGTCGCTCCTCGGAACCGCCTTTACGTACGCGACACCATGCAGGCCCGGAAGTTCCGGTGAAGAGTAGCGGCTGCGCTTTTGCTTTGTGTTTCGCCCGACTAATTGTTCTTTGCAAAAAAAACCATGCACGCCACAGCGGGGTCTCTCGCCTCGCATGCAGAAAAAAGGCGGCTTATCGCCGCCTTTCTCAAAATCGACCGCCAGCAACGGATAAGTCGCAGGCGCGAACGATTACTTCGTCGTTTCGGACATCTCACCTTTCTTGGGCTTGCCCTTCGCTTTGGCTTTGCCTTTGCTCTTGCCCGTGGCCTTGGCCTTGGATTTGCGTTTGCTCTTGGCAACCGTGGGCTTGTCGGGCTGGGCCGGTGTGGCCCGTTGCGCAGGGGTCGCGGGCGTCGCCTTTGCGGTTTCACCCTTCGCCGGGGTCGCCGCTTGCGCCGGAGTCGCAGGCGTTGCCTTCGCAGCGTCGCCCTTCGCCGGAGCCGCCGGTTGCGCCGGAGTTGCGGGCGTGGCTGGGGCCGGCTTTGTCGCTTGCGCCGCAGCGGTGGCAGAAGCCAGAGCGAAGGCCACTGCGATCAGCGTGGACAGCAATTTGCTCATCTTCATCTCCTATGATTTAGCATCGAATCTTTCACCATCCGGCAGTTCCGGATGTTTTCATAACGCTCGGTCGGGCAGTCCGGTTGACCACCTGCGCGACCCAGCCCGCGGCACAGGTCAATTTACCGCTGGTAACGGCGGAGCACGATGCGGAGCCGATCCGAGGTGGAAGGCCGCACCTTCAGCGTCCATGGCGTGATCGCCGCTTCCTCCCATGCCTTGGATGCAACGACCTCGGGCGAGGCGAGATGATACAGCGCGACATAGCGCTGTTTCCCGCTGGTTACCCGAAAGCGACGCGCCGACAGACAGCCGGGCACCCGCGACAACCGGGGAATGTGCTCGGTCGCGTACCACTCGTTGAATTCCGCTTCAGCCTCGGGAGACACGTTCATTGCAAACAGAAGCATGCCGCCTGCCTCATCCGGCGCGGCCTCATTGCCCGGCAGGATCTGCTCGGCCTCAAAACGACAGATACGCTGGCACTTGCCGGCAACCCGTTTCGACCACGGCGACAGATTGGCGCCCGCAATCGCGCGATACGCGGCGCTTTGCAGCACGTCGGGCGACTCCAGGTCGTAGGTTGCGATTGATACCTTGGAATCGTCGGCGCCCAGCCAGCGCTCGGCATTGATAAAACCCTTGACACGCCGGCGCTCCGGAATGTGCTCCGTGTCATACCAGTCGTTGAACTCGTCCTCAGCCGCGCCGGCGAAATTGAATCCGGCAACCAGCAATCCCATCCGCGTCAACGCAACCTCCCCAATTGTTCCGGGCGCCGCTCCGCGCCCTGCCACTGGTCAAGCACGGGTAGGTCAGGTTGCCGCCCAAGCGGCTACCTGACGCCCTCCGATGCCGGGGAGCGTTGCACCCCGGCCTACGTCTCCAAACACCGTGAGAGGGTAACGAGGTGTTTTCGCCTCACTCCTCACTCCTCACTCCTCACTCCTCGCTCCTTACGCTCTTCAATCCACCTTGACGCCCGCGGCCACGACGACCGGTGCCCACTTCGCGATCTCGGCGTGAATCAGTTCGCTGAATTTCTCCGACGGTCCGCCGACCGGCTCATAGCCGTTATTGAGCATTCGCTTCTTCATGTCGGGTTCGGCGATCATCCGGTTGAATTCGGCGTTGAGCCTCTTGATGATATCCACCGGGGTGCCGGCCGGCGCGAGCATGCCGTTCCAGGACGTGGCCGCGTAGCCGGAAACGCCCGCTTCCGCCATCGTCGGCAGCTCCGGCATGCCCAGCGCACGCTTCTCGCCGGTGACCGCCAGCGCCCGCACCTTGCCCGCCTTCACGAAGCCGACGATGGAGGCGGGCTCCCCGAGGATCATCGTGATCTCGCCCGAGAGCAGCGCCACCGCTGCCGGGCCGCCGCCTTTGTATGGCACGTGCACGATGTCGATCTTCGCCATGCTCGCGAACAGCGCGCCCGTGAGATGGTTGAACGCCCCGCTGCCGCTCGAGCCGTAGGTGAGCTGCCCTGGGCGCTTCTTCGCCAGCGCGATCACCTCCTTCACGCTTTTCGCGGGCAGGGAAGGATGCACCACCAGCACCTGCGGCACCGAAGACAGCCAGATGATCGGCGCGAAGTCGCTTTCCTTGAACGGCATCCTGCGATAGATGCTGGGGTTGATCGCGTGCGTGCCGGAGTATGCAAACACAATGGTGTAACCGTCGGGAGGCGACTTGGCCGCCAACTCCGCTCCGATGTTGCCGGCCGCACCGCCGCGATTGTCGATCATGATCTGCTGCTTGAGCGCCTCGGAAAGCTTCGGGCTCAACATACGCGACAGCACATCGGCGCCGCCGCCCGGCGGCCATGGCACGATCCACCGTATCGGCTTGCTCGGATACCCGCTTTGCGCGGCGGCCGGCTGGGTAACCACGGCCCCGGCCAATACCACAACCGCGGCAGATACTGCTCTCGCAACGCTCTGTTTCATGTGCTCCTCCTCTCCTCGGGGAATGACGCGCTGCTCGCTACAGGTGGCAAACACTTGCGCGAACATTTCGCGACTGCCGGCGCGCTCATCAAAACCGAAGCGGCGCGCCTGATCCATTATTATGTCTCATCAGGAACAGAATACAAAACATTGCGAACGGATTTTTGAAACGAGTTCCAGTTACGGCGATCCCACAACCCGATCCAGACAGTGGAACCCGCCGCACGCGCTCAGGCCGAAATCATGTAATCAATCACCGGCCGGTAAATCGCCAGGCCCGGCCGCGCCGCCGGCGTTATCGTCACCACCGCGATGCCACGCAGAAGCGTGGAACGATCGATCCCTACGCAGGTAAGCCAGGTGAGGCTGAGATCGGCGAGCGCGGCATCCTCCTGTTCGCGGTCGGCGAGAAGCAAAACCGCATCGGAAGCCACTGCCGGCGCACGCGCCATCCCTGAAAAAAGATTGCGCTGATAATAGCGGCGGTCGATCAGCGGCATCCACTCGCCCATTCCGCGCACGCTGCGGTAATAAAGACCGTCGAACACCTCCGCTCCCGCGATGCTGTACATGGCGAGCGAGGGCGGATAGCCGGGCGAATCCGTCTTGAAGCGCTGCGCGGAATAAATCCCCGATACGGTCAACATGATGCGCAGGTGCTCGACGTACCACGCATCCCATTCCGCTGCGCGCGCGGGATCGATGAGGCCACTCTGAGACATGAAGATCATTCTCTAACCCGAGTTGGTGATTAAGTGATTCCGTGATTAGGTGATTCCGCAGCTCAACGACGCAGTCACTCAGTTACTCAATCACTCAATCCCTTGATTACTGATTTGCGCGGCGGCACCGCGAGCGCGGCATTTCGTCCGGCGATGCGCCCCGAGATGAAGGCCCATCCGAGGTGATGGCCGTGGCCCTCGAGTATGACCCCACCTTGCCCTGCGGATCCGGCCGCAAAGAGGCCCGGGATCACGGATCCATCCGATCGAACGACCTCAAGCCGCTCGTTGACCTTGAGCCCGCCGTCGGTAAATACAACGTAGCTCTTGACCGGCCCGAGCGCGTAGTAGGGCCCTTGCGCCAATGCCGGGCGGCTGCCGCGACCACCGGCGTTGTAGGCAGCCACCGACTTCGCGAGCTGGTCGGCCGGGACGCCCAAGGATCGGGCGAGCGCCTCGAGGCTATCGGCCCGGTGATAGATGTCCCTGCGGTTGCGGCGGTAGTCGTCGAGGTAGGCATACGCCACGCCGGGTGCGGTCGAAATGTAGTGGGGCCAGCCGGTAAATTTCGCGGCGATCACCCCGTCGAACAGGACATACGCGATGCGCCCGGGCTGCTTGGCGACGTCGTATGCGGCTTCCCCGAGCTCATCGGTAAAGCGCTCGCCCAAGCTGTTGACGAGTATCGCGCCCTCCGCAAATAACTTGGGCTCGGGCCTTAGCACCGTCGTGAGAAAGCTCATCAGGAAGGGCCGCAGTATCCACTGAGGCAGGGCCGACATCGACCACGCGATGAGCCGCGCGATCGGTCTGATCGGCGGCAGCTTCTGAACGAGGCTCGCGCGCGCCGGCGGAATAAACCGCAGCATCGGCCCGCGCATGATGTCGCCGTTGACTACCGTGGCGTCGAGCGCGAGCGCCATGCGGTGCCCATCGCCGGTGCTCGTCGCGTTGACCGGATCGACTTCGGCGGCATCGCGTGAGGCAAACCGCGCCTTGAGGTCTGGAGCACCGCTATAGTCCCCGCTTGCCAACACCACCCCGCCGCGAGCGCGAAATTGCAGCAGCCCGCCGCCGCTCTCGCGCGCTTCGACGCCCACCACTCTTCCGTTTTCCTGCACCAGGCGTTCGGTCGTCGTATTGAGCCGGATGTCGACGTGGAGGCGCCGGCAGTGCCGGGCGAGATGATACGCGAATGACCTTGAATTCGGCACCACGTTGTGCATGCGCGGGTGGCGGTGCGGCGGCTCGGGCATCGGTCCGACGAAAACCACCCCCAGGGACATCAGCCAGTCGAACATCTCCGTGGTGTTGTCGACCAGGATGCGGCGAAGCTGGAGATTGTCACGGGGCGCCAGCGGACCAGCGTGCAGCCCGAGGTCCTCGAAGTGCTCGTCGGGAGAATCGCTGATTCCTGCGCGTTTCTGGTGGGGGGTGCGAGTCGCGGTAACCGAGCCCACGGACCAGGAAGTCGAGCCTCCCGGTTCGGGGTTTTTTTCGAGCAGCACGACGCTGCGCCCCAGCCGGGCCGCTTCCGTGGCCGCGGCAAGGCCGGCGCCTCCGCCGCCGATCACCACCACATCGAATATTTCCGTATCCCCTTTCGCTTTCACGCGGACTTGCGCATCCGTTTCACCGGCTGCTTGAGAGCGCCGGGTTCGGAAAGCTTGCGCAGCAGGCTGCCGCAGTCGGTGATCCGGGGATCGACACCCATCTCCGCGTAGGCCTGCCAGGCCGTCGCCTGAACCGCTGAATAAACCGGTTTGCCCAGGTCCCGCTCCAGCATATCCACCACCTCCAGCGCGCGCAGTTGCGTGCAGGCGACGAAAATCGCCTCGGTGTCGGCGCTGTTGGTTTCCTTCACCTTCTGGTAGATCTCGCTGGGCTCAATCTTGGCGTGGTCGAACATGTCCAGCATGTCGAAAGTGCCGAGGCGGTTCACCTCGATGCCGTGGGCGCGCAGGAACTGCTTGAGGCGCTCGTTGGTGAGTTCCACGTAGGGGGTGACCACGTCAACCTTGCGGTGGCCGCCCGCCATGAGGCACGCCGCCATCGCTCCGGCGGTGGTCACGGTCGGCGCTCCGGCGATCTCGGAGAGTTGCTCGCAGATCTTCTTGTTCCACTCCGGGCCCTCGAAGAAGCTGCCGCTGGTGCAACCGTAAGCGACCACATCCGGCTCGACCATCGCCACATCGCGAGCAGCCGCCTTGCTCGCATTCTCCATGCTGCGCAGCTCTTCGGGGGTGCCGTGGCGTCCGCCCGAAATGCGCGCGCTGTGCACCGACACGCCTTGCGGCGCGATGCGCCAGAACTCCGTCTCCATGGTGGTGTTGATCGAGGGAACCAGCAGACCGATGCGTCCACGCCAACCGTACATGCGTCTCTCCTTAACCGAGTTGCCCCACGCTATTGAGCATTCGAATCGCCGTAACACTCATTCACACCACCCCGCCTCCTGTGGAGGCATCCCTCCTCATCGGAGGAGGGGAGAATTTTTCCCCTCCTTTCCAAGGAGGGGGGGACGCGAAGCGGACGGGGTGGTTGCGGCATACGCCATGCTCTTCGATGTCACGCAGGCAGGTTAGTCGATAGTTGTCTCTCCCGCGCCGGGAAAGGGAGGTCTCTCAGCAGCCGCCCGTAGCCGGGCACGCCTTCATTCTCGCCCAGAATGCGCAGCGCCGCCCACACGCTCACCTGGGTGGTCGAAATCACCGGCTTGCCGAGTTCCATCTCGAGCCGTTCGATCGCGCCCATCGTCTTCCAGTTGGTGCAGGCGAGCACAATGCCGTCGGCGTCCGGCCGGTCGATCTTGCGTGTGAGCTCGTATGCGCTCTCGTCGTCAAGCCGCCCCACGGCGAGGTTGTCAACAAGGCCCAAGCCGTGCGCCTCGAGCACCGTGACACCGTTGGCCTCGAGGAAGGATCGCGCGATCGCGTTCACCTTTTCGTCGTACGCCGAGCCCAGCACGATCCGCTTGAGGCCGAGATGGCGAATCGCTTCGATCAACGCCGTTGAGGTGGTCGTTGCGCGCTTCCCGGTGCTGCTCTCGATGCGCCGGGCGATTTCGCGATCATAGCCCAGGCCCTTCAGGAAGCTCGGAGCCGTTGCACCGAGCACGATCACATCCACGTCGGCTGAGGCGAGGTTACGGCTCTGCGCTTCGAGGTCCTCCACCATGCGGAGGATCGATTCCGGCGTGATCTGCGCAAGATGCAAGCGCGCGACATGCAGCGTGACGTGCGCAGGCAGGGCGCGATAAAATTCCGGCTCCACCGTCGTGTTCGAAGAGGGCACCAGGAGGCCGATACGCCGCATGTTGCTTGCCTTGCCGCTTGTTTCCATCGCCGACTCCTGCTTCCTGGCGTCAGCACCGCGCAAACGCCAGACGAGTGAGGTAGTATAAGAGCCTGCCATTTTGCCCGTCAAAGAAGAATTCGCGGCGGACCGGTGGGCACTGGACGGTGAGCCCACAATCCGGAACCTGGCGCCGGCGCGGGCGCGAAATGGTGAACCGGCGCGCACGACGAAACATACTGGAGCATCTGTCGCCATGACCTACGAAAACATCCTATACCAGGAAGACGGTCCGATCGGCTGGTTGACACTCAACCGCCCGCATGACGGAAACATGTTCACCCCGGCGATGTGTCACGAGATCCGCGACTGCATCAATGACATCCGCCGCGAAACGCGCACGCGCGTTCTGGTGATCACGGGCGCGGGCGACAAGTTCTTCTGCATCGGCGGGCGCAAGGAGGGAATGGAAGACAGCACGCTTTACGCCGGGGTGCTGCCCACGCTCGAGATCTACGAGAGCATCGAGCGGCTGCAGAAGCCGGTCGTGGCCTCGGTCAACGGGTTCGCGGTGGGCGGCGGGCAGGTGCTGCAGGTAATGTGCGATCTCACCATCGCCAAGGAGAGCGCGATCTTCCGCCAGGTCGGCCCGATGATGGGAAGCTTCGACGCGGGCTACGGCACGTGGTATCTCGAAGACCTCGTCGGCAAGAAGAAGGCGAAGGAGCTGTGGTTTACCAACCCCAAGCTCACCGCGCGCGAGGCGCTTGCGATCGGGCTCATCAACAAGGTGGTGCCGGACGGCGAGTTGAGGGAAGCAACGCGCGAGATGGCGCTGGAAGTCGCGGAGCGCGGCGCTTTCGCGCTCGCCTCGCTCAAGGCCGCGTTCACCGCGCGCCACGGGGGAGTATCGGGCCTGGCGCGCGTGTCGCACGACCTGCTGCTGCGGCTCTACCTCGACAGCGAGGAATCGCAGGAACTGGGCAAAGCCTTCGGAGAACGGCGCAAGCCCGATCCGGAAAAATTCGGTCGATGAACAGGGGTAAAACGTTGGACTTTTCACCGCGACCGAATTTTTATATGAACCGCCTTGCATTGGTGTCCATCGCGTACTGCATGGTAAATAATTCTGGTTTTCTTCGCGTCCGGGCGGTTCATTGAGCACGATACTGACCCTTCACGACCCGCAGATCGCGCGCCGCTATTACGAGTCCGGCGTGTGGCGCGAGGACACGCTCTACTCGCTGCTGCGGCATCACGCGCGGGTGCGGCCCCAGGCGTATGCGCTGCGCGACAGCCGCCGCAGGCTGACATGGTCGGCGCTCGCCCGCTGGGTGGACGTCCTCGCGCTCGACCTGCATCAGGCGGGGCTCAAGCGCGGACAGCGCGTGTCGGTGTGGCTGCCGAATCGTGCGGAGGCCGTTGCTGTCCTGCTCGCCTGCTCGCGCAACGGCTACGTGTGCAATCCCTCGCTGCACCAGAACTACACCGTGGCCGAAG
>MERG01000215.1:5709-9043 GCA_001771985.1 Betaproteobacteria bacterium RIFCSPLOWO2_12_FULL_62_13 | reverse complement strand
GCCTGCCCCGGGGCTACGACACGGTGCTCGGCCAGCGCGGCGTCAACCTGTCGATCGGCCAGCGGCAACTGCTTTCCTTTGCGCGGGCGATCGTTGCCGAAGCCGGCATCCTCGTTCTCGATGAAGCCACCGCCAGCGTCGACAGCTTCACCGAGCGCGCGATCCAGTCCGCCCTCGAAAAAACGCTCGCAGGGCGCACCGGACTCATCATCGCGCACCGGCTGGCGACGGTGCGCAACGCCGACCGCATCATCGTGTTGCAGGATGGCCGCATCGTCGAGCAGGGCACGCATGAGTCATTGCTCGCGCGCGGCGGAGTCTATCACCGCCTGCACGCAATGAACGTCGCGTCGTTCGACGACGTGCCGGCGGAATGGAGCGCGGTCGCCGCGGACCAGCGTACGTAACGTATATAGATGGGGTCAATGTAAGATTACCGGGGCAAAGGACATTTCACCGAGCGTACCCGGGACACCATACTGGAAAGGGAGAAACTACCATGCCGTTCTACGAAAAAGGCAACGTCCGCATCCACTACGAAGAAGCTGGCTCCGGCTTCCCGTTGTTAATCATCGCCGGCGGGGGTTTGAACTCGACAATCTCCTACTTCACCGGAAACGCGCCGTTCAATGCGATCGAGGAGTTCAAGGGCGAGTACCGCTGCATCGCGGCGGACCTGCGCAACGCCAACGGCGGCCAGTCCTCCGGCCCGCTCGAGATCGACCGGCCCTGGGACGCCTACACCGACGACCAGCTCGGCGTGATGGATCACCTGGGAATCGGGGAGTTCATGGTGATGGGCTTCTGCATCGGCGGCCCCTTCATCTGGAACCTGTTGAAGCGGGCGCCCGACCGCATCGTCGCCGCCGTGCTGGCGCAGCCCAGCGGATTCCGTCCGGAGATGCCCGACCTCTTCTACCAAAACAACATCAAGGGCTGGGGCCCACCGCTGTGCACCCGCCGGCCCGACATCACGATGGCGATGGTCGACAAGTTCCTCAACAAGATGTACCGCTCCAACGCCGACTTCGTCTTCACCGTGACGCGCGATTTCGTGCGCGCGTGCCAGACGCCCGTACTCATTCTGCCGGACGACGTCCCGGCGCATCCCTACGCTGTGGCCATGGAGTCCGTGCTACTCGCGCCGAAGTCCGAGGTGAGCCTCTTCCCGTGGAAGGAGCCCAAGGACCGGATTCCCCTGGCGGTGCGCCAGGTACGCTCCTTCCTCCGGGCGCATCAACCTGTGACAGCCGCCCACTAATGAGCATCTTAATCATGCCTGACGACGCTCATCCCCCTCACCCCATGCCCCTCTCCCGAGCGGAGAGGGGAAGTTCGAGGCGCAAATACCTTGTCAGGTATTTGCACGAGGGTCAGTAAGGCATGGCAGTCGGATTGTTCGTCGTGCGTGCCACCGTCACGGGGGATCGGGAGGCCGCGTTCAACAAGTAAGGAAGGTGCCATGGCAAAGTACATTCCCAGCCCCAGGGCTTGGGTGCGTGAACAGGTCGAACTTTACGAGCGCAGCGGCGGCACCGAAGGCACCACGCTGCGCGATACCGGGTTGCCGGTTATCATCGTGACCCACACCGGCAACAAGACCGGCGCGATCCGGAAGATCCCGCTCATGCGCGTCAAGGATGGCGCCAACTACGTCTTTGTCGGGTCGCAGGGCGGGGCACCGACGCACCCGGCCTGGGTGCGCAACCTGCGCGCGAACCCGGCCGTCGAGCTTCGCGACCATACTGTGGTGCAGGCGATGCGGGTGCGCGAGGTCGAAGACGAGGCTGAGCGGGCACGGCTCTGGGATGTTGCCGTCGCTGCCTATCCGCCGTACGCGGAATACCAGAAGCGGACCACGCGGAAGATCCCGGTCTTCATCGCAGAGCCGCAGCACAAGAAGTAGGCGAAGCCATCCGCCACCTGAAACGTCATATGGTCCCCTTGCGGCGCCCAGTGTCTCTCTCTTGCTCGCCCAAAAGAGAGTCACCAGAGAAAAGGGCGCCCCGGTTCGCCGATGAAATCGACGATGGCTTTCGCCACCGTGGATTTCACTCCCCTGCGCTGCTCGATCAGCCCGGCGGTCTGCGCAACTCACGAACCAGCGCCGTGCTAACCACAGCATCATTGCTGATCCATCAAGCCATGAACACCGACACTCTGGTTCGACAGTGCTCGCCCGAATTCCCGGTCCAATTTGCGCTGCTCGGCGGCTCTCAGGGGCCCCAAGGTCAAGTGCCCGGGTGGTGCTAGGCCTATCCGTCAGCTCGTGTGCCAGGCGAACTGCTGCGGCTTGCGGCCGGCAGCGTGGTACAGTTGCACATTCACCAGGGCCGGTCCGTTGAACTTCATTGCGCCGTCCAGCGCCGCCTTCAGGTCCTTGGGATCGGTGACGAAGAAGCCTTTGCCGCCGAATGCTTCCATCACGATTCCTCCCTGAGATACGAAATTCAACGGCGTCTGCTGAAGTATCGCTCCGCGTGTCGGCGAGGTTATGCTATGTATCGCATGCCCACAACCAACCATCGCCTGTTGCTCGCGGCACGACCGGTCGAAATTCCGGGTCCCGCGAATTTCACCGCCGATGCCATACCGGCGCGCAAGCCCGATCCGGGCGAGGTTCTGCTGGAGACTGTCTATCTTTCCATCGATCCCGCCATGCGTTCCTGGATGAGCGAGGGCACGGGATATCAGCAGGGTCTGCCACTCGGCGAAGTGATGCGCGGCGGTGGCGTCGCCCGCGTGCTGGAGAGCCGCAACGAGGGTTTTGCCCCGGGCGACATGGTGCAGGCGCGTGTGGGCTGGCAGACCCATCCGACCATTGCGGGCCGTCACCTGCAAAAACTCGATCTCACGCTCGGGACTGCCGAGGATTGGATCGGCCCGCTGGGTTTGAGTGCCGTCACCGCCTATTTCGGACTGCGTGATGTCGGAGGATTACGAACGGATGATCGCGTGCTCGTCTCTGCTGCCGCCGGCGGAGTGGGGCAGATCGCGGTGCAGATCGCCCGCATCGATGGCTGCCGCGTAGTGGGGATCGCGGGTGGGCCGGAGAAATGCGCCTTTGTCGCGAACGAGCTCGGCGCCGACGCCGCAATCGACTACAAAGCGGAGACGAATCTGTCCGACGCCATCGCACGCGCCTGCCCCGAGGGTGTGGATCTCTACTTCGACAATGTCGGCGGCCCGACGCTGGACGCGGCGTTGGCGCACCTGCGTGAGGACGCGCGCGTGGTTCTGTGCGGCCGCATCTCCCAGACGCACGCCGCTGAACCGTATGGCGTGCGCAATCTGAATCGGCTCGCGGCAGTGCACGGGCGCATGCAGGGTTTCC
>MERG01000215.1:0-5692 GCA_001771985.1 Betaproteobacteria bacterium RIFCSPLOWO2_12_FULL_62_13 | reverse complement strand
GAGGGGCGCCTGCGCCAGAGGCTGCACGTGCTCCGGGGGCTCGCGCAGGCGCCCATCGGCCTCGGCATGCTGTTCCGGGGTGAGAACACGGGGAAGCTCGTTGTGCGTCTCTAAAGAGAAAAGTAGCGGACGGCCGGTGCAAATCTCGCGCGGATCCAGTATCAGGTATTGCAGTGTACGCAGAACCGTAATACCATGCCGCCATGAAAACACTCACCGTAAAGCTGCCCGCCCCTCTCGCTCAATGGTTGTCTCGCCGTGCGCGCGAGCTTGGACGGCCGCAGTCCGACCTGGTGCGCGAAGCGCTGCAGCGAGCAAGAGAAGGGACGAGTGGCGCGAGCTGCCACGACGCGTTCGGCGACGTTTGCGGCGTCGTTGACGGGCCCAGGGATCTCTCCACGAACCCGAAGCACCTCACGGGCTTCGGCGAATGACCCGGATCATCGTCGACACCGGGCCGTTGGTGGCGTACCTCAACCGCCGCGACCGTTGGCATCGCTGGGTCGTGGACCAGATGGCGGCACTCGTCCCGCCGCTTGTCACCTGCGAGCCGGTGCTGACGGAGGCATGCTTCCTGATGCATCGGGCCGGGGGCAGGCCCGCCGAGCTGCTGCGAAAGGTGGCGCAGGGGAGCCTCGAAATCGGGATCGATATCGAGGATGATGCCTCCGCAATCGAATCGCTGATGCAGCGCTATGCAGACATGCCTATGTCACTGGCCGATGCTTGCTTGGTGAGACTGACCGAAAGACTGCCGGACTGCCGACTGTTCACGCTGGACGCCGATTTCGAGCACTATCGCCGCAACGGCCGGCAGGTCATTCCACTGCTTCGGCCGGCCTGAACGCCTTCGTTCGATCTAAGGCGTCATCGCCATGGATGGCCTGAAGGCGGGCTGCTGAGCTTGCCCGCACATCCCTCGCTGCGAGCCGCACGGTATCTACAGGACGCTCCGGGCTCGCCATCGCCACGGAAATAGCGCTGGACTTGCCCATCTACCGATACACGGTTAAACCTAGAAAAAAGCTGTTCACCGCGAAGGACGCCAAGGACGCGAAGGAAAACAAAGCACAAGCCTTATCATCAAGATCACCAGGCTGGTGATTGCATCCGGGTTCATTTTGGCATTGATTTCCTTGGCGTCCTTTGCGTCCTCGGCGGTTCAGTTGCTGGATTTAGGTTAAACGGAAAGGGAAACATGGACATCGCCCCTGACAAGTGGCTGTACTTCACCCAGCCGGGGTGAAGCAGTTGCCTTCGAACGAAAGAGTTTCTTTCGAAAAACGGAATCGACATGGTCGTGATCGACGTCCTCAACGACGCCGGCAGCCGTGAACTCCTATTCAACAAGTACGGCCTGCGCAAGGTGCCGGTCCTCGCGAAGGGAGACCAATACGCAATCGGCCAGATGCTCGAGCCGTTCGCAAAGCTGGCGGGCATATCCCTCGACGGCGCTGAAAAGCTGTCGCCGGAGCAGCTCTACAGAAAGTACGAAATGATTTTCGCGGCTGGGCAGCGCTACGCGCGGCAATTTCCCAGGGTATTCGAGCGCGTCACATGGCATTCCGCTCAACACCGCAGGCAGCTGGTTGCAGTCCTGGAACGCATCGGGATACAACCCGACGGGCCGCTCACAGCTTCGGATCTTGCGGGCCTGCCGCTGCCGGAGCGCTTGTGGGAATGACGCAAGGCTAACGCCTGATAGCCAGAGCGCAAACGCGCCAACTCGGTCTCGACGGTGGTATTGATCGATGGGATTAGAACGCCAAAATGGCGAGTCATGTTGCGTGCCTTTCCATACTCTTCGGCAAGACCGATACCCGCTGCGCCAGCGTAATGGCGAAGTTCGCGGGCATCTGGCAACTCCAGTCCAGCGTGTGTATTCGATCGCTGATCCGCCAACCGCTTTCCTCACGGCGCATCCTGTCCAGATAGCGCAGACTGCGCACCGACACCAGGTCCGCGCCGTTTCCCGGCTCGACGAGTAGCGCCAGCGCATTGGTTTCCGTTTCGGCCACGTCGCCCTCGAGCCGGCTGATGTTCAGATTGCCCATGAAATGCGTGGTTATTTTCATCGTTCCTTCTTTCAATTTATTGAAGTTTTGAAGGCTGTCGATCAACTCCTCGATGCCCCTTGTCGGAGTCCGTTTGTCATAGTGAGCCTGGACGTCGCCAGTGAAGCAACTGCGGACCTGCTCGGGACTGCCCCGGTCCAGGCCTTGAAAATAACGTGCCAGCAGATCGTGAATCGCGGCGCGATCGATCAGGTACTGGATCTCACTGGAGCCTTGAGCCATTTGTGTCCTCCGATTACGTGAGTGGGTGACCAAGAATACGCGTTTCACAGACCACTGTTTCCGGACCCTCAGCCCCTGAAGGGGCAGGTTACTCTTCTTGCTCGCCCAAGAAGAGTAACCAGAAGAAGGGCGCCCGGGTTCGCCGGTGAAAAGAGGCCAGCTGAAGCTGGCCTCAGATTTCACTACCCTGCGCTGCTCGGCGGCTCTCGCGGGAATCAGGGTCAAGTCTCCTTCTAACTACTTCGCCCCGAGATCCCATCCCATCAGCAAGTTTGCAGTCGCGCGTCTATCAGGGCGGCGGCGATCTCGCAGATGCCATCGCCTTCCGGCGGGTTGCAATGGGGCGGGTAGCGGGCTTAGTTTGGTGAGCGCGCGCCTGGGTTCTGTCTCGGCCAGGCGGAGGCGCTGCAGGCGGTGATCGATCATACCGTGATCGGCAAGGCGGTAGTAGTCAGTTGATCTGCCGTCTTGGAGCATCGATTTCGGGGCCGAAAGTGGGCGTTTAAGCCCTCATATTGAATGTTTTTCTGGCCTCTATTGCTGATGAAACAATTCGTTGCGTTGGTCCCACCCAGGATTGCTTACTAATGCCCGGCCCTCAGGCACCAATCGAACAGTCACAGATCCTTCGGTGCCGACTGTCGGCGTTGCTCTTCACGCTGTTTATTCTTATCCCATTCCTCTTGGCTCATTATTGTCACGCTGCCCCCCTCAGTAGAGCCGGCGTACTTCGCGATCCACAGCACACCACTCGGTTTGACCCACGTTGAGCGGTGGTTTTCAAACGTTGCGCCCATGCGGTTCTGCAAGGTTTCTCGATTCTCCATTGAAGGCGGTCCGTAGCGCTCTCTTAATGCACGTTCGAGACCCTCAAACACAGTCGGAGAAATACTCACCGTAACCCGTTGCAGTCCGCTATCTCCGAAATACGCCCATACGCTCCTTGGAAAAACTGCTCCATAGGTATTTCGCTTGCGACAGCTAAGCAGTTCGGATGTGTCCCTATAACGCGGAATGCAGTGTATCTTCGCATCAAAGAAACAGGAGCTCCTGGCGGTGCATTGAAAGTCCGGGAATCTCTGCTTGAAGTCCTCAATGCTGCCTCCGAGAGGAAAGCCCTTAAACATGATGTCTTCGGAAGACGATTGTGCCCAAGCACCCCAAGAAATCACGAATAGCAACGCAATCCTTTCACAAACGTGCCTCATTGTCTCCTCCCCCTTAGCATCTCACCTTGTTCCGCGTATCTGACTCAATGAAAATGATCTCGACCAAAAAAGACTAGCCCCAATTAGCGTCAAGCGGATCTGCGCTGCGCTCTCAATAGACGGATTCGGCCCGTATCCTGACTCTTTTCCAAACCACCAACCGCTGAAAATTTCACACTAAAGCTCAATAACACCACTTCGTCGAAGAAAAACCGTGAAATTGCAGATGGCCTGGTCCGACCCATCCTCGCCGCTTCGTAGCCGGGCAGCCCGGATTCGGTGTGACGCGCGAACGCGGCCAACTGTGGCGCGGGCGGCACTCGCGCGGCGAAGTCACCCCTTCATAAGACCGCAACGAGCGGAAACAAAGCCGCAAGCTCAGACTTCGGCGAAAGCGATGTTCAGCAGGTTTCTCAGGGCACGGGCGGTAGCGCCGAACACGCGATGCTCGCGGAAGAGGAAGGTCTCGTTGGGCGAGAGCCGCCCGTTCACCTGCCTGGGCTCGGCGACGGTCAGGTTCAGGGGATCGAGGAAGTGACGCACCGGCACTTCCAGTATCTCGGCGACCTCCGTCTCCGCAGGTCGCCAGGGATAGGGCGAGGCCAGCGGGTCGATCAAGCCGACGAAACCAGCGACGAGGATCTGGCCGTTGCGGGTCCAGAAGTCATCGATCCGGCCGAATATCTCTACCCGACGGGGGTCAAGCCCGATCTCTTCGAAGCCTTCGCGCAGGGCGGTTGCCAGCAGGTCCTGATCTCCGGGCTCTCGTCCTCCTCCGGGGAAGGAGATGTGACCCTGTTGCATTGTCACCAGCATCGTGCGCTTCGTGAGGATGACGTGCAGCTCGCTGCCGAGTTGGTAGAGGGGAACGAGGACGGCGGCGCTGAGCGCCCCGTCGTCCGCGGCGGTCGGGCGGTAGCTGTAGCCCCGGACGCGGTCCCTGACACTGTCGATTGATAAGGGCGCGGGGGAGGCGCCCCCCCGGAAATTGCCCGCGTTTCCCATCGTTTCGTCCAGCGTCATGTTCCAGTGCCCTGATTCCGCGCTCCTCGACAATCTACAGCTACCGAGCGCACCAGAGATGTCTAGCGCGACCTTAGTCCTTCACGTGAGGCAGCACACGCTCAGCGAGCAGACGAATTGCCCGCAGAAGCTTCTCCTGCTCCGCGCCCGGCCACACCATCGCGAACACCATGTGGTTGACTCCCAGGCGCTCGCGGAAGCGGGTGATCTGTTCGACGCAATCATCCGGGTCTCCGATGATCCAGCGGCCGCTCCGCATAACCTCGTCGGCGACGGCCCCGGCACTGCCTTTCGTGAGGAACCAGCCCCAAGTGCCGCGGTCCCGATACCATTTCGCGATCATCGGCTCGGCTTCTTTAAGCGCCGTCTCCCGGTCCGGGGCGACGTAGACGATGCGGACGATCGGCAGTTCGTCCGGGAAGGGTTTGCCCAACCGAGCCAGCTCGCCGCGATAGAGAGCTAGCTGCCGCTCGAGTTCGTCGATGGCGATGTGGGCCGACATGATCCAGGAATTGCCGATTCGAGCCGCCCGCAGGACTGCCGCATCCGCGGAAGCACCGATCCACAGAGGCGGCATCGGCTTCTGGATTGCGCGGGCCACCATGTGGGCGTCCCTTGCCTGGAAATGTTTGCCGTCGAAGTTGACCACCTCCTCCGTGAGCAGCCGGCGGCAGAGGTCGATGCCCTCTTCGAAGCGCGAAACCCTCTGGCTCTTGGGAATGCCGAAGGCCTCCAGCTCGTAGGGCATCCAGCCAAGGCCGACACCGAGGCGCAGACGACCGCGGCAGAAGACATCGAGGGTGGCGATGTCCTCGGCAAGCTGCACCGGATGGGCGAAGGTGGACATATAGATGCCGGTGACGTAGTTCACGCGGTCACGCAGCTCGGCGGCGAGATGAGCGAGCACCAGCAGCGGTTGAAAGCGAGAGGTGCTAAGCGGCTCGCCGCGCTCGTCGGCCTTCGCTGGACCGAAGGAATATCGGTGGGCTACCGCAATCGTATCGAAGCCCATGTCGGCCGCCGTGCGGGCACGTTCCAGGTAGTCCTTGAGACGCGACATTGGGTCGCGGCCCGCAGGATCGTCCGTGCTGATGTTCATACCAAATTGCATTGAAGAAAACCTCGAGGGCGCAGAGACCTGGCGTGGTCCGACCCGAGGATTCA
>MERG01000214.1 GCA_001771985.1 Betaproteobacteria bacterium RIFCSPLOWO2_12_FULL_62_13 | reverse complement strand
ATGAAGAAAGCGAGGGAAACGAGCATCAGAATAATTCCCCAGTTCGCCCCCGGGGTGCCATCGAGGATAGCCTGGGGCGGGTACAGGGTCCAGCCGGCGCCCGTGGGCCCGCCCGGCACGAAGAAGCTCGCCACGAGTAACAGCACGGCGAACAGATAGACCCAGTAACTCAGCATGTTCACATAGGGAAAAACCATGTCGCGGGCGCCTACCATCAGTGGGATGAGGTAGTTGCCAAAGCCCCCCAGGAACAGCGCGGTGAGCAGGTAGATCACCATGATCATCCCGTGCATGGTGACAGACTGAAGGTAGGAGCCCGGATCGATGAAGGAAAAGGCGTGCGGAAACCCCAGTTGCAGCCGCATCATTCCCGACAATACCAAGGCCACCAACCCCACCGCCATCGCGGTGATCGCGTACTGGACTGCGATGACTTTGGCGTCTTGGCTCCAGATGTACTTCCCCACGAAAGTTTTCGGATGGTAGAGTTCCGGTTCTTCGACTTCGGCAGGCGGGACGTAAACCGATTCGTCATGCGCAACGTAGGACATAAATATTCCCTCTTCCGCAATCCTGCAGCGCGTGATTCACGCGCGTCTCATCATTCGTGAAATCCGGTCGGTCGAGACTCCACGCAATCCAAACCGCTTACTCACATGAATCTTGCAGTGCCCCTCCCTCGGCAGTGGGCTGGCATAACAAAATTTGACAGAATTCTTCCGCTTTTGTTTCCCCTCACCTTGGCAACTGTTCCCGACATGGCCCGACCTCCTGCATCCGCCGAGTCGCGGCCTTCTCCGATGAGGGAGAAGGGGGCTGTCATTGCCCCTTTCGCTCTACCGCCTTTGATCAACACTTTGCTCCCACCGGCCGGTCATCAGAAGGTGTTGATGTAGGCAACGAGGTCATTGGTTGCCCGGTCACCGGCAAGAGTTGCCGCCATAGATGCCATCTGCGGACCGTACATGTCTTTTGGATGGGCGCCGCGAATACCCTGTTTGAAATTTTTCAATTGAGTGACCAAATACCAATCACTCATACCCGCCAGCCGGGGCGCATTCATTGCCTGTATGCCCCGCCCATCGGCACCGTGACAGGCTGCGCAGGTCGCATAAAGCCTTTGACCGTTTTTCGCATTCCCCTTCAGCGTGGGCGGGGCAGGATTACCCGGCAGCGTTGTGATATACGCGACGACGTTATCTATGGCAACGTCATTTGCCAGCGTCGCCGCCATCGGTGCCATCTGTTTACCGTAAACATCTTTATCGTGTGTACCCCGAGCACTGTTCTTGAAATTTTTCAGTTGCCGTTTCAAATACCAGTCTCCTTGCCCGCTCAATTTCGGCGCATTCAGCGCAGGGTTGCCCTCCGCTTGCATGCCATGACAGGCAGCACACACTGCATAGAGCGGCTTGCCTGCTGCAGCATCACCGGCCACTTGAGCTGATATTTGCGCGAATGTCGGATAGCTGCTTAACCACGCCTGAAACGCGCGCTCTTCTTCCACAATGACTTTGCCGCGCATGGTGTAATGTGCAAGGCCACATAATTCCAGGCAGAGGAGGTCGAATTTCCCGGTCCGGGTGGGGGTGAACCAGACGTAGGTGACCAGGCCCGGCACCAGATCCATCTTGACCCGGAACTGAGGTACACTGAAGTCGTGCAGGACGTCCAAAGAGCGGAGCAGCGCCTTGACCGGCCTGCCGACGGGGAGATGTAGCTCCGGGCTTGATATCAAGACGTCGTCCTGTCCGTTGGGATCGTCTGGATTCATACCAAACGGGTTCTTATCGCTGACGTACCGGGCATCAACGGTGCCCATCACGCCGTCCTCCCCGGGGAAGCGAAAGCCCCAGTGCCACTGCCGGCCCACGGCCTCAAACACCATCGCGTCTTCCGGGACCTTGATAATTTTCGCCCAGACAAACAAGCCGGGGGCCAACATGGCGACGATTCCGACCGTGGTCAATCCGACAAGCCACGCCTCCAGCTTTTTGTTCTCGGGTTCGTATGCCGCCCGTCTCCCCTTCCCGTGACGGTAGCGCATGACGGCATAGGCCATAAACAAATTGACGGCGACGAAGACAAACCCCGTGACCCAGAACGTGATCGTTACTGTCTCATCGATCGTTCCCCAGTTGGAGGCGATCGGTGTGAAATACCACGGGCTCAGGAAGTGAAACAGGATGGAGCCAACGATCAATAAAACCAATACGATGGCTACGACCATACCCTACACTCCTTAACCTGAATGTAAGCTATGACCTTTATTGTGAACCTAGTTCCACATCCCCGAGCGAAATCTTCAGGAAAACCCTGCAAACAAGCTTACGCTTGTGTTTACGACGCGGCGAGATTGGACATCAGGGCACCTCTAAAAATTGTCAGTTTTGGATATTCTTGCATCGTAAGCGATTGAATTAACACAATTTGCAATTCTGAAATTTGAATTTTTAGAGGGGCATAATAAGTTGGGCGGCGATGCGCCGCGGGTCGGGCGCAGCCATAAACTCGATATCGCCCAGTAGCGGCGCTGCCAGGCGCTCGGCGAGCGCCGCGACATTCCACTCGGCGGCCGCCAGTGTCGGGTCGATGCGATTGGCAATCCAGCCGGCGAACTGGAGCCCTTTGGCGCGAATCGCCTGCGCGGTAAGCAGGGCGTGGTTGAGGCAGCCCAGCCGCATGCCGACCACCAGCAGCACCGGCAGCGCGAGGCGCTGCGCCAGGTCGGCCGTGTCCTCACGCGCGTTGAGCGGCACGCAGAAGCCGCCGATGCCTTCGACCACCACAACGTCGGCCCGCTGCGCGAGCGCGTGATACGCGCGCAGGATAGGCTCGAGTTCGATACTGACCTCCGCTTCGCGCGCCGCGATATGCGGTGCGATCGGCAGCTCGAAACAATAAGGATTGAGAAGCGTGCGTGGTACCGTGACGCTGCTCGCGGCGGCAAGTCGCTCGGCGTCCTCGTTGCGCAACTCTCCACCGCTGCGCTGCGCGCCGGCGGCCACGGGTTTCATGCCGGCCGCACGCAAACCGCGTGAGGAAAGTGCGTGCAACAACGCGCAGGCGACCAGCGTTTTTCCGATACCGGTGTCGGTGCCGGTGATGAAATAGCCGTGATGAGTGATGAGTGATGAGCGATGAGTCAAATCTAAAACCTTTTCTCCGGCTTGATGTCGATAACCGGGCGGCCGGTTGGACCAAGACGTGGCTGAGGCTTCCAGGCGTGGCCATACACCACCTCGAAGGTGGCGGGGAGCTTGCCGTCGCGGCGGAACATCTCGTAATTGCGCGACACGTTCGCAAGCAGCCGTTTGCCGGAAAGTCCGACCGGGCGCCCTCTTGTCATGTTGTGGGCGCCGATCGCCTTCAGTTCGCGCATCAACTGACGCATGTCGTCGTAGGTGAGCGTGAGGTACTCCATGTCCATCACCGGGTCTGCAAAACCGCTCGCCACCAGCATGTCGCCGAGGTCGTGCATGTCGATGAAACGGTTGACGTGCGTGTAGCGGTCAACGTCCCGGTAAGCACGCCGCAATTCCTTCAGAGTATCCGGGCCGAAGGTGCTGAACATCAGGAGGCCTCCGGACGCCAGCACGCGTTGCAGTTCTGCAAGAGCCCGCTGCGGTTCGTTCACCCACTGCAGGGTCAGGTTCGACCACACCATGCCGACCGCTGCGTTGGCGAGCGGCAGCCGCTCGATGTCGCCGCACACCGCGTCGGGGCGCCGCGCGAGCAGGCTCTTCCACCACGGCACCCGTCGCCGTGCGCGCCTGAGCATGGCAAGCGCGATGTCGAGTGCGATGATCCTGGCCTGAGGATAGCGCTTACCCAACGCCGCAAGTGCGTTGCCGGTACCGCTTCCGGCGTCGAGGATCGCGGCCGGCTGAAGCTTGATGTAATCGAGCCGCGCGAGCATGCGCCGGCACACTTCGTCTTGCAGCACCGCCGCCGCGTCGTAGGTCGCGGCGGCGCGTTCGAACGAGCGCCGCGCCAGGTGTTTGTCTACCAGGAGTTCATCTTTCATCGAAGAATTCGCCCAGCAGAGCGCCGACCCCTTTCGCGTCCGACACAAACGGCGCGTGCGCCGCTCCAGCCATCACCACCCGCCGGGCGTTGGGCAACATCCGGCTGAGGTACTCGCCTGCCGCGGGCGGCGTCAACCCGTCGCGGTCGCCGTGCACCACCAGCGCCGGCTGCCCGATCAAGTGAAGCTCTCGACGCAGATCGGTCCCGAGCAAGATGTCCAAACCCCGCTGCAGCACCGCGGCGCCGGGCCGACCCCGCGCAAACAGGGTTTGGCGCAACCGGCGCACCACCTGTTTCGACTGTCCATCGCCTTGCGCCTGCAGCGCCAGGAAACGCTGGAGCGTACCGTCGCAATCGGTGGCAAGCGCCTGCGCGAAATCGTGCAGCACGTCCGCCTCCACAGCGTGCGGCCAGTCGCCGCGGCGCGCAAAGCACGGTGTAGTCGCAATCAATGCGAGCCGCATCACTTGCCGCGGTGCGCAGCGCGCCCAGGCGAGCGCAACCTCTCCACCCAACGACCAACCGCAGGCATGGCAACGCGACGGCAGGTTTGCAACGAGTTCCTGTGCGATGCGGCCGAGGGTATATGGAGTACAGGCAGCGCTCGCACCATACCCTGGAAGATCCACCGCGTGCACGCGGAAGCTCCGGGCAAGTTCCCGCGCAATCCCGTCCCAGATTCCCGCGTGCATGCCCCAGCCGTGAAGCAGCACCACATCGGGACCCTCACCCGTCGTCTCGACGTGCAAAGTCATGCAAAAGCCTCGCCGCAAAGGACGCGAAGGACCGGATAGCAGAAGCAAGAGGCGAAGGGGGAGAGACGAGCGAAACAATGGGGAGCCCGTCGCGCAGTATTCTGGCTTGCAACGACGGTCATTCTTTCCCGAAACATTTTCTTGCCTTTTCTTTGCGTCCTTGGCGGTTCAAGCTTTTCTTGAGATTTCATTGAGTGCGGCTACCAACTGAGCGACATCGTCTTCGCTGTGTGCGGCGGAAAGTGAGACGCGGAGCCTCGCTGTTCCCTGAGGCACGGTCGGCGGCCGGATCGCCGGCACCAGTATTCCGTGTTGGGCAAGTTGTTCCGACACCGCGACCGCTTCCGCATTGCCGCCGATTGCCAGGGGCTGGATCGCGGTATCGGAAGGCATCAGCGGCCAGCAGCTTGCGGCAAGACAACTTTTCAATTGTCGGATGAGCCGCGCCAGGCGATCCCGGCGCCATTGCCCGCCTTCGATCAGATCAAGGCTCGCAAGCAAAGCGTGAGCGAGAAGCGGGGGCGTCGCCGTCGTGTAGATATAGCTGCGCGCGCGCTGCACCAATGTCTCCACCACCTCCGTCCGAGCCGCGACGAACGCACCTAACACCCCCGCCGCTTTGCCGAGCGTGGCCATATAGATCACGCGCGGGGATTCGATCCCGAAATGCGACAGCACGCCGCGGCCGCGCTCACCCAGCACGCCAAAACCGTGCGCGTCGTCGACCAGAAGCCACGCATCGAAGCGCTCGACGAGCGCGACCAGCTCGGGCACCGGCGCGATGTCGCCATCCATGCTGAACACCGCGTCGGTTACAACCAGCTTGCGCCGGGAGCGTGAGGCCGCGAGCAGCTTTTCGAGCGCGCCGAGGTCGAGATGCGGATAGCGCTTGAACTCGGCGCGCGCGAGCAGGCACGCGTCGTTAAGCGAGGCATGATTGAGCCGGTCCGCAAACACCGTGTCGCCGCGCCCGACGAGCGCGGCGACCACACCAATGTTCGCCATATAACCGGTCGAAAACTGGAGCGCGCGCGGCAGGGCGACAAAGCGCGCAAGCGCTTCCTCCAGCGCGTGGTGCGCTTCACCATGGCCGAGGATCAGGTGCGAAGCGCCGGCGCCGACGCCGTAGCGTGCGCAACCTTCCTGTGCCGCTCTTACCAATCCCGGATGATTGGCGAGCCCGAGATAGTCGTTGCTGCAGAAGGCGAGGTATTCCCGCCCGTCTGCGGTAACGCGCGCCGACTGCGGAGTTTGCAGCGTGCGACGCACGCGCTTGAGACCGCGTGATTCAAGTTCGGCGAGCTCGTTTGCGAGCGCAGAAAAGATCATCGGAAAAGCGAGAGGAGAGAGGAGAAAGGAGAGAGGAGCAAAACCAAACCCCCGGCAGAACGGCGACCGCCTCTGCCTCGCTTTTTCCCCTCTCGCCTCTCGCCTCTCACCTCTCTCCTCTCCCGACGTCTGCTCTCTCCTCTCCGTTCGCCTCCATGGGGCGCAATCCCAGCCGGGCGAAAAGCGCGTGGTCGTTCTCGACGTCGGGATTGCCGGTGGTTAGCAGCTTTTCGCCGTAAAAAATCGAATTGGCGCCGGCAAGAAAACACAGTGCCTGGATGCCTTCCGGCATTTCCCGCCGGCCCGCGGAAAGCCGCACCATCGCTTTCGGCATGGTGATGCGCGCACAGGCAATCGTGCGCACGAATTCGAGCAGATCGAGTTTCTCGGTACCGTATAGCGGTGTGCCTTCGACTTGCACCAGATTGTTGATCGGCACCGATTCCGGATAGGGATCCATGTTCGCGAGCTGCGCGATCAGCGCAGCGCGGCTGCGGCGTGGCTCGCCCATGCCGACGATGCCGCCGCAGCAGACGTGGATTTCGGCAGCCCGCACGCGCGCCAGGGTGTCGAGACGGTCCTGTTGGGTGCGCGTGGTGATGATCTCGCCGTAGAACTCCGGCGAGGTGTCGATGTTGTGGTTGTAGTAATCGAGACCGGCAGCCTTCAACTGCTCGGCCTGACCATCCTTGAGCAGCCCGAGCGTCGCGCACGTCTCCATGCCGAGGCCGCGCACCGCTTTGACCATCGCGATCACCTGGTCGAGTTCGCGTTGCTTGGGTCCGCGCCATGCCGCACCCATGCAAAAGCGCGTCGCGCCTTGACTTTTCGCCGCACGCGCGGCGGCGACCACGTCATCGACCGACAGCGTGTCCTCGTTATCGACGCCCGTGTGATAGCGTGCCGCTTGTGGACAATAGCCGCAGTCCTCGGGGCAGCCGCCGGTCTTGATCGAAAGCAAGGTCGAAAGCTGCACCGCGTTGGGATCGAAGTGCGCGCGATGCACCGATTGCGCGCGGTAAATAAGGTCGTTGAATGACAGATTGAAGAGCGCCTCCACCTGCTCCACAGTCCAGCGCGGCTTGGCGCCGGTGGCCGTGTCAGCGTGGTGACGGGGAGTTTCGTTAACGGTAGCAGTATCCATGGTCGGGCGCGCCCTCGTGCAGAACGAAAAGACTCGGGTTATTAAAGGCTTGCATCATCGCGAATCCATCATCGCTTGTCAAATTCAGTGATCGATTTTCTAAACAACTGCTTAAGAATTGGCCGTTTTATACTGCCGCAATCCTGCCTGCTGTGCGGCGCGGCGAGCGGGGATGGACTGCTGTGCGCCGCATGCGATGCCGACCTGCGGCGCCTGCCGCAAGCGCATTGCGCGGTTTGTGCGCTGCCGCTCCCACCGAGCTTCGTGCAAACGGGTGACAACTCATTTACACCACAAATCTCCCCTCTCTCTGCGGAAGTTCCGGGAGAGGGGCCGGGTGTGAGGGCTGAGCGGAGTCAAGCAATTTTGCGACGCTCAGTGAGCGGCAGCGTGTGCGGCGCCTGTCTCGATCATCCGCCGCGTTTTGATCGTGTGACGGCGGTTTTCGCTTACAGCTTTCCGGTTGACGCGCTGATTCACGCCTTCAAATACGGCGGCAGTCTTGCCGTCGCGAGCGTGCTCGGGCAGGCGCTGGGGCAGGCGGTCGCCGGCGAACGTGTTGACGTGATCGTCCCCATGCCGCTTTCCGACGAGCGGCTGCGCAGCCGCGGGTTCAATCAGGCGCATGAAATCGCGCGCCGGGTCGGCAATTTGACCGGCATCCCGGTCGCCTCCCGCATCTGCCGCAAGGTGCTCGAAACGCAGCCGCAGGCCGCGCTGCCGTGGAAAGACCGCGCGAAGAACGTGCGTGGTGCATTCGTTTGCGATGCCGACTTGAGCGGGCAGAAAGTGGCGGTGATCGATGACGTGATGACGACCGGCGCCACGCTCAACGAGCTGGCGAGAAACCTGCGCCGCGCCGGCGCGGCCGAAGTCAGCGGCTGGATCGTGGCGCGGGCGTTGAAGCAGGGTTCAGGATCGAGGATTGAGGACCATGTTTGACATCGTGCTCTACGAGCCCGAAATCCCGCCTAATACCGGCAACACGATCCGCCTGGCCGCCAATGCCGGCGCCCGCCTGCATATCGTGAAGCCGATGGGCTTCACCCTGCGCGACAAACAGTTGCAGCGCGCGGGGCTCGACTATCACGAGCTTGCCAGCCTCACCCTGCACGCCGACTGGCGGGCCTGTTGCGAATTCTTCGCCGGCCGCCGCATGTTCGCCGTCACCACCCGCGCCACACAACGATACGACGCTCCCGCGTATCGCGAGGGCGATGTGTTCTTGTTCGGCCCGGAAACCCGCGGGCTGCCAGGTGAAGTTCTCGCGCAATTCCCTCCGGAGCAGCGTATCCGGCTTCCGATGCGCGTGACCAATCGCAGTCTTAACCTCTCCAACGCCGTCGCAATCGTGGTATATGAGGCATGGCGCCAGCTCGGCTTTCCCGGCGGGATTTAATTGACAGGATTAACAAGATTTACAAGATTCGGGGTTGCCTTCGCTTTCATCCTGTTAGTCCTGTAAATCCTGTCCGTTCGCGCCTCCCTCAATACTCGGCTTTCGGCTCGCGCTGCAGCAGTTCCTTGACTGCCGCGCCGGCTGCGGCGGGGTCATCGAGCACGCGGCACACCGCACGGGTAATCGGCATGTCGATCTGAAGCTTTTCTGCAAGGCGGGCAACTTCACGGGCTGAATAGACGCCTTCCGCGACGTGCCCGAGCTCGGCCAGGATCGCCGCGAGCGGCACGCCTCGCCCGAGCTGCAGGCCGACGCGGCGGTTGCGCGACAGATCGCCCGTACAGGTGAGGATCAGGTCACCTGCCCCGGCGAGCCCCATGAAGGTTTCGATGCGGCCGCCGAGCCGCACCCCGAGCCGGGTGATCTCCGCAAGCCCGCGCGTGATCAGCGCCGCACGCGCGTTAAGCCCGAGTTCGCGCCCGTCGCAGACACCCGCAGCAATGGCGATCACGTTTTTCACCGCACCGGCGACCTCGACACCCACCACGTCGTCACTCGAATACACGCGCAGCGTGGCGCCATGAAGTTCGCGCGCCGCAGTGGGTGTGAATTCGGGGTCGGTTGATGCCAGCGTGACTGCCGTCGGCAACCCGCCCGCCACTTCCTCGGCGAAACTCGGGCCCGAAAGCACGCCGGACACCGCCCGCGCACCGAGCTCTTCCGCGCACACCTGGTGCGGCAGTTGTGCCCGCTCCCGTTCAAATCCCTTGCACAAGCACACCACCGGTGCCCCGCAGCGTGCCTCCCGCAGACGTTGGAGCGTCTGCCGCAGGCCGCTAGTGGTCACCGCCGCCAGCACCAGCTCGCAGCCGGCGACGGCGTTTGCGAATCCGGTTTCGAGCGCAAGACTGGAAGGCAGGCTGAAGCCGGGCAGATAGCGTTGGTTGATGCGCGCCGCGCGCATCGCCGCGCATTGCCCGGCGTCGCGCATCCATAGCGTCACGGCATGGCGTTGCGCGAGGTTGATGCTGATCGCGGTGCCCCAGGCGCCCGCGCCCAATACCGCGATCTTCATCTGAATGATGAACGATGAATGATGAATGATGAATTGAGGGATGAGTTACGAGCGAAGCAGGCAACTATGAATCCACTCATCATTCTGCATGCCGCATTCATCATTGCATGTCAGGCGCCCCACACCTGTGCGACTTTGACAAAGCCGACTTCACCATCGCGATGCCGCACGCGGAGCCAGCCTCCGCTCACCACGTCGACCAGTTCCAGGATGACGTTCTGCTGCGCCTGGAACACGACCGGCGCGCTTTCATCGGCGCTCTGGTGGACCTGCGCCAGCGGCACCTTGACCATGACGGTGCGCCTGTCGGTGAGGTGCTTGCTTTCGATCCAGGCGAGCTCGCCACTCGCGTCGCGCACCTTCACCCACCCTTCGACCACGACCACGACCTCAACCGGGTAGCCGGGGTTCACCACGTAGAGTTTTCTTGCCTTCGCCGAGGGCGCATCGTAGAGCACGGCGGCATTCTCGGCGACGGAGCGAAATTCCAGCGCCCATCCCGGTGTCGCCATGACCGCAACGAGTGCCGCGGTGATCAGTTTGCGGCGGGGGGCAGGCATCACGGTTTTAATGCGCCGGCGGCGGACTGCTTGGCTGTTGTTGCTGCTGCTGCAGTTGCTGCAGCCGTTGCTGATACACCGCCTCGAAACTCATGTGCTGCAGAACCACCGGCGGGAAGCCGGCGCGCGTTACCGTGCTCGCAACCGCCTCGCGCGCATACGGCAGCAGCGTGTTCGGGCACACGACGCCGAGCACCGCGTCGAGATCCTGCTGCGAGATGTTGCGAATCTCGAAAATCCCGGCCTGGGCCGCCTCAACCAGGAACACCGTCTTGTCCTTGATCTTCGCCGTCACCGTCGCAGTGAGCACGACCTCGTACAACCCCTGCTGCTCAAGACCCCGCGCCTCGTTGTGGATATTGACGTCGATCTGCGGCGATTCGCGCTCGAGGAAAATCTGTGGCGCGCTGGGGATCTCGAGCGACATGTCTTTGAGATAAATTTTCTGGATGCCGAAAACCGCCTGCTGCTCTTCGCTCATCTTGAGTCCTGTTCTGTTGAAAAAAGCACATTCAATCCGCAGCCTGCAGCAGTTCGTCGAGCCGGCCGGCCTTGTCGAGAGCGGCCAGGTCGTCGTAGCCCCCGACGTGGGTGCCGCCGATATAGATCTGCGGGACGGTGCGGCGCCCCGTTTTGTCCATCATCTCGACGCGCCTTGCGGGCTCGAGGTCGACACGGATCTTGTCGATCACCGCCACCCCCTTCCCGCGCAACAGGCGCTCCGCCATCCGGCAGAACGGGCAGAAGCCGGTGCTGTACATCCTCACTCTGGCCATCATTTCTCGAGCGGCATGCTCGCCTGCTGCCACGCCGCAATGCCGCCGCGCAGCGCAAACACCTCGGCAAAGCCATGGTTGCGCAGCACGCTGCCGGCATGCGCCGCCCGGCTGCCGGTGCGGCAGCTCACAACGATCGGCCGCGTCTTGAACTTCTCCAGCTCCTTGATGCGCTCGGCAAGCTGCGCCTGCGGGATATGCTTCGCGTTGGCGATATGCCCAGCCGCATATTCTGCCGGGTCGCGCACGTCGATCACCACCGCATCACGCCGATTGATGAGTTGCACCGCCTCCAGCACGCTCACCTCATTGCTGGGACGAAACAAGCGGCTCACCACCGGCCAGATCAGCATCCCGCCGGTGATCACGGCGGTGCCGAAGAGTACCAGGTGAAATGGATTTTTCTGCAGAAATGCGAAAAACTGCTCCAACTCCGACTCCTGGCGCCGAAGCTATTCAGCAATGCCGCAAAACACTTCGCGCATCATGCCGATCAGGTTCAGGACGCGCTCATCGCCGACGCGGTAAAAGACGCGGTTCGCATCCTTGCGCGTGCGCAGCACGCCTTTCTCGCGCAGGATGGCGAGGTGCTGGGAGATGTTGCTCTGGGAAGTGCCCACGCAATCAACGATATCCTGGACACTTACTTCCTGATTACCGAGAATGCAGAGAATCTTCAGCCGCAGCGGGTGGGCCATCGCTTTGAGCGCGCGCGACGCCTGCTCGATGTGGTCCTCCCTTTGCAGCAGCGTGGTGCGCAGCGCTTGCGCTTGTACATCGGTCATCACCATTTTTCAAGCATCCCCGGTGAATTAGAATATACTGAATTATACAAGGCCAAGGCGTCTAGGGAAAGACCAAATAAATCATGAAGGTAACACCCGTGCTGCTGATCATACTCGACGGTTTTGGACACCGCGAGGAGTGCGCCCACAACGCCATCTGCCAGGCGCGCAAGCCGCACTGGAACTTTCTGTGGAACACCTTCCCGCACACGACTATCGATGCCTCCGAAAAATGGGTGGGACTGCCGAAGAACCAGATGGGGAATTCCGAAGTGGGTCACATGAATATCGGGGCGGGGCGCGTGATCTACCAAGACTACACCAAGATCGAGCACGCCTTCGAGACCGGTGAGTTTTCGAGGAATTCAGTCCTGAACAAGGCCATGGAAATCGCGCGCGGCAGGGGGGGGGCCCTGCACCTCCTGGGGCTCGTTTCCCCCGGCGGGGTCCACAGCCACGAATCGCACATCCATGCCATGCTCGAAATGGCGGCCAAGAGCGGCGTCAAGCACGTTTATGTGCACGCCTTCCTCGATGGGCGCGACACGCCGCCCCGGAGTGCCGAAACCTCGCTTGCCGCGCTTGCCGCCAAATGCGACGCCCTCGCGACCGGAAGCATTGCGTCGATCTGCGGCCGTTACTACGCGATGGACCGCGACAAACGCTGGGAACGCGTGCAGCAGGCGTACGAGCTCATCACGCAAGGCAATGCGGAGTTTCGCGCCGCCACCGCGGTTGACGGACTGCGCTCGGCGTATGCGCGCGGTGAAACCGACGAGTTCGTAAAGGCGACGGCAATTGTGCCCTCGGGCTCCGGGCCGGTGCGCATGAACGACGGCGACGCGGTGGTGTTCATGAACTTCCGTGCCGACCGCGCGCGTCAGCTCACGCTGGCGCTCACCGCTGGCGCGTTCGACGGCTTTGCGCGCGAGTATCTCCCGCAACTCGGTTATTACTGCACGCTGACGAGCTATGGTGAGGAGTTCAGCGGGATTCCCGCCGCTTTCCCCCCGCAGACCATAGCGAATGGTTTTGGCGAATATGTCTCGAAGCAGGGCCTGCGGCAGCTCCGGATCGCGGAGACCGAGAAATACGCGCACGTGACTTATTTCTTCAATGGCGGAATCGAAACGCCATACCCGGGTGAAGACCGCATTCTCGTGCCCTCGCCCAAGGTCGCGACCTATGACCTGAAACCGGAAATGAGCGCTTTCGAAGTCACCGACAAGCTGGTTGATGCGATCAAGCGCCGTCGCTACGACGCCATCATCTGCAATTACGCCAACGGCGACATGGTGGGCCACACCGGCAATCTCCAGGCCGCGATCCGGGCGGTGGAGGTGCTCGACGAATGCATCGGGCGGGTGGTCACCGCCATGCGGGAGGTCGGCGGGGAGGTTTTGATCACCGCCGATCACGGCAACGCCGAGACCATGCTCGACCCGCAGACGCGGCAGGCACACACTGCGCACACTTTGAATCTCGTGCCGCTGCTCTATGTCGGGCGTAAGGCTCGGATCGCCGAACGCGGCGCGTTGCAGGATGTGGCGCCGACACTGCTCGCCATGATGGGTCTGCCGCAACCCCCCGAAATGAGCGGCAAGTCGCTGATCAACTTCGTGTGACGAAACGCGGTTTCACAACATTTGCTCTTCTGCCGGTGCTGTTGTTTGCGAGCGGCGCCGCGCCGGCAGCCAGGTCCGCAGCCGAGGCGAAGTACGAATTACGGGATCTGCGCGGCAAAATCGAGGCGCTGCAGAAGCGCCTCGCCGGCACCGAGGACTCCCGGTCCGAAGCTGCCGATGCGCTGAAGGAAACGGAGCGCGCCATATCGGATGCAAACCGCGGCCTGCGCGAGCTCGCCCATCAGTCGCGCGACGCGAACCAGCGCCTTGCCGAGCTACGCGCCGAGTCGCGGCGCGCGGAGGAAACACTCGGGCGCCAGCAGGCGCTGCTCGCGCGCGTGCTCTACCAGCACTACCTCGGTGGCGAGGTGGGGCCCTTGCGGCTGCTGCTCAACCGTGAAGATCCGAACCGGATCGCGCGTCAACTGCATTACTTCGGCTATATCTCGCGTGCCCGGGCCGATCTGATCGGCGAGCTGCGCGTGAACCTCGCGCGCCTCAAGGAGCTTGCGCACGAGACCGAGCGGAAAGCGATTGAGCTGGCGGCAATCGCCGCCGAACAGACGGCGCAGAAGCGACGGCTCGATCGGGAAAAAGGCGCCCGCGGCCGGCTGCTGGCCAGTATCGCGCGCGCGATCCAACGGCAGCGGCGCGAGATCGGCACGCTCAAGCGCGATGAAACCCGGCTCGCCCGGCTCGTGGAACAACTCGGCCGTATCGTTGCCCGCACGCCGGCACCGCCGCGCCTCACGAACGAGCGCCTGCCGGACGGCTCGGCAGACGGCGGCCTCTTCGAGGGGCTGAAAGGCCGGTTAAGCCTGCCCGTGCGGGGGGAACTCGGCAACCGCTTCGGCAGTCCACGTCCTGATGGCGGCCTCACCTGGAAGGGGCTGTTCATCGCGGCCCGGGCAGGCGAGGAAGTGCGGGCGATTGCCTCAGGCAGGGTTGTTTTCGCCGATTGGCTGCGTGGTTTCGGCAATCTCTTGATTATCGACCACGGCGGCGCCTACATGAGCCTCTACGGTTACAACGAAGCCCTGTATAAGCGTGTGGGCGAGGTAATCCACGCAGGCGAGCCCATAGCGACAGTGGGAAATAGCGGCGGCAACGCCGATTCGGGTTTATACTTTGAACTGCGGCACGAGGGTAAACCGTTCGATCCGCTGACGTGGGTGAATATTCAGTGAAGGGTGATGGGTTTTTAGGAGCAAGAAATGCGTTACAAACTGCACCAAATCGGTCTGATCGCCGTGGGCGTCCTGCTGGGGGTCCTGGTCAGCCTCAATTTTTCCGCGGTCGCGCAGAAAAATGGCGCTTCCGCACCGTTGCCGATCGAGGAACTGCGGGCGTTCACCGAGGTGTTTGGACGCGTGAAGAGCGATTACGTCGAGCCGGTCGACGACAAGAAGCTCATCACCCAGGCGATCAACGGCATGCTGACCGGTCTCGATCCGCACTCCGCGTACCTTGACCAGGAAGCATTCAAGGAGCTGCAGGTCGGCACCCAGGGTGAGTTTGGAGGACTGGGCATCGAAGTCGGCATGGAAGATGGCTTTGTCAAGGTCGTGGCGCCGATCGACGACTCGCCGGCCTCCCGCGCCGGTATCAAGTCCGGCGACCTTATCGTCAAGCTGGACGACGCCTCGGTCAAGGGCATGACGCTCACCGACGCGGTCAGGCGCATGCGCGGCAAGCCCAACACCCAGATCACACTCACCATCGTGCGCAAGGGCGAGCCGAAGCCGATCGTGGTGACGCTCACACGCGCGGTCATCAAGATCCAGAGCGTCAAGTCGAAGCTGCTTGAGCCGGGTTACGCGTACTTCCGCGTCTCCCAATTCCAGGAGCACACCGGCGAAAACCTGGCGCGCGCCATCGAAAAGCTGTTCAAGGAAAACCAGGGGCTGATGAAAGGGCTGGTGCTGGACCTGCGGAATGATCCGGGCGGACTCCTGAACGGCGCGGTTGCGGTTTCGGCAGCTTTCCTGCCGCAAGGCGCGCTGGTGGTTTATACCGACGGCCGCACCGAAGATTCGAAGATGCGTCTGAACGCGAATCCCGAAAACTACCTGCGCGGCCGCAATCGGGAAGACTACATCAGGAAGCTGCCGGCGGACGTTAAGAAGATCCCGATGGTGGTGCTGGTCAACGGCGGCTCGGCGTCGGCCTCGGAGATCGTTGCCGGCGCACTGCAGGACCACAAGCGCGCGGTGATCATGGGGCAGCCGACCTTCGGCAAGGGCTCGGTGCAAACCATCCTGCCGCTCGGCAACAACACCGCAATCAAACTCACCACGGCGCGCTACTTTACGCCCAACGGCCGTTCGATACAGGCCAAGGGCATCGTCCCGGATATTCCGCTCGACGACGGCTCTGCGGACAAGGTGGCCAGCCTTCGGCTGCGCGAGGCGGACCTCACGAAGCATCTCATCGACAATGGCGACAAAACCGAGGAGAAAGTCGACGCGGCGGCCGCGGCGGTGCAGTACAACTTCACGCCCGCGCCGCGGCCGAAGGATCTCGACGAGAAGGCGCTCAGACCCGAGCCCGGAGAGATCGTCTCGAAGGATGACTACGAACTCAATCAGGCGATTGCCTTTCTGAAGAGCCGCAGTGGCGTAAACACCAACTAGTGTCCTGAATCGTTAGTTGCTTGCGCAATTTCAGACGTAGGGCGGGGTACGCGCAGCGTTCGGCGACATCCAGTGGGCGTCAGGTAGCCGCCAATGCGGCAACCTGACCTACACCGTCGTATTGAGTGCGCAGCCTCGCGCATTTTGAGGTGCAACGCGGAAACAAGTCCGGAATTTCACCCCGCACTCCTCACTCCTCACCGCTCCCTCCTTACCCCTTGCTTCCATGAACGACGAGCAACTGCTCCGTTACAGCCGGCACATTCTGCTGCCTCAGATCGGCATCGAGGGCCAGGAGAAGCTGCTCGCATCGCGCGCGCTCATCATCGGCGCCGGCGGGCTCGGTTCGCCGGTCGCGCTCTACCTCGCCTCGGCGGGTGTCGGGCGCCTCACCATTTGTGACGCTGACAACGTCGATCTCACCAATCTCCAGCGTCAGATCGTACATCGCACCGATGCAATCGGCAGAAAGAAGGTGGACTCGGCGCGCGCGACACTCGCCGCGATCAATCCCGAGGTCACCGTCGTGGCGCTCCCCGAACGGGTCGGCGGCGCGCGCCTCGAAGCGTTGGTGGCGGCGGCCGATGTGGTGCTCGACGGCAGCGACAACTTCGCCACCCGCCACGCGGTAAACCTGGCCTGCGTCAAGAACCGCAAGCCACTGGTGTCGGGCGCGGGCGTGCGCTTCGACGGCCAGGTTGCGGTATTCGACATGCGCAGCCCCGCCTCACCCTGCTACCACTGCTTGTTTCCGGAGCACGGCGAGAACGAGGACATGCGCTGCGCGGTGATGGGGGTGTTCGCGCCGCTCGTGGGCATCATCGGCTCCATCCAGGCCGCGGAAGCGCTGAAGATTCTGACCGGCTGCGGGGAGCCGCTCACCGGACGCTTGCTGCTCCTCGATGCGCTCAGCATGCAGACGCGTGCTGTGAAGCTGAAGAAAGATCCGGCCTGTCCGGTTTGCGGCGCATTTCGCGCCAGCGCTTAGTGTTGAGTTTTGAGTTTTGAGTGAGCAATGATGCGCAGCAATCAAAGCCTGTTCTTCACTCAACACTAACCACTCAACACTGAACACTCAACACTGCCGTCACGTCATGTCGAGTGAATCGGGATCGACGGCAGGCGCGTAAGTATTTGCAACAGGCGCTTCGGCGGAAGTTGGCTGCTGGCTCAGCAGGGCCTCGAGATCTTTCACCACCTGCGACAGATCCGGGCCCGTGCGGCCCAGCATCATCAGCAGCAGCCGGGAGGGATAGTCCGTGAGCGACTCAACGCGGTTGCTGCGCACGCGCGATGCGGTTTCGAGCATCGGGCGAAAATGCGTGGACTTGAATCCCGCCTTGGAGTTCTCCATGGCGTCGATGATCGCCTGCTGCGCGCGCGCGATTCCAAGCAGTATTTCCGCGAGCTGTTGAGTTGTCAGATTCGACATGATTCCCCCTGAGGATGTGATCTTTCGGCAGCCGGCCTGTTCACGCGATTACCCCTTCGAGCAACTGCCGCCATTGCCTGCTCCACAGTTCCACCGGATCGCGCTTGAAGCCGCTTTTCGCGAATTGGTGCCAGCGCCCGGTCACGAAGCTCATCAGCAGGTTGGCCTGCGCGGCAACGTCCATCTCGGCAACGACCTCCTGCTGCGTCACGCCGAAACGCAGCGCCTGTTTGAGCGCCGCCTCGATCCGGTCATGGAGTTGATTGATGCGGGCCTGCAGCCGCTCATCCTCGTTGACCAGCGCGTCCCCGATCAGCACGCGCGTCATGCCGCGATTCTTCTGGGCGAAGCCGAGAAGCACGGCGATCATGGCTTCGATCTGCCGCAATCCGCTTTTTTCCTCGGTGGTGATCTTGTTGATCAGGCCGAACAGCGTCTGCTCGATGAAATCGATCAGCCCCTCGAACATCTGGGCCTTGCCGCTGAAGTGGCGGTACAGCGCCGCTTCAGAAACGTCGAGCCGGGCGGCGAGCGCGGCGGTGGTGATTTTCTCCGCGGCGGGATTCTCCAGCATCTGCGCCAGCGTGTGCAGAATCTGCGTCTTTCTTTCCCCGGTTCTCGCCGCCATCTCCCACCTCGTTACGGCCCGATTTGCGTTGATATGCGGAAACGAGCCTTAAATCACCGCAGCCATCCCGGCGCGCGCCGGTTCAGCGCCGGCGGATCAGTGTGCCGACGCCTTCGTTGGTGAGGATCTCGAGCAGCAGCGCATGCTCGACGCGGCCGTCTATGATATGGCAGGTGTTCACGCCGTTCTTCACCGCGTCGAGCGCGGAACTGATCTTGGGCAGCATGCCGCCCGAGATCGTGCCGTCGGCAAACAATTCATCGACCTTGCGCGCCGTCAGGCCGGTCACGAGATTGCCGTTCTTGTCCAGCACGCCCGGCGTGTTCGTGAGCACGATCAGTTTTTCGGCTCGCAGGATTTCCGCGACCTTGCCGGCGACGAGGTCCGCGTTGATGTTGTATGACTCGCCTTTCCTGCCGAAACCGATCGGCGCGATGACCGGAATGAATCCACCTGCAAAAAGCGTTTCCACGATCTGTGGTTCGATCGCCTCAACCTCGCCGACCTGACCGATGTCGATCAGCTCGTCGGCGTCTCCCGGCCCGCGCAGCATCATTTTCCTGGCGCGGATGAACGCTCCGTCCTTGCCGGTGAGTCCGACCGCATGCCCGCCGTGCTGGTTGATGAGATTGACGATCTCCTTGTTGACCTGGCCGCCCAGCACCATTTCAACGACATCCATGGTCTCGGCGTCGGTCACCCGCATACCCTGAACGAATTCCCCTTTCTTGCCGACGCGTTTAAGAAGATCGTCGATCTGCGGCCCGCCGCCGTGCACCACTACCGGGTTCATGCCGACGAGCTTGAGCAGAACCACATCGCGCGCGAAGCATTCCTTCAACTTGTCGTCGACCATCGCATTGCCGCCGTATTTCACGACAATAGTCTTGCCGTGAAAGCGCTGAATGTAGGGCAGCGCTTCGGTGAGGATCTTGGCTTTGGCGGAGGCGGAGTTGGAAGTGAGCGACATGCGTTGACGGAAATTGTGTGAGGGCCCACTTATTCTACACGAGCACGAAAAAGGCGGCAGGTCTTATCGCCTGCCGCCTGTATCGAAGGCGCGACATGAACGGCCACGCTTTGCTTCGTCCGTTCGAATTCGCGCAGTTAAGGCGCCGGCTTCCGCCGGCGTCTTGACCACTACTGGATCGCGATGCGCCTGGCGCTTGTCGCCGCTTTCTTCGGCAGCGTCAATTCGAGCACGCCGTCAGCGTATTTCGCGTTCGCCGCGGTCTCGTCCACCGCCTGTCCGAGCGTGAAGGCGCGGTGAACCTTGCCGTAGTAGCGCTCGGCGCGCAGCATGCGATCGCCGTCCTTCACGTCCTTCTCCTTCTTGACTTCCGCACTGATCGCGACGTGTTCGCCGTCGATCGAGATATTGATATCTTCTTTCTTGACGCCCGGAATTTCAGCGTGCATCCGGTACGCCTTATCGCTTTCCGTAACGTCGACACGGAACTGCGCCGGGGCGGTTTGGCCTTCAAAACTGATCGGACGCACAAAGAACCCGCGGAACAGTTCGTCAAACGCGTCCTCGATCGGACTGAAACGAGTAATATTTGCCATAATTTGCTCTCCTTTACTGGATTGGCGCTTGGCGCCGACATCTCCAATATGGGAGCCTGTCGCCGCTTTTCAAGGGCGCCCCGGCCTCGGTCTGCCGCAGGCTGGTGCGGGACGGGGCGCATGCCGCTGCAAAAAACACCATCAACTTCGGGAGTTCCTCGCTGGTCCCGGACAAAGCTGCGTTCACCGTGTCGCAGCGAGCGCAAGCGCCCTTGCGCTCGCCGCATAAACCTTCTAGATTTATGATTTACTTGGGCTTCCGAGCATACCCCGATGGCCGCCAACAACAGCATTAAAGGCTCCGCCCAGGCCTCCGATCCGGCCGCTCTCGAACAGTTCCGCAGCTACCTCTTGCGCTATGCGCTGGTGCAGTTGCGTGATCAGACCGCAGCGGAGGACGCGGTGCAGGAAACGCTGCTCGCGGCGGTCGAGGGCGGCGCCGGATTCTCAGGCAAGTCTTCGGTCAAGACCTGGCTCACCGGCATACTCAAGCACAAAATCATCGATCACCTGCGGCGGCAATCGCGCGAGCAGCCGCTCATTGCGGCCGGCCACGATGAGCGCAGTGAAGCCGAGGTGATCGACGCCATGTTCAAGGACGACGGTCACTGGGAGAGTTTCCCCGCGAGCTGGGGCGACCCCGATCAGGCGTTCGAAAACAAGAAGTTCTGGGAGGTGTTCGAAACGTGCGCCAAGCTGATGCCGGCCAAGACGGCGCGGGTATTCACCATGCGTGAGGTCATGGAACTCTCGACCGAGGAAATCTGTATGGAACTGGGCATTACCGCGACCAATTGCTGGGTGATGCTGCACCGCGCGCGCCTGAGCCTGCGCGAATGTCTGGAACTGAAGTGGTTCGGAAAATTATGAGATTCATTCCCTCGTGCAAAGAAGTGTCCGAACTGCTGTCCCAGGCGCAGGACCGCCCCTTGACCCTGAAGGAAAAACTCGCGCTTTACGTACACCTGCCCCTGTGCGAGGGCTGCCGCAACTTCAGCCGGCAGCTCGGCTTCATCCGCTCAGCGGTGAAACGCTATATCGAACGCGACGACACGCCGCGTTCTTAACCTTCGTGCAAATGGGTGACAACCCATGTGCACCACAAATCTCCCCTCCATCCCTCACTCCTGACCTCTCCAGCCCTCACCCCCGACCCCTCTCCCGAAAAGGGCATAAGCGCTAACTTAATTATTG
>MERG01000213.1:720-23184 GCA_001771985.1 Betaproteobacteria bacterium RIFCSPLOWO2_12_FULL_62_13 | reverse complement strand
ATGCCGCGGCGCTGTGCGGTGAGCTCGGCCACGAGATGACCGAAGCGCAGCCGCGGATCGATTACGAGTTGGCGGCGCAGTCGTTCACCACGTTGTGGACCGCCGGTTGCGCCGCAACGATCGATGGCGTTGCGCGCAGCAGCGGCAAAAGTGTCCGCGCCGATGATGTCGAACCGTTGACCTGGGCGTTGTACGAGATGGGACGGCGCGTGAGCGCTTCCGACTACCAGCTTGCCATCGCGGAGTTGCAGGCGCTGTCGCGCAGCATCGCGCGCTTCTTCACCGAGTACGACGTCTGGCTCACGCCGGTGCTGGCTGAACCGCCGCCGGTTCTCGGCAGCTTCGACGCACCACCCGACGATCCGCTGGCAGCGTTCCGGCGCGCATGGGCGTTCGCCCCGATCACCGGCATCTGCAACTTCACCGGCCAGCCGGCGATGTCGGCGCCGTTGTATTGGAACACGGAAGGACTGCCGATCGGATCGCATTTCGCCGGCCGCTTCGGCGATGAGGCGACGCTGTTTCGCCTCGCTGCGCAGCTCGAACAAGCGCGTCCCTGGGCGTGCCGCCGACCGGCAGCGTGTAGTTGGCGCCAAACGGCTTGAACCCAGGCGCCTGACCATCTGACCGGCTGAAGCTCCCCGCCAAGCCCCGCCTGCACAGGGTTCGCAGTCGTCGTACTTGCTTGGCGGCTCGACTGCCGGTCTTCAATTCGAGCATCGCGTTGGTCGACGTGGCGCCCGCCTCGACACGCCCGGCGGTTACCGGATTCTTGGCATCCTCGATGAGCATTCCTTGTACTGCATAAGTACATGACGAGCACCTACGGTCCCGACCTTGATGCGGTGCCAATCAGCCTGAAAACACTTACTAAGCAAGTGTAAACAACAAGTTGGCACATCCTGTAGCTACGTGGCACGAGTGATGCTTAGCAGTCAATTGGGTGCAATGGGAGGCTCAAGTTGTCAGGCACAGGTACTCGGATTGCAAAGGTTAAGCGGAGAACCAAGCTCATGAATGCCACCGAACAATTCCTACACCAAGCGACTCAGCGATCGTCACGGCGCCTGCAGGACCTGCCGCCGCAGCCGCGCGCGTTGGCAAAGTGGTGTGCATGTGCGCTGGTGCTACTGCTGCCAGGTTCGTTCGTCGTGCTTCCGCTGCTGTGGCTTTACCGGCGCTGCGCGCTGCTGAGCGCACGCCCGGAAATGCTGCAGGCGGTCGCCATGCGACCGAAGCTTGGGCGCTGCAGCATCATCCGTAAGCAATCGGTAACCCAAGCGTAAGCCATGAGAAAGCCGATGGCTGCGAGCATGCGCACATCCGATCGGGAGACTCATCCGGACAGAAATCAAACGGAGCGCAGAAAACATGACTGACATCAACCTTTGGGCAGCGTGGATCGGCATCCTGTTGGGACTCGCAAGCGGCACGATCCAAGGATTGTTCTTTGATCGCGAGGACTGGCTCGGCGGCTATGGCTCGTGGCCGCGGCGTCTCATGCGCCTCGGGCATATCAGCTTTTTCGGCATCGCGTTTCTCAACCTCGCTTATGCGAACACCGTGTGGCTGCTCGGCCCCGCGAGCCATGTGCCGCTGGCGTCGATGCTGCTCGTCGCCGGGGCAATGTTGATGCCGCTCGTGTGTTATCTCGCCGCGTGGAAGAAACCGCTGCGTCACCTCTTTGCGCTGCCCGTGCTGAGCGTGCTGGGAGCGGCGTTCGCGTTCATAACTGGAGGACTGTCGTGAAAATCGGCTTGATTGCGATGAGCGGCATACGCGCCTGCGACCAGGAACTGCTCGCGCTCGGACTCACCCTCCCTGGATTCGTAGAACGATCCAAGGCCATTGCCTCGCTGCCGAGCCTCGCGCTGCTCACGCTCGCGGGCATGACGCCGGCGCGGCATGAATCGTGTTATATCGAGATTGCGGATCTCGACCACATGGAATCGCTGCCGAGGAATTTCGATCTTGTGGCGATCTCCAGCTTCAGCGCGCAGATGAAGGAAGGCTACCGGCTCGCCCAGCGCTACCAAGCCCTCGGGATCCCTGTGGTCATGGGTGGCCTGCACGTCACGATGAACCCGACCGAACCGCAGCGCTATGGCGCGAGCGCGGTGCTCGGCGAAGGCGAAGTCGTCTGGCCCGAGATCCTGGAGGACGCGGAACAAGGAAAACTCAAGCCACGCTACGACGCGCGCGGCAAGGAGTTCGATCTCGCCACAGCGCCAATGCCGGCTTTCGAGCTGCTCGACATGCAGTGCTACAACCGCATCACCGTGCAGACGAGCCGCGGCTGCCCTTGGCGGTGCGACTTCTGCGCAAGTTCGATCCTGCTTACGCGCCGCTATAAGCAGAAGCCGGTGGGGAGGGTCCTCGCCGAGATCGACCGCATCCGCGCGCTCTGGCCCCGGCCGTTCATCGAGTTCGCGGACGACAACTCATTCGTCGACCGCCGCTACTGGCGCGAGCTGCTGCCGGAACTCGCGAAGCGCCGCATCCGGTGGTTCACCGAAACTGACCTTTCGGTCCATGAAGACGAAGCGCTCCTTCACATGATGCGCAGGGCGGGCTGCGTTGAAGTGCTGATCGGCTTCGAGAGCCCGGTAGCGGAGGGGCTTGACGGCCTCGAGCTGCGGCGAAACTGGAAACACGAACGGTTCGGCCAATACCGGCGCGCGATCGAGCGCATCCAGGCGGCGGGAATTCGCGTCAACGCTTGCTTCGTCGTCGGTCTGGACGGCCACAATCGATCGGTATTCGACGCCCTGCTCGCTTTCGTGCACGAGGCGCAGCCGTTCGACGTGCAGGTGACCGTGCCGACACCGTTTCCGGGCACCCGCTTCTATTCGCGGCTCAAGGCCGAAGGCCGCCTGCTCGCGGACAATGCATGGGAGCGCTGCACGCTGTTCGACATCAACTTTCGGCCCAGTGGAATGACGGCGGAAGAACTCCGCGCGGGACTCAAGCGCGTCGTGGTGGCCTTGTATAACGAAGAGGCCACCCGCGAGCGCCGCGAGCATTTCCGCAGACATTGCCTGCGCCGCGCGCTGCGCCGGCGTCTGCTGCCGTTTGCGGCATGAGGCGCTTCACCGAAATGGAGTCGACTAATTACGGACACGGAGGAGGAAGATGGATCAAGCGAGGGTTTCCAATATGCGGTACGCGCGGCGCTTCGGACCTCGCGCGCTTCTCGTCGCACTCACACTGTGTATTGCCCTGAGCGGCTGTTCGGTCCGCAACTTCGCCATCAACAGCATGGGCGACGCGCTCGCGGCAAGCGGTTCCGGATTCGGCTCCGATGACGACCCGGAGCTGGTCGGCGCCGCTGCGCCTTTCAGCCTCAAACTCATGGAGAGCGTGCTTGCCGAAAGTCCCAATCACCGCGGGCTGCTGCTCGCCGCTACGCAGGGATTTGTCCAGTACGCCTACGCGTATGTGGAACTGAAGGCCGACGAGCTCGAGGACACGGATCTAAAGGCCGCGCATGAGCAGCGCGAACGCGCGCGGCGCTTTTACCTGCGCGCCCGCAATTACGGTCTGCGCGGTCTCGAAGCCGCATATCCCGGTGTGACGAAAGCGTTGAAGACCGATCCGGCGAATGCCGTCTCGAATACCGGCAGCGAAGACGTCGGCATTTTGTACTGGACGGGAGTCGCGTGGGCCGCGGCCATTTCGCTGTCGAAGGACGATCCTTTCCTCATCGCCGACCTGCCTGCTGTGGAAGCGCTCGTGAGCCGGGCGCTCGCCTTGGACGAAACATTCGACCGCGGAGGCATCCACGTTTTCATGATCAATTACGAGATGAGCCGGGCTGGCCTCAATGCGGATGCGCCGGCCCGGGCTCGCGAACATTTCGCGCGCGCCGTGGAGCTGACCGAAGGCATGCATGCGGCGCCGTATGTGACGTTCGCCGAGGCAGTTTGCATTGCGGAGCGCAACCGCGCGGAGTTCGAGCAGTTGCTGCGCGGCGTCCTGGCAATGGACGTCTCCAGGAAATCCGAGTGGCGGCTCGTAAATCTGGTGATGCAGCGCCGCGCGCGCTGGCTGCTGGCCCGCACCGAAAGACTCTTCGCTGATTGAAAAGGGGAAATGCACATGACTACCCAACATCGCGCAATGCTTGTCAGGTGCGCCGCCGCGCTCGCACTGGCGCTGGGCTTATCCCCCGTCCTGCCGGCCGATCAGGCGCTCACACTGAAAATCGCGACCGTCGCGCCCAAGGGCTCGATCTATCACCGCGTGCTCCAGGATATGGGCGAGAAGTGGCGAGTCGCGGAAGGCAACCAGTCCCGCGTCATCGTCTATACCGACAGCGCGCAGGGCGCCGAAGCCGACACGATCCGCCGCATGCGCGTCGGCCAGTTGAGCGCTTCCATGGTAAGCATCGTTGGTTTGTCCGAAATCGACCCATCGGTGTCGGCGCTGCAGAAGATTCCGCTCATGTTCCGTTCGTGGGACGAGGTCGATTACGTGCGCGAGAAGCTTCGTCCCGACCTCGAGCAGCGTCTGCGCGCCAAAGGTTTTGTGGTGCTGTTCTGGGGAGAAGGCGGCTGGGTGCAGTTCTTCTCCAAGTCACCGTTCACGACACCCGAGCAGTACAGAGCGAGCCGGATCTTCGCCTGGGCCGGCGACAACGCGCAGGTGGAACTGATGAAGTCGCTCGGCTACCGGCCGGTGGTGCTTGAACTCACCGATATCCTGCCCTCGCTGCAGACCGGAATGATCGACACCGTCCCGGCCGCACCGCTGTGGGCCCTCGTCGGGCAATTCGATCGCACTGCGCCGTATATGCTGCGCATCAACTGGGTGCCGATCGTGGGTGCCGTGGTGATGAGCGCGAAGGCCTGGGATGCGTTGAGCGCGGCAGGCCGCACAGCGCTCACCAAGGCCGCTGCGGAAGCCGGTGAGGCATTGCGGGCGCACCGCAATACGCGCGACGAGGAAATCATACGGGCCATGGAGCAGCGGGGGCTGAAAGTGCTCACGCCCGCACCGGAAGTGGAGCGCGCCTGGCGCGAACTCGCCCGGACGACCTGGCCGCGCGTCCGCGGAACCATGGTGCCCGCGGAGATGTTCGATCGTGTGGAAGCCCTGCTCACGGAGTACCGGGGAGAGAAGAAATGATGCACACATTATCGGAAGTACAAATGATTTGCTCCTTACCGGAACGCCGCCCTGCCCTTGCGGCGCTCATGCCTGCGCGCCGCCTCAACTTCGGGAAATTCGCAGTCGCGGCGGAAAACACCTTTCTCTCGCTTGTGTTCGCGGCGCTGGTCTTGCTGCCGCTTGCCGAGATCCTGCTGCGCAGTACTGCGGGCATCGGCTTCGAGGGCTCATCTTCCCTGGTTCAGCACTTGACGCTCGTAGTGGGCATTCTCGGCGCCGCCGTTGCCGCGCGTGAGACTCGTCTGCTCGGTTTTTCGGCGGCTGCCCTTATCGATGGCCGCGCCGGCCGGTGGGCAAGGTTCAGTGCCTTTGTTGCGGCAGCGGCCGTGAGCGCTCTCCTGTGCATCGCCAGCCTGCAGTTCGTGCGGGCGGAGTACGCTGCCGGCAGGATCCTCGCCCACGGCATCCCGGTCTGGATTGTCGAGTCACTCATGCCCTTGGGGTTCGGCATCATCGCGCTGCGTCTCATCCTGTCCGCGGCGGACCGCGTCGCCGGCAGGATATATGCAGGCGTGCTCGCGGCCGCATGTGTTGCGCTGTTCGTATTCGTACCGTTCGAACCCCGCGATATGGTGGCGCCCGGACTCGCCGTGCTGCTCGTGGCGACACTGCTCGGCGCCCCGCTGTTCGCCGTAATCGGCGGCGCGGCGCTGCTCCTGTTGTGGAGCAGCGGCGTGCCGATCGCTTCGGTGGCTGTGGACCACTACAGCCTTAGCGCCAACCCTTCGCTGCCGGCGATTCCGCTCTTCACGCTCGCCGGCTATTTCCTCGCCGAAAGCGGCGCGCCGCGGCGCCTGATCGAAGTGTTCGATTCGCTTTTCGGACGGTTCCGCGGCAGCGCCGCCATCGTCACGGTGCTCGTCTGCACATTCTTCACGAGCTTCACCGGCGCATCCGGCGTCACGATTCTGGCGCTCGGCGGTCTTGCCATGCCGCTCTTGATGGGTGCAGGGTACCGGGAGCGGACGGCACTTGGGCTGATCACCGGCGGCGGCCTGCCTGGGGTTTTGTTGTTCCCGGCGCTGCCGCTCATCCTCTATGCCATCGTTGCGAAGACCAGCATCGAGGCGATGTTCGTGGGCGGCCTCATGCCGGCGGCGCTTATGCTCGGCATCGCGCTGTGGTGGGGCTTGCGCCAGCGGCCGGCAGGCGATGCGGGCCGCACGCCATTCGACCGAGTCCGTCTCGCGCGCGCGTTGTGGGCGGCGAAATGGGAGCTCGCCTTGCCCGCGATCCCCATCACCGTTCTGCTGGGCGGTCTTGCAACTCCGGTCGAAGCGGCCGCGGCCACGGCGCTTTATGCCGGATTCGTGGCAACGGCGATCCACCGCGAGGTGCGGTTCTATCCGGACATCCCGCGCATCATCACCGAATGCGGGTTGCTGGTCGGCGGCATTCTGCTCATCCTCGGCGTGGCGCTCGCCTTGACCAACTTCCTGGTTGATGCGCAGGTCCCCGAGCACGCAGTCGAGTGGGTAAAACAACACATCCAGTCGCCCTGGGCCTTCCTGCTGGCCCTGAACATCTTCCTGCTCGCTGTCGGTTGCGTGATGGACATCTTTTCCGCGATCGTCGTGATCACCCCGCTGATCGTGCCGCTGGGCCTCGCCTTTGGGGTGCATCCGGTGCACCTGGGGATGATCTTTCTCGCCAACATGGAACTCGGGTATCTGACGCCACCGATCGGGCTCAACCTGTTTTTCGCATCGTACCGGTTCGGAAAGCCGATCCCGGAGGTGTGCTGGTCCGTGGCGCCGCTTTTTCTGGCGCTCTGTGCGGGTGTGCTCGCCATCACTTATGTTCCTTGGCTAAGCTTGGGGCTCCCGGGGCTATTGCGCTAGCATATACCCAAGAGCTTTTCATGATGGTAGTCTCACGCCATGCGCGCCTATTGAGTGTTGCACAAATGGATGACAATCCATTTGTGCCTCGAATCTCCCTTCTCCCCTCGGGAGAAGGGTTGGGGATGAGGGCTGAGCATTGTCATGCATTTCCGCAATGCTCAATAATATGAATGACATCGTACTTGGAGGCTCTTGCTCTGATCACCGCGTTCCTGTGGCCGATGCTGGTGTGAATCCAAACAGACGCTAGTACAGTGAAGCTATGGACCGAGCGAACCTTGAATTGCGCAACGGGCGACTGTTCGACCTTCCTCAGAATGCGGCTGAGGTCTATATCGACGCGGGCATCGCCAATATCCGGGTCCTGGTGACCGCCGCCGATGGCGGCGTCTTGGCTGATGCGCTTTTCCCAAGCAACCAGAACCTGCATGAGCTGTTCTCCCAGTGCCGCGTGACCGAGCGGCTGGGCCGCGGCGAGCGCTCGCCGATTTTCATTACCGGAAAGCTCGCGCCCATGGTCCACAAAGTGCTGGGTTGCGGGAAACTTTTCATGCCATCGGCGGCTTTGTGGCTCGCGGCCAAACACTTGCTTGCGACTTGCAGGGATTCCGTGCAGTCGCTCGCGATGGTGGAAATTTCGGCCTCGGGGTACATGCTGGTCGGGGTGGATCGCGCAGGCGAGCTGAAAGACGACTTGCTCATCGCCAATCCCCGCTGCGGCGCGGGCAGCGGCGTGAACCTGGATCGGGTGCTTCAGAAGCTCGGGCTCAAGCGGGACGATGTAGATGTCCTGCTGCACGACTATCTCGGGGAAGCCGGCCGCAACAGAAGAAGACTGGTGAGCCGGCGCGCCGACCGCTGCGGAGTTTTCAGCTCCTCGGCCACCGTCTCGGACAAGAACCAGGGCATTCCGCTCGCCGTCGCGTTGGCGACCACGCTGAAGTCGGAGGTGCTGAAAACCCTGTCGAAATTGCCGCGCGGCTTCGACAAAGCCTGCCTGACGGGACGCATCTTCAGATGGAAATTTGCGCGCGACTGCGCCGAGGATTGCCTGCAGTCGGTCGGGGTGCACGACGTCCAGTACGACACCGAGAACACCCTGGTGCTGCAAGCGCTGCGGGAGTTCGTGGCCCGCGTCGGCGCCGGGAATATCGCCCAGCCCAATCCGCATCTGCTCGAAAAGCAGGCGCTGGCGCAGTATCCGGCATTTTCCGAGATCAAGGCCAAGCACGAGAATGCGCTACGTTATTTGCGCCTGCCCGGCGAGCCGGTGCGCCCGGAACTCGCCGAGGGTCTGGTCCATCGCGTTGTAAGTATCGGGCTTGACGTCGGTTCCACCATGGCCAAGGTGGTGGTGGCCGACGACCAGACAGGCGAGGCCCTGCTTATCAGCGCTTACAGCAATTCAGGCGACACCATCGAGACCATCAAACACGTCTTTCGCGAGCTGCGCGGCCACTCCTGCGAGCGGATGAAAGTGCGCTCCGTCGGCGTCACCGGTTCGGCGCGATTTCAGGTGAAGGAGGCGATCACCCGCATCTATCCGAGCCTGGCGGCGCGAACCTCGGTGCTGGTGGAGAACTACGCCCACGCCCGCGGCTCCATCGAGTACGCCCGCGATCACCTCGCGCGGCTTGCCGCTCACGGCGTGCGGGACGTGAACAGGAATTTCTGCATCCTGGTGGATATCGGTGGGGAGGACACCAAGATATCCACCATCGCGCTTGAAGAGGCGGAACTCTTCAACAACGCGATGAACCTGAAATGCTCCGCCGGGACCGGCAGCCTGATGGACACGCTCTCTGCGCTCTTCGGCCTGGAAGACGCGGGCGAGGCGAGCAGGCGCGCCTTCGAGGCCGGGCGCAGTTTCGTCATTAATGCGACCTGCGCGGTATTCCTCATGGAAAACGCGCAAAAGCTCCAGGCGCTTGGCGTGCCACGCGAGGAAATCCTTGCTTCGGCCAACTGGGCGATTGTCGAGAACATGGCCCGCACGCTGTGGAGCCAGCTCGAAATGCCCGCCAACACGGTGGTGCTGCTGCACGGGCAGACCATGCTCTCCGAGCCTCTGCCCCTCGCCGTGACCCACCGGTTGCAGTCCTATCTCGGTGGCGCTGCTTATGCGCTCGTTCCGCCTTACCCCGGTCACCGCGCCTGCTTCGGACTGATCCGCACGCAATGCCGGTCCGCCCCGCAAGGCGCCGAGGAGGTGGAGCTCTCGCGTTTCATCGAGGCCCGGTTTGAAAAACAGATCATTCAGTGCAAGGGCGCCGTCTGCAGCGATCCGTCCGCGGTGTGCAATCGCGCGAGCCTCAAGTGCACCGGCGCTGACGGCAAGCGCTTCAGCTTCACGCTCGGAGGCTGCAGCGCGATAAACGAGCTGTTCGCGCGCAAGCGCGACAAGACAGCCGGCGCCGTCGAGCCGGTGCGCGACACCTACAAGGAGATCTGGGACTTCATCGATCGGCATCACCCGCGCAGCGAGGACGCCCGGCGCCTGGTTATCGCGCGCAGTTTCTGCGTATCGGAATGGGCTTACTTCCTGTCGCAGATGTTCGCAGACTTTGGCATTCCAGTGCACGTGGACAGCGTCAAGGAGTCCGACCTGTCCCAGGCGCAACCACTGTTCAATGTCGACAGCTGTGCACCGCAGATCGGTGCCGTGGGCCAGTACCGGCGCCTGGCTGCGGAACCCCATGGCATCATTCTGGTGCCCCAGATCGAGATGCTGCCGAGCGACGGCAAGAGCCTGGGCCGGACCTGCACCATAAACCAGGGTGGCGTCGTGGTGGCCCAGAGCCTGGCCGCCATTGCAGCCCCGCAGGCAAGGTTCCACGCGTTTTCAATGGCGCTGCGCTCGCTCGACGCGGCGGCCATCTGCGACCAGACTTATGACAGGCTCGTTCCGGTATTCCAGTACTACGGATTGGCGCCAACGCGGACCAGGCTCCAATCGGCCATAGAGCGGGCGCTCGCCGCTCACCTGTCCCTGCAGGAGAGTGCAGCCAACTTCGCGGCTGACCTCATGGAAGACGCGCTGGCCGAGGGTCATCGCATCGCTCTCGTGGTGGGCAGGGAGTACGTGCTTAACCCCGGGATCTACGACAGCCATATCCGGCGCCTCCTGCGCGACAAACGCATGGCGGTCATCCCTTCGTACGTCCTGGACGTGGAGTTGAACGAGGACTACAAACATCTCTACTGGCGCAACCCGCACGCAATCGTCACTATTCTCGACGCCGTTGCGCGCAAGACGCTCCACCAGCGGGTGCGCCATCGAAGGCTGCAGCGCCTGTTCGAGCGCATCGAAGCCAACACCGCCGGGGAACTGCTGCCGGTGGTGCAGATCTCCACCTTCTCCTGCGGACCGGACAGCGTGACTAATCACCTGGTCGGCGAGATCATGAAGAAGCGCCCGTTCCTGCTGATCCAGTCCGATGCCATCCTCAAGGAGTTGGCTCACCTCGAGAACCGGGTGAACACCTACGTGCGCCAGCTCGAACTGGGCCTGCACGCAAAGCTTTCGCTGGGCGGCGAATCCCATTTTGAAGTGAAGATGCTGGATGATTTCGAGAATAAGGAGGCGCTCGACCTGGTCACCGACGTCATATACCTGCCGACGCTCGACGACAACAGAACGCTTACCTCGGTGCTGCGAGGCGCAGGCTACACGTGCATCGACAACTACGGCGACGAACACGACCTCGAGGCGCTGATCAAGCTGGGTCGAAGCGTGGCGGGCGATGCCGTGTGCGCGCCTCTTGCGGGTGTGTATGCCGACCTCATGCTGGCCGTCCAGGATTTCGAGCGCCGCAAGAGATCGGGCGACCTCCTGGTTGCCGGGAAAACACGGCTGCTGTTCTTCAACAACAGGGGAACGGGTCCCTGCCGCCAGGGACGCTACGTGGAAACGCACAAGCTGTTTGCGCACCAGGCGCTGGGCTCACCCACTCCACGCGGCGACGGAAAACAGTCCAACCTGCCTTGCGGCGGGCTGATGCAATTCCTCGTGGCGAGCGAAGCTCAGGGCTATAGCATCGGGCTGAAGGAGTGGACCCAGGTACGGCTGTATCAGGCGGTCATCCTGCACGCGGTGCTGCAGGACCTGTTCTTCGCTGGTGGCACGGTCTGCACGAATCAGGAGCAATACGAGCAGTTCGTCCGCGACCACCGGGAGCTCAAGCACAAGCTGTACCGGATTCTCGAGGACTATCGCGGCCCGGGGCGGACGGTCCAATGGCTGGTCGAAAGGTCGGGTGAGGCCGGCATTCTGAGCCGCGGCCTGAAGTACCTTGCTTACCGCATGCACGGACGCGACCTTGCGGAACCGCTCTCGGCTTTCGCCGCAAAATGGCTGCCCAATGGATTGCCCAAGGAAAAGCTTCTGAGAATCTGTGCCTCGGGCGAAGTCTACATGAGAGTCAGCCAGGCGAGAGATGTTTATCGTATCCTGCTTGCGAACCTGGGCTTTGGCCGCTTCAGTTTTGAGGTGAATCCGATCTGGAGTTACTTGGAGTACTTGCTCGAGGAAGAATACGATTACTGCCGTGAGCGCAAAGCCCAAGCAAGGGCAGCGTTACAGCGGGAAACAGCAGGAGCGCTCGACCGGCATCATGCGCAGACAGCCGAAGAAGACCACAAGCAAATGAAAATTCAGCGACTGTGCTCGCTCTTGCGGAACGTATTGGCGGCCCCGTTGTACAAGGCCGCCCGCTTATCCGTGCCGCCGGAAATGAAAAAGCTCCTGGAAAGCGCGAGGGAAATCTTGCCGACTTTGCGGCCGGTAGGTGAGTTTGCCCCTTACTTGGGGGGAGCGCTCCACGAAATGGAACATGGCGCGCACCTGTTACTGAACATCGCGCCGAACAGTTGCATGGTCTCGACGATGTGCGAAGTTCTCACTCCGCGCCTGCTTCAAAGCAAGCGCAGCCAGAACGGACGGATTCAATACCTGTTCTCTGCCGAAGGCGATGTAAACGAGGAACTTCTGACGCTGGCGGCATTGAAAACCATCGGGCCCGACCGGTATTTTGATGCACGAGCCATTTGATATTGGATGGGCGAGGCAAAACGGCACTTTCGCGGTCTCTGCTGGGTTCGATAACCGGGCGGCATCCCGTTTTTCAGAAACAATGTAAGGGACCTAATGGACTGGTCAAATGGAAAAATGTCGGCAGCAGGTACATGCTTCCTCGCTCCGGCTGCTGCATCGCCCGAAGTCGATGGCCAGGATCAATCACTTGTCAGAATCGATCTCCGTTGCCGCCGGCGACACCGCCTCCGCGCCTCGAGCGGGCAGCACGTTCTCTACGCGTACCGAAACGCCCGGCGAAGCGAAGACGATCACCGTGGGTGCAACATTATTGTCGGCAGTGCGCTTCGAGTTGACCTCATACATACGCAGATCGATTCTGTGCCAAACGAGTCGACAGAAAAACAAAAAAATGATAGTCCCAAAAAACCACAAAAATCGGAATCCGATTCACTTTGTTTCCTACTTCGCTGGTATATCCAATTATTGTGCCGATTAGGAAGATTCCACACGCTCCAAGCAGAATAAAATAGGGCAAAAAATCGGATTCATGTCCGAAACCGAATGGGAGAAGAGTCTTTCGATTTCGGCAATAAGCTTGCACGTCGAGGTATCTCCAAATGACCACAATGAAGCCTAGCGCGGCGATGAGCACAAAAAGAAGTTCGACGAGTATAATTTGCTCTTCACAGGATCTCGATTCCACCAAGCCCGCCGCTTCGGTGAAGATCCGCGTGGAGACCATCGCACACTACCTGCAGAAGCACTCGAGGACCATCATCGAGAAGAAGAAAGCCGCCAGCGCTGCCGCGTGCCCTCTCACCCGAGGACCGACGGAAGGGACTACTTCGTTCAACGCAGCAGCGGGGCTTCAACCATAAATCTCGGGCCGATTCGCCCATACCTGTTAAGCGCCGCCCTGCTGGGAGCACCACCCAACTGAGTTTTGCGTAAATGGATGACAATCCATTTGCGCCTCGAATCCCCCTTCTCCCTTCCCTCATCCCTGACCCTTCTCCCGGAGGGAGAAGGGGAACTCGAGCCTCCCCTCTCCCCTCGGGAGAGGGGCGGGGGGGAGGGATGGAAGGGCCGGGGATGAGGGCTGAGCATTGTCATCCACTTCTGCAATGCTCAGTAATAAGTAAGTTACCTGTAACCAATCAGTAAGCAATCTGGATTCATGCGGAGGGCATCATGTGTCTCAGGCGAGCGGGAATCAGTTAACCAAGCAGATAGCAGGAATCTTGAAGCAGCCCAGCAACCACGAAAGGAGGCATCATGAACATTTGTAACGTCATTCGATCCGCATTCGCGCACCCTGCAATGGCACCGGCCGTTTCAAAGCGGCTGGCGCTTGCATTGGCCGTCCCGGCCTTCGCATTGTCCGGCTGCTATGTGATACCGGTCGGCACCGGCCCCGAGGGCGCGCAGTATTACGTGTACTCACCGGTGCCTGCCGTTCCCGTGCCAGGTGCGGCACCGAGTGCTCCCGTCGTCGTCCCGGGCGGGCCGATGCCGGCGGTGCTCCCCGTAAAACTCTATCCCAGCAACGATCTCGCCAACCAGACCGGCGTGCTCACGGGGCAGGTTACAAACATGATGACCGGCAAGGGCCGCTTCACGTTCAACTACCAGGGCGAGACGCTGGTCGGCGAAGCGACCCGCATCGCCAACGACGAACGGCGTGGCGTGGCAAGCGCCTACGGTCCCCGCGGCATGTTCGCGCGCTGCGAGTACCAGATGAGCTCGGCCCACATGGGCGCCGGCACCTGCACGTTCTTCAACGGCGCGCAGTACCAGGTGCACATCGGCAGCTAACCACTTCGCGCATTACCAGGAGCGCCCCCGGAGGCCACAGGCCCCCGGGGGCTCGCCGTCGCACGTGTGCTAACATCAATCCACTTTCCCCGGCGCGGAACTCTGCAAGTGGAAAATCCCGTCGCAATGCAGCACGAAACCAGCGGGACTCTCATCAGCGACGAGGCGCTGCTCGAGACGATACGGCAGCTCGCCGCCGAGCTGCATCCGTCCCGCGCGGCGGCGCCGGCTTCGCTCGACAACCGCCTCGAAGAGCATTACGGCTTCGACAGCCTGAGTCGGGTCGAGCTGTTCCTGCGCATCGAGAAGCGCTTCGGCGTGGGCCTGCCGGAGAGCGTCATGGCCAGTGCCGAGACGCCGCGCGACCTCATGCGCGCGATGCTCGCCGCGAGCCCCGCCCGTCACGCATACGCCGGCACGCTCGAACGCGTATCCGCGCTCGCAGCGGAGTCGGAGACGCCCGATCGGGCCGCCACGCTGCCCGAGGTGCTGGAGTGGCACGTCGGACGCCACCCCGACCGCCCGCACATCGTGCTGCAGAATGAAGAAGGCGCGGAGCGCACTGTCACCTATTCGGAACTCGGCGAAGCGGCGCGCGCCATCGCCGCCGGCTTGCAGGAACGCGGTTTGCAGCCCGGTCACGCGGTGGCGATCATGCTGCCGACCTGCACCGAGTACTTCTTCAGCTTTTTCGGCATCCTGCTCGCCGGCGGCATTCCGGTGCCGATTTACCCGCCGGCCCGCGCCTCGCAGATCGAGGACCACCTGCGCCGCCACGCCGGCATCCTGTCCAATGCGCTCTCCGAGTGCCTCATCACGGTCCCGCAGGCAAAGCCGATCGCGCTCTTGCTCAGACCGCAGGTCGCAACGCTGAAGAGCGTGGTCACGCCGGAGGAATTGACGAAGTCGGGGCAGCGCCCCACGCCCCACCGCGCCAAGCCGCAGGAAATCGCGATGCTCCAGTACACCTCGGGGAGCACAGGCAATCCCAAGGGCGTGATCCTGACCCACGCCAATCTTCTGACCAACATACGCGCGATGGGCCGGGCGCTGCGCGTGACGCCCACCGACGTCTTCGTGAGCTGGCTGCCGCTCTATCACGACATGGGGCTGATCGGCGCGTGGATGGGCAGCCTCACCTACGGCTTCAAGTACCCGGTGATGTCCCCGCTCGCCTTCCTCTCGCGTCCGGAGCGCTGGCTGTGGACCATCCACCGCCACGGGGGAACGCTCACGGGCGGCCCCAATTTCTGCTATGACCTGTGCCTGCGCCGGATCCATGACGCGGACATCGAGGGCCTCGATCTCTCGAACTGGCGCATCGCGTTCAACGGCGCCGAGCCGGTTTCGCCTGAAACCATTGCGGCGTTCAGCAAGCGCTTCGCGCGCCACGGCTTCAAGCCTGAGGCGATGTGTCCAGTCTACGGCCTTGCAGAGGCCACGCTTGGCGTGTCGTTCACGCCGCCGGGCCGCGGCGCGAAGCTCGATCGCGTCGAGCGCGAGCGCTTCATGAGGAGCGGCCGCGCGATCCCGGTCAAGCGCGGGCCGGACACGCTCACCTTCGTCGCCTGCGGGCGGCCGCTGCCCGGCCACCAAGCGCGTGTCGTGGACGCGACCGGCAGCGAGCTCGGCGAGCGTGAAGAGGGGCATCTGCAGTTCAGCGGACCCTCGGCCACCAGCGGCTACTACCGGAACCCCGAAGCGACACGCGAGCTGCTGCATGGCGAGTGGCTGGACACGGGCGATTACGGCTACATCGCCGAGGGCGAGCTGTACATCACCGGCCGTGTCAAGGACGTCATCATCCGCGCCGGGCGCAACATTTACCCTTACGAGCTCGAGGAGGCGGTCGGAGCGATCGAGGGCATACGCAAAGGCTGCGTGGCCGTCTTCGGCAGCAAGGATGCGCGCTCCGGGACCGAGCGCGTCGTGGTCCTCGCGGAGACGCGCGTCGCCGATCCCGGCGTGCGGGAAGCGTTGCGCACGCGCATCAACGAGCTCGCGATATCACTCATCGGCACGCCGGCGGACGAAATCGTGCTGGCGCAGCCTTACACCGTGTTGAAGACTTCCAGCGGCAAGATCCGCCGCGCCGCGAGCCGCGAGGCGTACGAGCGCGGCGGCCACGCCAACACCCGGGCCGTGTGGCTGCAGTTCGCCCGGCTCACCTGGTTCGCAATGCTGCCGCAGGGCCGGCGCACCCTGCGCATGGCTGCTGACCTGCTGTACGGGGGTTACGTCCTGCTGCTGCTCGGGTTGCTGGGATCCGCCACCTGGATCACGTGCGCCTTGGTGCAGCGGGCCGCGTGGTGCTGGCGCTTCAGCCACCACATGGCGCGGCTTTTCCTGCGGCTCGGGGGAATCCGGATGACCGTCAGGGGGCTGGAACACATCCCGGCCGGCCGCGCCTGCGTGCTGGCGGCCAAACACGCGAGCTATCTCGACGGCGTCATCATGGTCGCCGCCCTGCGCACGCCGATGCACTTCATGGCCAAGCGCGAACTGCTGGATCACTTGATCCCGCGCGTCTACCTCACCCGAATCGGCACCGATTTCGTCGAGCGCTTCGACGTGCAGCGCGGCGTGGAGGATACCGGGCGCTTCGTGGCGATGGTCAGCGCCGGCCATCCCCTGATCGTTTTCCCGGAGGGCACGTTCCGCCGCATGCCGGGCCTGCTCCCGTTCCGCATGGGGGCGTTCGTCATCGCCGCCCGCGCCAGCATGCCGGTCGTGCCGGTGACGGTCCGCGGCACCCGCTCGATCCTGCGCGACGGCCAGTGGCTGTTCCGCCGCGGCGCGATCAGCGTTACCTTAAGCGCGCCGATTGAGCCGGTCGGGAATGACTGGAACGCGGCGATTCAGCTCCGCGATGCCGCGCGGGCAGAGATACTGCGGCTGTGCGGCGAGCCGGATTTGAGTGAGGAGACTTTGCTGCCGCCCAAGAAACCACAACAGCGCGAGTCGTGACGATCGGAGCCGAGCAGGCCGTACGCAAGAGGACACCTCACCCGCGACACGCGACCACACGCTTGCGTAATTGACCAACCAAGAGAAAATCATGGCCCAGCCCGTTGACCCCAACGACGTTCTCATGACCGGCGAGAACTCATTCATTCGGCTCAGCGCGGATCGCGGCAAGACGCATTCGTCCCGCGTAAGCCATTGGCGCGTTCTCTGGTGCCCGGCGGGCTCAGGTCACGCCATGTTCATGCAGTCGCCGCTCATCGAAAACCGCGTGCAGGTCTACAGCGACAACGTGGCCGTGGCGCGCTGGCTCCAACGCACGATCGAGACGCTGCTCTACCCCGCCTTCGCGGACACCTCGCTGCCGGTGTTTGACGCGCAGTTCTCCCGCGCCGGCGACCCGCGCTCGACGACGGTGGAAACGGTCATCGCTCGAACCGAGCGCATCGTGCTCACCTGGTACGATTGCATCGATCCGTTCGTGCTCACCATGGCGCCGGGCATGGGCAACCGCCCCATCGGCGTATTCAGCACGTTCTTTCCCGCCAGGTCGGCGCAGATCGAGGTCAATGGCCGCTTCGCACCCGACGCGCCATGGCTGGAGATGCGCGGAGACCGCCAGTCCACGAGCGCATGCCTGGCATGGTCGGAAACGTGGGTCAAACCGCGCGGATAGCGACCACCTGGGGCAGAGCCGGATTCGAGCAAGGAGAATTCGCTGCTGCTCAAGAGACGTCGAGTGCGACCAGGCTGATTTCAGGCGAGCAGAACCTCGCGATCCTTCGGGGCGGAAAGGTAGTTGGGCTGGATGGCGGGCGCGGCTAACGGATCGACACTCTGAATCACAACGCTGCCCCGGCTCTCAGGCCGCAACAGCCTCACCACAAGCGAAAAACCGGAAAAGCGGTGCAGGACGCTGCCGGCTTTGTCGGTGCTGAACAGCGCGAGGCCCGCCTGCATGTCGGGCCTCGAGAGCGCCGGCTCGGTGCGTAGAAACCCGGCTGCATAGCTAAGTGCACGCAGCGGACGCGAGCCGGAATCCAATCTTTTTGCTTGACCGGGAAGCTCACGCCGTGACTATAATGTCCAATAACAAATATCAAATTCCTCCTGAGGGAGAGCTTGTTTTCGCAGATTACTGTGTGGGAGGACTCCTTGTTTAGTACAGCAATGGTAACCAGAAATGCGTTTTTTGTCGGATTGCTCAGCTTGGTTTGCGTCGGAGATGTCTCCGCACAAGCCTATCCAAACGGGCCGGTTCGAATCATAGTCGGATTTGCCGCCGGGGGTGCATCAGATACGACTGCTCGTTTAATTGCTCCAAAACTTAATCAACTTTGGAGGCAATCTTTAATTGTGGAAAATCGCGCGGGTGCAAATGGGATTCTGGGAGCCGAATCAGTAGCCAAGTCAGCTCCAGATGGTAATACCCTGCTCCTTGCAACGAATGGGATGTTTACCATTAATCCGAGCCTCTATCGAAACCTCCGATACAATCCTGTCAAGGATTTTTCCTCGATCTCGAGGGTCGTCGTCATACCGAACGTGCTGGCAGTGCATCCTTCACTGCCAGTCCGGTCCGTGCGCGATCTAGTCAAGCTTGCCAAGAGTCGGCCGGGGGACCTTACGTTTGGCTCAGGGGGGGTTGGGGGGATCCCGCATCTCTCTGGTGCGTTATTTAACAGTCTAGCCGGAACGAAGATTGTGCATGTCCCGTACAAGGGTGGCGGGCCATCGACCATTGGTCTATTGAGCGGCGAAGTGGCGATGACGTTCAACACGCTGATCACGTCTATCCCGCATATTAAGTCCGGAAGACTCAAAGGCCTCGCGCTAACTACCGCTAAACGGGCACCGCAACTTCCCGGGATGCCGACAATTGCGGAATCCGGAGTGCCGGGCTATGAATCCAGCACTTGGTACGGTATAGCTGCCCCAGCAGGAGTTCCGCAAGGAGTAATCAATGTGATCAGTCGTGACTTGGCCAAAGTACTCGTTATGGCCGACATCGAAAAATCATTTTACGATCTTGGAGCCGATCCAACATTTGACAAGCCGGAAGCATTTGTGGCGCTAATCAAATCCGATATCGCCAAATGGGCGAAGGTAGTAAAAGAAGCGGACATTCGCTTTGAATGAGGAGGACAAGAAAGGAGAGATAGTGATATCTGACCATTTGGCTGAGGCAAAGACAATCCTTCGAGATGCAATAGTCATCGACGGTCTTGGGGGTGCAGTGGTTCACCCTACTCCGTACGTTGCGGAGGGCACATACGAGCAGTCGCTTGCCGGTTACGGGTATACGGCGATAAATGTCACCCTGGTCTCGGAGCCTACCTACACCCCTACCTTGGAGGAAGTTCTCAAAGCGATACACGAAAATCTTGTTAATTTCGAGATTAATTCCACGGCACGACACGTCGAAAAAGCGTCGGATATAACCGAGGCCAAGAAGACTGGTCAATTGGGAGTGATCTTTGGCCTTCAAAGCGCAAGCTGCCTCGAGCAGGACCGCAATCGCGTTCGTATTCTGCACAAACTCGGACTGCGGGTTCTTCAGCTTACCTACATGGAGCGAAATTTCCTCGGCGATGGCTGCCTGGAGCCGGAAAACCGCGGGCTTACGCATTTTGGTATTCAGGTAGTCCGCGAATGCAACAGGCTCGGTGTGTTAGTCGATTGCGCCCATGTAGGGATTCAAACCACGCTTGATGCCGCACGCTATTCCGCACAACCCATCGTTATTTCGCATACCGCCGTCAGGACGTTGGCGGACAACCCCCGTTGCGTGACGGACGAGCAAATGAAGGCTGTTGCTGAGCGCGGTGGCGTCATTGGAATAACGCCCTATGCCCCGCTTATCCGCACCGATCAGCAGCCGACGCTTGAGGACTACCTAAACCATTTTGATTACGCCATCAAGCTAATCGGTCCTGATCATGTCGGCTTTGCAACTGACATGAACGATGGTAGAACGAAGGTCAACTGGATAACGCCGTGGTATTACCCGGAAATGACGCTGGGAGCCAACTATGTGACGCGGCGCACGCAAGGCTTCAGCCAGAAATCGGAGCTCGGCAATGTTGTTGCCGGTTTCCTGCAACGGGGTTATAGCACGGACTTGATCAGGAAACTTCTGGGCGGAAATTTCATCAGAGTCATGCGGGAGGTGTGGCGGTAGTGACCCACGCATAGATTGCTATGCCGCCATTCTCGCCTTTTCCCGCTCGCCGTCTTTTCGCAATTCGATCGTAAATGAATGGGGTCAGTTCTTGACTTGAAACTCCTGTATGCAACGTCAAGGACTGACCCCGATCCCACACTCCTGTATGCAAGGTCGAGAACTGACCCCGATCCCACCACGGATACGTCGTAGCCAATGCAGTAAGTGCGGGGCGAGTGAGTTAACCTGCTTTATCGGACAACATTGCCGTAAAAATCAGCCCGATACAGCCTGCGCGAGTTGTCGTTTCAATTCGTCGCGCCAGTCGCGGTCCCGGTAATCCCCTTCGTCCAGCACCTGGAACCGGAATTGCTCGTCCTGGAAGTCCTTCCCCAGCTTCTGCCACGGAACTTTATTGCCGACCTTGCCAAAGTATTCAGCGACCTTCCGTTTGTAGCTGGTGTCCTCGTTACCCTTGAGGTGCTTACCCTTGCTTTCCACTACGACGACTGAAGCGACCGGCTTCGCGTCGCGGCCCTGCTGCACCACAAAGTCGGGATAGATCCGGTTTCGCCTGTAACCCTGGATTGAGAAGTGTTCCGGGCCGACAAGATTTCGATACCACCACAATACTTCCGGGTGACTATCGAGATAGAGAGCAACCGACCTTTCATATTCGTTGAGATCGTCGGCAACATAATCAAACAGGGAACGTTGAATCGGCTCGTTATCGTCATGCACCAGCTTCCGGGTCGAGCGGATTTCAACCTTGAGCGGGATTTCAAACCGGGCTTCGACGCACTCCAGGTAAAAACGGAGCGCCTTGCTGTTAAACAGGTGCTCGAATGCAATCTGCGTTTGCCGGTCCGTTTCCCGTTCGATAAATCCAGCGATCCTCTCCCTGACACTGTACTTCACATGGCCGAGCTTGCCGGGTAACTCCGGGTTTATGCGATACAGGCAATCGATAATCCTATCGACGATCTCCCGCAACTGCTTGAAGCTGAAATAGTCGAACTGAAGGCCTGCCACGAGCCAAGCCTTCACCTGGTCGTCAGTTTCCATTGTTGCAGCTTCGCGTTCCGCCACGCTTTCGAGTTCGTCCTGATCCAGAGTGAGCCGGTAAAACGAGTCTTTCGCGGCGGCGAGCTCCCGCGAAAATTCCCAAGTCACGGCGGCATGATCGAGCTGCCTGATATCGACCTGGCTTACCAAGTGGCGAAAATAATCGAGCGCCTCGTAACCTCCACCGCGCCTGACGCAGAAACGCGGTAGATAAATCTTGCCATCGAAGCTCCGATAATAGCGCCGGAACTCCTTGCGTATCGTCGCCTCCCGTTTCTGATCCTGCTGGCCGCCCGACCCGCTGTTGTCCACCACGCTTTCCGCATCGCCCTCATAGCCTTCCTGTTCGAGGGCCTTCTTCACTTCCCGCGTAATGTCCGTGGATTTCCGGTTGAGGCAGAACACGTAGCTTTCATTGAGTTCGGCGAAAGGGGTCGTTTCCACATAGGGCTGCCGCAGCACCCGCCCTACGAGCTGCGTCATGGCCTGCTGGCTGCCGGTGCTACTCAGCGAAACTAGGATGTACGCGAAAGGACAATCCCACCAGCCTTCCTGCAGCGCCGCTTTGGTGATGATCCACTCGACCGGGCACCCGTCGGCGAGCAGGTCAATGCCTTCGATGTCATCCTTGTCCGATGTCTTGATGGCAATAGCGGACTCGTTGAATCCCAGCCGCTGAATCAAGTATTCCTTGACGTCCTCGCTGTGGACATAACCGGCATCGCGCTGGTCCCTGCCGGTGCGCTCGACCTGGACCAGCACGATCGGGCGAATGATCTTATCCGTGGCCTTGAAGTGCACCCCGGCAAGCTTCGCCAGTTCCTCGCGCTTGTCGCGCGCTTGAGTCAGGCAGTCCTTCCAAGATTTCTGATTCGAGTTCGCGATGTTGATCGGCAGCTTGATCATCTGCTCGTCCAGCAATTCCTTGCCGGTAACCCGCGTCAAAACATTCGCTTCGCGTTGCGGAGTTGCGGACAGCTCAACGACCACCGAGGCGTTGAAGCCCTCAATCGTGCGCCGCGCCAGGCTGCTGGTCGCTTTATGCCCCTCGTCGAGGGTCACTGCCGGCTCGCACAGCCGCACCAGGTTCCCGAGGGAGGTCTTGGCCAGAAATTCGCCGCGCCCCGCGTTTTCCACCAGCATGTCGAGATTCGGGATGCGTGTCTTGAGTGCCTTGTGCGCTTCCGCGTCGTCTTCGCGCGGGAAATGCTGGACGATATTGCCGCCGCTGTCGCGGAAAAACTTGAGCTGCTCGCGCGTCTCACGGTTGGTGCTCGCGAGCTTTAGCATCAGGATATTCAAATTGCTGCGCAGTTGACCCTCAGCGCTTCCGAAACCTGACCCGTTAACGCTCTTGGAAGTTAACCCAGCAAGTGCGCAGTTGTGAGTAAAGCGGTGTGGCTGGGTGA
>MERG01000213.1:0-703 GCA_001771985.1 Betaproteobacteria bacterium RIFCSPLOWO2_12_FULL_62_13 | reverse complement strand
TTAACCCAGCAAGTGCGCAGTTGTGAGTAAAGCGGTGTGGCTGGGTGAAGGTGAAGCTGTGGAAGATAAGAAGCGCAAAGTGCCCGCGGCGTGACGGGCGGGGTCATCGCGAAGGGGTTGGTGGCTGCTTCGGGGAAGCGGTTCGGCGAGTTGATGGTTTGGTCGCGGTCTCAGAGGGTGGCGTGGGAGGCGGCGCGGGCTCGGGCGTGCGCAGCGACGGACCTTTGATGTGGATCGTGATGCAGTGATGCTTGAGCCGACTGAGGAGGGCGTCGACGAGCGATTTGTTCTGAAACAGGTCGTACCAGTTTTCACACGGTAAATTGGTTGTAATGATCGTGCTCGTGCGGTTATAGCGCTCATCCATCAAGCGGAAGAAGGCATTGGTTTGTTCGGGCTTGAGCACCAAGTAGCTTAGCTCGTCGATCAGCAAGGGCTGGAATCGACTGAGTCGCTTGAGCAGCTTCGAGGTGGAGCGGTCGGCGAGCGATGCGTAGAGCTCATCGAGCAGCGCTTGCGCCTTGTAGAAGCGGGCGTTGTAGCCATTGAGACACGCCTCGCGCAGCAATCCGATCCCGAGTCCGGTTTTGCCGGTGCCGGTGTCGCCGATGAGCAGCACGTTTTCGGCGCGGCGCACGAAATCCAGCCCGGCGAGCGTGCGGATCTGCGCTTTGTTCACCCCGGGCTGACGGGCGAAGGGAAA
>MERG01000212.1:3757-5708 GCA_001771985.1 Betaproteobacteria bacterium RIFCSPLOWO2_12_FULL_62_13 | reverse complement strand
CGTATCGTCGTTGAAGGCAATCTCCACGCCCGAGCTGTTGAGCAGCCGCAGGTACGGGTCGTCCAGCGTTCCCCGCGCCGAGGCGACACCCTGCATGTCGAAGCGGTACTGGTGGCCGGCGGTGAGCGTAACCTGGTACCAGTCCTCATCGCCGTTCGTATCGACCGCGCCCGTCACCGAGCCGCCGATTGCGACCGAACCGCCCGTGCCCGTGTTCGCAGGAACATCGCCGGGAATGGCGCCGAGATCGGATGCGCCGAGCCGGAACGTGCCGATATCCGCGCCGAAGGCCTGCGCGGAGAGGAAATAGGTGCCCGACTGCGTCGCGGTATAAGTGAGGCTCGATTCGAGCGTGCCGCCTGCATCGTCATTGAAGGCAATCTCTACCCCCGACCCGTCAAGCAGCCGCAGCACTGTATCGCTGAGCGTGCCCTGCCCTGAAGTCGAACCTTGCAGGTCGAAGCGATACTGGTGACCGGCCACAAGCGAGACCCGGTACCAGTCCTGGTCGCCGCTCGTATCGATCGTGCCCGCCACCGAGCCGCCGATCGATACGGAAGTACCCGTGCCCGTGTTCGCCGGAACATCGCCCGAACCGGAGCTGGTCAAATCGGTTGCGCTGAGCCGGAAGGTGCCGATGTCCGAAGCAAAGCCCTGCGCGGAGAGAAAGTAGGTGCCCGATTGAGTTGCCGTGTACGTGATGCTCGATTCGAGCGTGCCCCCCGCGTCATCGTTGAGGGTGATTTCCACGCCCGAGCCGTTGAGAAGGCGCAGCACCGAATCACTGAGCGTCCCCTGACCCGAAGGCGCGCCCTGCAAATCGAATCGATACTGGTGATTGGCGACGAGCGTGACTTGGTACCAATCCTGATCGCCGCCGAAGCCGATCGTGCCCGTCACCGAGCCGCCGACCGCCACCGAACTGCCCGTGCCCGTGTTTGCCGGAACGTCGCCGGCCCCGCCGGTGATATCGGTTGCGCCGAGCCGGAACGTGCCGGTGCTCGACGCGTAACCCTGCGCGGACAGGAAATAGGTCCCCGATAGGCTCGCGGTGAAGGTGATGCTCGATTCGAGCGTGCCTCCCGAATCGTCGTTCAAGTCGATCTCGACGCCCGAGCCGTTGAGCAGGCGCAGCACCGAATCGCCGAGCGTACCCTGGCCCGAGGGCGCGCCCTGCAAGTCGAATCGATACTGGCGGCCAGCTACGAGCGTGACCTGGTACCAGTCCTGATCGCCGCTCGCGTCGATCGTGCCCGTAACCGACCCGCCGACGGACACCGTGCTGCCAGTGCCCGTATTCGCAGGAACGATATCGGCCATTATTCCCCTTCCCCTGCTGATAGCCTGAAATGCGCACCGCACTCGCCACGGATGGCGCAGCCACCCGGCCATGCACTGGCTTGGCTCCAGCAGCGCTTATGATACCGATTACACGAGCACGATGTCTTGCGCGGGATCAAATGACAGCACTGCCGGGGTAATGCCGTCCGAGTAGAGGGTGGCAATCTGTTGCAGGCCTCTCGCCGCCGTGCCGTTGCCATCGTAATACAGATTCCCCGTATCCATCGCATACTTAAGATAGTCCTGCTGCCCATCAGAGGCATTATCCCCGCTCGTGTCCGTGATTGCACCCTGCACTCCCAGGTCTCCATCGGCGGCCCTCGGTCAGGCTCGGATGATCGCGCTATTTCGTAATACGGAAACGGGCGCATTTTTCTCAAGACAACTTGAAATATCCTCAATGCAAGGGCTACACGACGTCCGGCGGACTGGATCAGAAGACGATACCCCGCGCCTCTGTCCTCAGCGCGTGCCGCGCCCAGGCGCCACCGCTCGCCGCAGCAGTGCCGCCCTCCAGCACGCAGTTGATGCCGGCACCAAAACGGCGTAGCTTACGCTGGCAAAACTGACATCCCGGGTCTGGCGCACAACTGCGGATGCACGTCGCCAG
>MERG01000212.1:0-3747 GCA_001771985.1 Betaproteobacteria bacterium RIFCSPLOWO2_12_FULL_62_13 | reverse complement strand
CGGCGGTTCCAATGGGGGCGGGAGCGAAGAGGAGTACGGCAATGCCGGAGTGCAGTGAGTCCCGACTGGCGGGAATTTTGTTTCTGGATCGTACCGCGCTTCTTGCAACTGCAATGCTTGCCGCGAGCACTCTTGCCGACGCTCAAAGTACACAGCGAGGGTATGAGAAGGGCGCGGGTATCTACACCAGCCAGACCTACGCGATAGACGCGGCACAACCGGCGAAACGATCCAACAACGGCGGCACCACGCCCGCAGAGGTGGAAAACAGCCCCGGCGTCCGCCAGATCAATGCCGACGTTTTGCATGCCCTGGGCTACACCGGACTCAAAGTCACCGCGGCGATCATCGATATCGGAATCATGGCCGGGCATCCGGAATTTTCCGGCAGGGTCCGACCGGGTTACAACGCTTTCGACGGTTCGGCCAACGTGACCGACGGCAACGGCCATGGCACCCATGTCTCAGGAATCTTTGGCGCGGCGAAAGACGGGAAGGGAATGTTCGGCGTCGCCTACGAGGCTTCCCTGCTGCCGATCAAGGTGCTGGACGACAGGGGTAACGGAAGCGCCGCTTCCGTCGCCGCCGGCATTCAATACGCGGTCAACCAGAGAATCCATTATCTCTGTCCGGCGCGTTGTTCCGATCCGAATACGCTCGTCGCGGGCCACCATCAATTTGCCCCGTTCGCGATCAACCTCTCCCTGGGATCGTCATCGCCGTCGGACACCATCAGGAACGCGCTGATCGACGCCGTCAACGCGGGGATGGTCGTGGCTGCCGCCGCCGGCAACGATGGCCGGGCAAATCCGATTTATCCGGCGCGATACGCGCGAGATGCCGCGGCCAACGGCCAGATCATTGCAGTAGGCTCTGTCTATTTCGACGCTGCCGGCAGGCCGCAGATCAACAGTTGGTCGAATCGCGCCGGGGATACCAGGGATTTCTATCTGGTCGCGCCCGGATACCAGGTTTACTCGACATACCCGAAACTGAACCCGAAAACCAGACAATATGAAGCGACCTATGCGACGTTGAGCGGCACCTCGATGGCCACGCCATACGTAACCGGCGCTGTGACACTCATCAAGAGCGGCTGGACATATCTGAGCGCGAACCAGGTATCCTCAATACTGTTCGACAGCGCGACGGATCTGGGTGGGGACGGAATAGACGAGATCTACGGACGTGGGCTGCTGAATCTCCAGGCGGCATTGGCGCCGATTGGGAGCCTCTCGGCGCCAACGTCCCGCAGGGCCTCCCTACCGCTCACCGGAACCTCGCTGACGGGCTCCATCGCCACCGGCGCCGCGCTGAGGGCGGCGGGCCGGGCCGGGCTCATGCAGGTTGCCGCATTTGACCGCTACGGCCGGGATTTTCAGGTTGACTTCGCCCCAACGGTGAGTCGAGCGGCATCCATCGGAAACGGCTTGGCGCCGATGCTCGCGGCGCTTGATTCAGCAGCAGAGCGCACTTATTCGCTGGACGGCGGCACGATGCGCGTTACCTATCGCTCGGAAGCGACACGACTCGCCCTCGGACATCAGGTTGGAGGCAACTCCGGCTCGAGCGAGGGCGAATTCACCGTGTCGGCCGCGGACACAGCGGCGCGGGAGCTGACCTTCGGCTTTTCCGGCATGGGGGCGCACTCCTTCGGTCTCGGCGGCGAGCTTGCCCGCCGCGGGGAGATCCAGTTCATCAGCGCACTGGAAAATCCCTACCTTGCCCTGGCATCGCGGCACACGCACTTCGGGATTGGTTTGCCGCTGGCCGGCGGGCTGCGACTGAAATTCGGAACGCTGGTCTCCGATCCGCGTGCGACGGCTTACGATCCCGCACTATCGCAGATAACCGGCCGCCACCAAAGCATGGGCCTGGCAGAGGTTTCCGGCCGGCTTGCTTCCGCCCTATGGACCCTCGGCGTTGGGCGGCTCCAGGAAACCGATTCGGTCCTCGGCACGACCCAGACCGGGGCATTCAGTTTTTCGGGCACGGCGGAGACGAGCGTCGTGAACTTCGGTATGGCGTTTTCACCCGCTTCACGCATGACATTGGGCGGCCAGTATACCGTGGGCCACACCGGCGGCACTGCGAATCATGCGGACTCCCTGGTCCTGGGTTATACGGATGCGCGCAGCAAAGGTTACGGGGTGTTCGCCTCGTTGCGGGAGGCATTCCGCGCCGGTGACAGTCTCACCATTATGGTCTCGCAGCCGCTGCGCACGGCATCAGGCGCGCTTCAGATGGTGGCGCCGGCAAGGGCCGCTGTCGATGGGTCTCCGGTGATGGCATCGCGATCGATTTCGTTGCGGCCCGAAGGCCGCGAGACACGGGCCGAGCTGATTTATCTGAGCCCGATCGATCGACGGGCGAAGTGGTTTTTGGGCATGGCGGTGCGCGACCAGCCGGACCACGAGTCAACAGCGCCCCGCGAAACGACGATCGGCGGCGGCTTCCACGCGGTGTTCTGAGCAACTTGCGCCCGGCTCCATTGCATCGGCCATTCCATTACGGGAAGACGCATGGAACAGGCCGTATCCGCTCCTGACACCACCCGCCCCGAGCTGGAGCTGACCGGCTCGCGGCAGTTCACGTCCTGGCTCCACGAACAGAAAGCAAGCCTCGCCTTTACCACCTACCAGAGTGGCAAGCTCTTTCTGATCGGCATGCGGGAGGACGGCCGGCTGTCGGTGTTCGAGCGCACGTTCAACCGCTGCATGGGATTGTGGGGCGGCGAGCAGACGCTTTACATGAGCACACTCTACCAGTTGTGGCGCTTCGAGAACGCGCTGAAGCTGGGCGAGACTCACGACGGATACGACCGGCTCTATGTACCGCGCCTCGCGTGGACCACCGGTGATATCGACGCGCACGACGTCATGGTGGACGGCGCCGGGCGGGTCATCTTCGCCAACACCCTGTTCTCGTGCCTCGCGACGGTGAGCGACACGCACAGCTTCGCGCCCCTCTGGCATCCGCCATACGTCACGCGGCTCGCCGCGGAGGACCGCTGCCATTTGAACGGACTCGCGCTGGAGAGCGGTGCCCCGGCCTACGTCACGGCGGTCTCGCGCAGCGACGCGCACGAGGCATGGCGCGACCACCGCCGCGATGGCGGCGTGCTGATCGATGTCCGCACCAACCAGATCGTGCTCGACGGTCTTTCCATGCCGCACTCGCCGCGCATGCATCAGGGCAGGCTGTGGCTGCTCGACTCAGGCAATGCCGGTTTCGGCTACGTCGATTTCAAGCGCGGACGATTCGAGCCGGTGGCGTTCTGTCCCGGTTACGCGCGGGGCCTCGCGTTTACCGGAGATTTCGCCGTCGTGGGGCTCTCCAAGCCGCGCCAGAACAAAACCTTCAGCGGGCTCGCGCTGGATGATCAACTGCGGGAGAAGAACATCGAAGCGCGCTGCCAGTTGCAGGTGATCGATCTCAAGCGCGGCGACGTGGTGCACTCGCTGCGGATCGAAGGCGTGGTCACGGAGCTGTATGACGTCGTGGTGTTGCCCGGCGTGCGCCGCCCCATGGCGCTCGGCTTCAAGACTGACGAAATCCGCCGCGTGATCTCTATTGGCTCGTGGCCGCAGGCCTGAGTGCACTCGGATCCTCCGGAAATCGCAAGCGCGGCAAGGCGAACCACCCCGGCGCTGCGTGCCACCCCTCCTTGCCAAGGAGGGGAGAGTTTTGTCCCCTCCTTCATTAGGAGGGGTGGCACCGAAGGTGACGGGGTGGTCCTCTCCCCAC
>MERG01000211.1 GCA_001771985.1 Betaproteobacteria bacterium RIFCSPLOWO2_12_FULL_62_13 | reverse complement strand
GGCCGTGGCCAGTCAACGTACAGACGATGAGGCTGCGCTCGCCGATCTTGCCGAGTTCGAGATCCTTGAGCACCCCGGCGATCGAGATGGCCGACGCCGGCTCGCAGAAGATCCCCTCAGTCTGTGCGAGCATCTTCTGTGCTTGCAGGATTTCTTCGTCCGTGCACTCTCCAAACCAGCCGCGTGACTCCTGCTGAGCAGCTACCGCCTGCTGCCACGATACCGGGTTGCCGATACGAATTGCGGTGGCGACGGTCTCGGGGTTCTCGACCGGCCGCCCGCGCAGGATGGGCGCCGCCCCGGAAGCCTGATAGCCGAGCATGATGGGCCGCCGCGTCGCGAGTTTCGCTTTGTGGTAGGCGCATTTACCGTCGCAAAACGCGCAGGCGCGGGTGTTTTCGCACACGGCTTCCGAATAGCCTACCCAGTGGGCCGTAATGTTTCCGGCGTTGCCGACCGGAAGCGCATGGTAATCCGGCGCGTCGCCGAGCGCCTCGATCACTTCGAATGCGATCGTCTTCTGCCCCTGCAAGCGATACGGATTGATCGAGTTGACGATGTTCACCGGCATGGTCTTGGCCACTTCCTGCACCAGGCGCATGCCGTCGTCGAAGTTACCGCGAATCTGGATCACCACCGAGCCGTGCATCATCGCTTGAGACAGCTTCCCGAGCGCGATCTTCCCTTCGGGAATCAGCACGAAGCAAGCGATGCCGGCGCGCGCGGCATAAGCCGCTGCCGCTGCAGAAGTATTGCCGGTGGACGCGCAGATGATGGCCCGGGCGCCCGCTTCGACCGCTTTGGTGACTGCCGTCGTCATGCCGCGGTCCTTGAACGAGCCGGTCGGATTGAGCCCTTCGAACTTGCCGTAGATCCGGACGTTTTTCCCGATGAGCCGCGGTAGATTCCCGAGCTCGATGAGCGGTGTGGCGCCCTCATGGAGCGAAATTATCGGTGTGTCCGCTGCGACCGGCAGGCGCTCCCGGTATTTTTCAATCAGTCCGGTGTAGTGTTTTGACATTCGCAAATCAACCACAGAGAACACAGAGGTCACAGAGAAGAAAGCAATTTAGCGGCCAAGACGCCGAGCGCACCAAGGAAAGCGAAGAGATCCCATATTTGCCAGTGCATTATTCAGCTCTTCTCTGTGTTCTCTGTGCGCTCTGTGGCTGGTTTTCAGCAGCTAACGTCTTCCATTCAACTGTTCAAGGCGGATGCGCGTGACCTTGCCGGCTACCACCGGCAACGCTTCGATCTTCCCGATCGCGGCATCGACGCGCTTTTCCACGCTCTGGTGAGTCAGCATGATGATGTCGACTTGCTCCTCGCCCGCGTGCGGCTCCTTCTGCACCATGGCGTCGATCGAGATGCCGAGATCGGCGAGGATGCGCGTGATGTCGGCCAGCACGCCCGGCTTGTCCTGCACTCTCAGGCGCAGGTAGTAGGAAGTTTCGACCTCACCAATCGGCAGAATGGGAATGTCGGACAACTGATCGGGCTGGAACGCGAGATGCGGCACGCGATGTTCGGGGTCCGCGGTCAGCATGCGCGCAACATCGACGAGGTCGGCAATCACAGCCGAAGCCGTCGGCTCGGCGCCGGCGCCCGCGCCGTAGTACATGGTCTGCCCCACCGCATCGCCCTTGACCAGGATCGCGTTCATCACGCCCTCGACGTTGGCAATCAGCCGCCGCGCCGGAATCAGCGTCGGATGCACTCTCAGCTCAATGCCTCGGGGTTTGCGCTTGGCGATGCCGAGCAGCTTGATACGGTAGCCGAGTTCCTCGGCGTAACGGATGTCTTCGCGGGTGAGCCCGGAGATGCCCTCGACGTAGGCGGCGGAAAACTGCATCGGAATGCCGAACCCGATCGCCGCCATGATGGTGAGCTTGTGCGCGGCGTCGATCCCCTCGATGTCAAAGGTCGGATCGGCCTCCGCGTAGCCGAGCCGTTGCGCTTCCCTGAGCACGTCCTTAAAGCTTGCGCCCTTGTCACGCATCTCCGACAGGATGAAGTTGCTGGTGCCGTTGATGATGCCCGCGATCCACTCGATGCGGTTCGCGGTCAGCCCTTCACGCAGCGACTTGATGATCGGGATGCCGCCGCCGACCGCCGCCTCGAACGCGACCATCACGTCCTGTTTCTGAGCGGCGGCGAAGATTTCATTGCCGTGCCGCGCGAGCAGCGCCTTGTTGGCGGTGACGACGTGCTTACCGTTGGCGATTGCCTTGAGGATCAGCTCTTTTGCGACCGTGGTGCCGCCGATCAACTCGACCACGATGTCAATATCCTTGTGATTAACGACCTCGTTGGCATCGCCGGTCACGATCGCGCACCCGCCGGCGATGGATTTTGCCCTTTCGAGGTCCTTGTCGGCGACCATCTTCATGGTGATCGCGCAACCGGCGCGGCGCGAAATCTCTTCCCGGTTCCGGCTGAGCACGGCGAAGGTGCCGCTGCCCACCGTGCCGATCCCCAACAACCCGACATTGATAGGCTTCATGACAATGATGAATGATGAACGATGAATGATGAATGAACCCCCCCGTTACTCTTCACGGGGCTCCAAATGTTGCCGGCTCCTGTCACTGTCGCATTCATGGGTCCATCAATAGAATTTCGCTGCTCGTTCCGCATTCATCATTCCGCATTCATCATTCCGCATTCATCATTCCGCATTCATCATTCCGCATTCATCATTCCGCATTCACCATTTATAGCAGTCCGTCTTTGCGGAACATTTCCCTGATGCCACGAAGGGCCTGTCTGGTGCGCGCCTCATTCTCAATCAGGGCAAACCGCACGTGGTCATCCCCATAATGCCCGAAACCGGTGCCCGGGGATACGGCGACCCCGGCCTCCACCAGCAGCTTCTTGGAAAATTAGAGCGAGCCCATGCCCTTGTACGATTCCGGAATCGGCGCCCAGATGTACATCGTGGCCCTGGGTTTCTCAACGTTCCAGTTGAGCGCGTTCAGTCCGCTGCACAGCACGTCGCGGCGCCCCTGGTAGACCATGCGCACCACGTCGACGCAATCCTGCGGACCCTCCAGCGCGATGATCGAGGCGACCTGGATCGGAGTGAAAGTACCATAGTCGTGATAGCTCTTCATGCGCGCAAGCGCCGTCACGAGTTCTCTGTTGCCGACCATGAAACCCACGCGCCAACCGGCCATGTTGTAGCTTTTCGACATCGTGAAGAATTCGACTGCGATTTCGCGGGCGCCCGGCACCTGCATGATCGACGGCGCGCGATAGCCGTCGAACACGATGTCGGCGTAGGCGAGATCGTGCACTATGTAAATGTCGTGCTCGCGCGCGATCGCCACCAGGCGCTCGAAAAACGGCAGCTCCACGCACTGTGTCGTCGGGTTGCTCGGGAAGTTGACGATCAGCATCTTGGGTTTCGGGTAGGAATCCATGATCGCGCGCTGGAGCGATTCAAAGAAGTCGACACGCGCATGCATCGGCACATGCCGGATGTCCGCGCCGGCGATCACCGGGCCGTAGATGTGGATCGGATAGCTCGGATTGGGCACCAGCACGATATCGCCGGTGTCGAGTGTGGCAAGCGTCAGGTGCGCAATGCCTTCCTTGGATCCGATCGTGACGATCGCTTCCGAATCGGGATCGAGATCGACGTCGTAGCGGGCCTTGTACCAGTTGCAGATCGCGCGCCGCAGCCGGTAAATGCCTTTCGACACCGAATAGCGGTGGGTGTCGGGGCGCTGCACGGCCTCGATCAGCTTCTCGACGATGTGACGCGGCGTGGGCTGATCGGGATTGCCCATGCTGAAGTCGATGATGTCCTCGCCGCGCCGCCGTGCCGCGAGCTTGAGTTCGCCGGTAACGTTGAAGACGTACGGCGGAAGGCGCTTGATGCGAGAGAATTCTTCCATGCTGCGGGGCGGAAATGGTCCGCGTGAAAAAGCGTATAATTTTAGCCGAGCACCCAACCTATCGCAAATTCAGCAGCTTACGTATCCCGCTCGCCGCCATGAAACTGCACCTGGCGCAAGCGCCCGGACAGAACGTTTTCACCGGCTACGGGCCCGGCTATGTGGCCATCAATCATGTGCGCCACGAAAAGCATCTGCTGGTGATGGCTGATCAGCTCATGGCATGGGACATCTCCGCGTTTGAAGCGCTCGAAGCGGCGCATTTCGAATACCTGCTCACGTTCAAACCTGAAATCGTGATCTTCGGCACCGGCGCGACATTGCGCTTCCCGCGGCCGGAATTCGCGCGGCTGCTGGCCGCCGCCGGGATCGGGCTCGAAGTGATGGACAGCAAGGCCGCCTGCCGCACCTACAACATCCTGACCGCGGAAGGCAGAAAAGTCCTGGCGGCGATCCTGACTGCCTGAACGCCGCGCTCAAACGGTGCGCCGTGGATATCGCCCTCGTTTACTGCTTCGGTAGCCGATAGCCGTTCTCGGCGCGCTGGCACTGGAGCGGCGTCAGGGCACCATTGTTGTCCGCCGGCAGCATCGGGGGCGGCGCCACCAATCTTGCATCGTTTTTGCTTCGCGCTGCATCCCGGCTCCCCCCTTCATAGTCCGTTTTCCGAGCTGCCCCCCTCGCCCTTGCGACACCGCCTACTCCTTCCCCCTGCGCCCATGTTACGCCATCCGGTCCATGGCCGATTTTTCCAGTCATCGCATTAGAGGCCGCCGATCACCTTGAGGTGGGTCATCACGCAGCGGCCCAGCGCATGCAATTCGTAGCCCCCTTCCAGCGCGGACACGATGCGGCCGCCCGCATACCGGTCGGCCACATCCTTGATCTTCCTCGTAACCCACGCGTAGTCCGATTCAACCAGTTTCAGCATCGCCATGTCGTCGTCGCGGTGGGCATCGAATCCGGCGGACACAAACAGCAATTCGGGTTTGAATGCCTCGAGCGCCGGCATCCAGTACTGCTCCACCGCGGCGCGAAATTCAGGTCCCGAGCTGTAGGCGGCGAGCGGGATATTGACCATGCGCTCGGAACGGCCGTCAATGCCGCTGTAGGGATAGAACGGGTGCTGGAACGTGGACACCATCAACACCCGCGGATCGTCGCGGAAGATGTCTTCCGTGCCGTTGCCGTGATGCACGTCGAAATCGACCACTGCGACGCGCTTGAGCCCGTGGTGCTCAAGGGCGTGCGCTGCGGCGACCGCGACATTGTTGAAAAGGCAGAAGCCCATCGCGCGGCTGCGCTCCGCATGGTGTCCGGGCGGGCGCACGTTGCAGAATGCGTTGGCGGCCTTGCCTTCGATCACCATGTCGGTCGCCTGCACCGCGGCGCCGGCCGCGCGCAGGGCCGCCTTCAGCGTGTGCGGATTCATCGCCGTATCGGGATCAAGATGAGTCAGCCCTGATTTTGGAATGGACTTCTCAAGCCACGCGATGTAGCGCTGCGCATGCACCCGCTCGAGGTGTTCGTGGCGGGCGAGCGGTGCTTCCTCATGCTGCAGATGGCCCATCAACCCTGAGGCGGTCAGTTGATCCTCCACCGCCCTCAGCCGCTCGGGCCGTTCGGGATGATAGGCTCCCATGTTGTGCAACAGGCAGTCGCTGTGAGTGATGAATGCGGTGGTCATGGATCGCCCCGGCGATGAGCGGAAATCGCGCGCGGATTCGACGAATCTTATAATGTGTATCTCCCGGTGTCTAACCGCACCGG
>MERG01000210.1:2986-5715 GCA_001771985.1 Betaproteobacteria bacterium RIFCSPLOWO2_12_FULL_62_13 | reverse complement strand
TCAAGCCGCATACGCCGGGCTTTGCGGCCACCATGCTGCCGCGAATCGAGCGTTTGCACGCGCGCTGCGCGGAACTCGGCTGGCAGCTCGATTTCCTGACGCCGGGCTGGCTCACGACCGAGTTGATGGACACGATGCGCAAGCTGACCGTCGATTTCACGATTGCGCACATGGGGATGTATCTCGCGCGCGACGGCGCTGAGCAGGCGGGTTTCCGGCAACTGCTCGACTTGCTGCATCACGGCGACAGACACTGCTGGGTCAAGCTCACCGGCGTCTACCGCATGTCGGTCGCTCCCGGCTTTGCCGATGCGGCGCCGCTCGCGCGTGCGCTGATCGAGACGGCCCCCGACCGCATCATCTGGGGCAGCGACTATCCGCACCTCTCGTTCGCCGACCAGGTGGGCTCGGTCGAGCTTTTCAACCTGTTCGGCACGTGGGCGCCGGATGCCGCGACGCGGCGCAGGATCCTGGTCGAGAATCCGCAGCGGCTGTTCAAGTTCTGACGCGCCTTATTCCATTTCAAAATCAAAAAAGCATTGATTGGTGTAGGGTGCGCTTGCGCACCGATTGCCGGATGGTGCGCAAGCGCACCCTACACCGAAAATTATGTAACTCTTGAAGTGGAATTTGAATTACTCGCCCACGTCCAACGCTTTCCGCAATTCTCCGGTCACGCGCGAGGCCTCAGTCATCATGAACGCGATGTCGCTGTTGGTGGTGAGAAAGCGCGCGCCTTTGCGGATGAATTCCATCTGGCGCGCGAGGTTGCGGTCGCCGCCGACGCCCGGAATCTTGCCGTGCGCCTTGGTCACCGCGATCACGCGCGTGACCGCGGCGATATGCTCGGGGCTGCCAAACGTGCCGGGCTTGCCCATCGCGGTCAGCAGATCGTTCGACCCGACGTGGATCACGTCGACGCCGTCGACCGCGGCGATCTCCTCGATGTTCTGCAGGCCCTCCGCCGTTTCGATCATGCACACGACCAGCGTGTTGTCGTTCAGCGCCGGCACCGCATCGGCGGTGGACATCGCGCGAAAATCGAACACCGTATAGCTGCCCGAGACCGAGCGCCTGCCGACCGGCGCGAACCTGGCGCGGTTGACCGCGCGCTGCGCTTCGGCTGCAGTGCTGATATCGGGGAAGACGATGCCGGTAACGCCGTTATCCAGCAGCACCTGCGTGTCGGGATCGTCACAACTGCGCACGCGCACGAGCGGCGCAATGCCGCAGCCGAGCGCGGCCTGTGCGATGTGCCCGATCGTCTCGACCGTGTAGAGCGCATGCTGGCCGTCGACGAAAATGAAGTCGTGGCCGGTTGTCTTGGCGATGCGGGCGATGTCACCCGAGCGCGCAAGCCGCACCAGCATGCCGAGCGCAACTTTGCCGGATTTCAACAGTTCCTTGACTGGATTTAGAACGGATACTGCGTTTGCCATGGGGGGTCTCCTGCGGTGGGGAAATAATCGATCGCGAAACCCTATTCTGCACCGATTCCGGGCCGGCTGCTGCGTTACGTGGCGGGCTGTTCGATGCGCGCGTTATCCCCGTGGCGTCTGGTGGATTGCGCTGCGCTCCATCCACCCTACGGTACTGGCGGGGCCGGTGAGCATCGCGCGCCCGGAATCAGTTGAACGCGCGGCGCCCCGCACGGTAGAATCGGCAGCAATCACAACAACGCGCGCCCCGGCCAACCACTCATATGCCGACTGTTACCTGGCGCCGGGCGTGGCTGGCATTGATCATGCCGGCCATCAGCCTGCGTTCATTGCTGCGAGCTGCGCTTTTCGTGCTTGTTGCGCTGGCCGTGCCGGCGGGCGCGGACCAGACCGTGCTGTACGACAAGCCGTCGCTCTTCGGCTCGATCATCGTGACGGAGGACGAAAACGGCTTGCGCATTCTGCGTTTTGAGCAGTACGGGGCGCGCCAAAGCGTCGTAAAACCGGGCGACCCGGAGTATCTGGGGCTGCCCTATGCGCAGGTCATGTTTGCCGGGCTGGCATTGTGCGAAGAACCGCGCCGCCTCCTCGTCGTCGGACTCGGCGGCGGCACGCTGCCGATGTTCCTGCGCAGGCACTATCCGCACGCCGCGATCGACGCGGTGGACATCGATCCGCAAGTCGTGCACGTGGCAAAGGAATTCTTCGGTTTCCGCGAGGATGAGCGCATGCGCGCCCACGTCGGCGACGGGCGGAAGTTCATCGAGAAATCCCGGCAGCCTTACGACGCAATCTTCCTCGACGCCTTTGGCGCCGAGGAGGTGCCGGCGCACCTGACGACACAGGAGTTCTTGCGGGCCGTGCGGCGCGCCGTCAAGCCGGGGGGCGTCGTCGTCGGCAACATCTGGGCGCGCAGTTCCAACCCGCTCTACGACTCCATGGTCCGGACCTACCAGGAAGTCTTCGACGAACTGTTCATCCTTGACGTGCGCGGCAGCGGCAACAGGATCCTGCTCGCATTGCCGCGCAGGCAGCCGCTCGGCCGCGACGAACTCGCACAGCTCGCGCGTGGGGTATCATCGGTCAAGAAATTCCGCTTCGACCTCGGCGATCTCGTCACCAGCGGTTATTCCCACGCGCAGGCGAAAAACCAGGACGGACGCGTGCTGCGGGACGCGGACCTGCGGCGGCCGAAATAGAAAGCGGGAACCCGATGAACGCCGGGATCGTCACGGAGAAACCAATGAGCATGGGCCGCAAGCTGAGGAATCTGATGCAGGACCACAAATT
>MERG01000210.1:0-2965 GCA_001771985.1 Betaproteobacteria bacterium RIFCSPLOWO2_12_FULL_62_13 | reverse complement strand
CACGCCGCTGCACGCGATGATCGTCGAGAAGGCGGGCTTCGACTTCGTCTACGTGGGCGGATATGACGTTTCGCTTACCCTGTTGGGGCTGCCGGACGTGGGCCTGATTACAGAGACGGAAATGCTGTACAATGCCCGCAATATCTCGCGATCGGTCAGCCTTCCGGTCATTGCCGACGCGGACACGGGCTACGGCAACGCGATCAATGTCGTGCGGACGGTGCAGGACTTCGAAGCGGCCGGACTCGCCGCGATCCACATCGAAGACCAGATGAGTCCCAAGCGTTGCGGGCACGTCGCCGGAAAGGTGGTCATTCCCCTCGAAGAAGCAGTGGGGAAGCTCCAGGCCGCGCTCGACGCGCGCGCGGACAAGGACTTCGTGATCATCGCGCGTACCGATGCCGTTGCCGCGGCGGGCGGCGGGCTTGATGAGGCGGTAAGGAGAGGCAAGGCATTCGCCCGCATCGGTTGCGACATCATCTGGGCCGAATTTCCCACCGCCGACCTCGAATACCCGAAAAGATTCGCCTCAGAGATGCGCCGGGAATTTCCCGGCGTGCCGCTATACCTGAACTACTCGGCCAACCTCAAATGGCACGAGTCCAGGGCGACATTCGAAGATTTTGCGGAAATGGGATACAAGGTGATGCACGTCTCCCTGGCCGGCTTGCGCGCCACGATGCAGGCGACCTGGGATTACGCGATCGACCTGAAGGCGCGCGGGGCGCAGGCTGAAATCGATTTTCAGAAGAGATTGACGGGGCACCCGATGGGTGCCTTTCATGAGTTCGCGGGGTTTCCAAGGATGAAGGCGCTGGAGGAAAAATATCTTCCGGCCGGCGAAGTGAAGAAAAAATACGAGGGAGCGGTCGGTCTGTGAGTACGCGACAGCGGGAAATGGGGAACAGGAAATGATGTAAACCGGCAAACCTTGCTCCTGGATTTTCCTATTCACTATTCACCAGTCCCTAGTCACTGCTCTTGGGGCTGCCGATGAACGCGAATTGACGCCAGTGGGAGCGGAATCCAGCGGGCTAGCGCGCGAAACGCGGGTATACCTTTCGCGCGTTACCGTGGAAGATCTTCTCCCTGTCTTCAGCGGTGAGCCAGTCGAGCGCGTCGATGTAGCGCTTGGTATCGTCGTAGTGGTAGCCCGTTTCGGGATCGATACCCTTCACCGCCCCGTACATTTCAGACGCATAGAGGATGTTGTCCGCGGGAATGACCTTGAGCAGCAGTTCGATGCCGGGCCGGTGGTAGACACAGGTGTCGAAGAAGACGTTATCGAGCAGCAGCTCCTTCAACGGCGGGCGGCCCATGTCCTGCGCGATCCCCCGATAACGGCCCCAGTGATAGGGCACCGCACCGCCGCCGTGCGGAATGATGAACTTCAGCGTGGGAAAGTCCTTGAACAGATCGGAGGTAACGAACTGCATGAACGCGGTGGTGTCGGCGTTGATGTAATGCGCCCCGGTGAAGTGAAAATTCGGATTGCACGAGGCGCTGACGTGGACCATCGCAGGGACATCGAGTTCCACCAACTTTTCGTAGAGCGGGTACCACCACTTGTCGGTGAGCGGCGGGTCGGTCCAGTAGCCTCCCGACGGATCGGGGTTCAGATTGCAGCCGATGAACTCGAACTCCTCCACGCAGCGCTCGAGCTCCGCGATACAGTTGGCCGGGCGCACGCCGGGGCTCTGGGGAAGCTGGCACACGCCGACGAAGTTGTCGGGATAGAGCGTGCACACCCGGTGGATCAGCTCATTGCAGATCTCCGACCATTGCCGGCTGGTGATTTCGTCGCCGATGTGGTGGCCCATCCCGCCCGCGCGCGGCGAGAAGATCGTCATATCGGTGCCGCGCTCGCGCTGAGTCTTGAGCTGGGCGTTCTCGAGACTCCCGCGGATCTGGTCATCACTGATACTGAGGGAGCCCTTGGCGGCGATGTGCGAAGGGTCCTTGAGACCCGCGATCTGGCGTTTCCGGTATTCTTCCAGCTCCTTGGGGGCGGTGGTGTAGTGCCCGTGACAATCGATGATCATCTTGTCCTCTCTCGCGCGCAGATGGCAGGTGGTGAATGGTAAATGGTGAACGGTGAATGGTTACGCGCGAGCCGGCTCGCCAGCCCTCGCGCTGTTTCCCCATTTCCCGTTGGCTATTCCACTCAAGCGGGTCGTTCCACTGCGGTTTCATTTGCCCAAGGCGCGGGTCACGTCGTCGAACAGCTCGTCGACTTCGAAGCGACGTGGAATGAGCCCTTGCTGCGCTGCGTACATGATCACGAGCTCGAGACTCTTGCGGTTCGGCTCGACGCCGAACGGGAACGGGTCGATGCCCTCTTTCGCGGGCAAACCCGCGGCTTTCTTGCTCTCAACGAGCAGGCGGAAAACCTCCTGCGCCACCCACGGCCTCGATTTCAGGAGCGATTCCTTCACCACGACCATGTGGTTGATCGGCACCGCTCCGTAGCGCTGGTGCCAGCTTTTCGCCGCGGCCTCGGGATCGGGAATCACCGGGCGCACTCGTGGGTCCTTGAGATTGGCGCCGGTCATGACGGCCGCGTCGAGCTCGCCCGCGAGCAGCATGGTCATGGGGTTCTTCCCGGCGGCCGCCCGCTCGACGGTGTCCGGGTCGCGGCACTCGGCGACATGCGCGTCCTCGAAGGTCACCCAGCGCACGCGATCGAGGTCGACACCGTAATCGTTCTGCAGAATGCCGCGCACCCAGGTCACCGTCGTCACGGAATGGGAGCGGATGCCGACGCGGCGGCCGGCGAGATCCGATGGAGCAAGAGGGCGCGCGGCGTTGCAGACGATGGATTCGTGCTGGAACTTCCCTCTCACGACGGCGGGAAGCAGGGCGAGCGGCTTGCCGCAGGCTCTTGCCGTCAGGTAGGTCGCGATCGCGAGTTCCGCGACATCGAACTTCAGTTCCCTCACCACCGCCTTGAACGCGTGGTTCGGGG
>MERG01000209.1:13773-13994 GCA_001771985.1 Betaproteobacteria bacterium RIFCSPLOWO2_12_FULL_62_13 | reverse complement strand
CATTATCGGCTGCGCCGATCCGGCGCGTGCGCTGCCCGGTGCGTATCGTGAGTTCCTCGGGGCTTTCGGTTGTCCGATACTGCCAATGCGCTACGAGAGCGCGGAGTTGGCGAAGATCGCCATCAACTGTTGCCTGGCCGCTTCAGTGACGGTTGCAAATACGCTGGCGGACCTAAGCGAGCGGATCGGCGCCGATTGGCACGAGATCGTGCCCGCGCTGA
>MERG01000209.1:2801-13732 GCA_001771985.1 Betaproteobacteria bacterium RIFCSPLOWO2_12_FULL_62_13 | reverse complement strand
GGACTGGGCTTGGCTGGGGGCAATCTCGAGCGCGACCTCGCGACCGTGATGCGGCTCGCGCAGGCGACCGGAAGTGAGACCGGCCTGATTCTCGCCGTGGTGAATAACAGCAGCCACCGTCGCGACTGGGTGCTGCGCACGCTGCATGGGCAGTTGCTTAGCGAACGGGCGGACGCGCTGATTGCTGTCCTGGGTCTCGCCTACAAGGAAAACACCCATTCCACCCGGAACTCGGCATCGCTCGCGTTGATTCGGCACCTGGCGCTGTGGCAACTGAAGATATATGACCCGGTCGTGCCGGCGGGGGCGGCGAACCATCCGCGCGCGATCGCTTGCAATTCCGCGTTGGAAGCCGCGAGCGGCGCCGACGCGCTGGTGATCATGACGCCATGGCCGCAATTCGCGGAGCTTAAAGCTGCTGAGCTTGCCAGCGCAATGCGGGGTCGCATCGTGATCGATCCGTATCGCGTGCTCGACGGCTCTGCCAGTGCGGCCGCCGGCCTGGACTATTTCACGCTCGGCGCCCCGCCCTTGCGCGGCGCCCATCACAAGAACGGCCATGCTTGAGCACCTGAATCCGCGAGCTGTCACACCCGCGCGCGTCGTGATCGTCGGCGCCGGCGGTTTCGTCGGCGGCGCGATCAGAAAGCGGCTCGAAGCGGAGCGAGTGGCGACGTTGCCGCTCACACGCAACGAATTGGAGTTGCTGCAAGACAACGCTGCGCAGAAACTGCAGGCTATGCTGCGGCCCGATGACAGCATCGTCATGGTGTCCGCCGTGGCGCCGGCAAAAACAGTGCCGCAGTTGATGCAGAACTTAAACATGGCGGAAACGGTGTGCGTCGCCGTGGCGGCCGTGCCGGTGTCCCACATCGTCTACGTGAGCTCCGATGCTGTCTACGCAGATGATGCCAATCCGGTCACCGAGCGCTCATACTGCGCGCCCTCGACACTGCACGGCATGATGCACCTGGCGCGCGAATTGATGTTCAAGAGCTCCACCACGGCACCGGTTGCCATACTGCGCCCCACGCTGATTTACGGTAGGGAAGACCCGCACGGCGGCTATGGCCCGAACCGCTTCCACCGCCAGGCCGAAAGAGGCGAGCCGATCACGGTCTTCGGCGACGGCGAGGAACGGCGCGACCATATCCTGGTCGATGACGTTGCGGCGCTCGCTGCGCTCATGCTCAGGCATCGCAGTCTTGGCGCGCTGAATGCAGTGACCGGCGTATCGACTTCGTTTCACGATATTGCGTACATGGTGGCAAAGCAGTTCGACAATCGGGTACCGGTGAAAAGCGTGCCGCGGCCCGGTCCCCGCCCGCATCTGCTGCACCGGTTTTTCGACATCACCAATTGCCTCAAAGCGTTTCCCGGTTTCCGATTCACCGGGCTGGCTGACGGGCTCGCCTTGTCGAAGCGCTAGGCGAGGACAACATGGCAGAAGTCAACCTGCTTGCCCGCCTGCCCAGGGCAAAGCGCAACATTCAGCAACGACACGAGGCGCAGACGCCGGAGAACATAGCTGTTGCCCGTGAGTATGGTGAGGCTTATTTTGATGGTCCGCGGGGGGTCGGCTACGGCGGATACCGCTACGACGGGCGTTGGATACCCATCGCCGAGGACATCGTCCGGCATTTCAAGCTGAAGCCGGGTGATCGCGTGCTTGACGTCGGTTGCGCCAAGGGTTTCCTGGTGAAGGACCTGATGAAAGTCTGTCCGGGTCTGGAGGCGTTTGGCGTGGACATCTCAAAGTATGCGCTCATGCATTGCGAGCCCGATGTGGTCGGGCGGCTGCACCTGGGCAGCGCCGACTCGCTGCCGTTTCCGGACAAAAGCTTCTCTGCCGTCATTTCGATCAATACGATCCACAATTTCGACAGGGCGGGCGCAGTCCGTGCGGTGCGCGAGGTGGAGCGCCTCGCCCCCGGCCGCGGTTTCATCCAGGTCGACTCCTACCACACGGCACGGCAACGCGAGCTGTTTCTGAAATGGATGTTGACGGCGAAGTATCACGACTATCCGGAGGGTTGGTTGGAAGTTTTCCGGGAGGCGGGCTACACCGGCGACTGGTATTGGACGGTGCTTGAAGAGTGACTTCGGGTCACTATCGCGATTTTCCGAATGAATCTACTGAGCATTGCAGAAATGGATGACAATGCTCAGCCCTCATCCCCGGCCCTTCTCCCGAGGGGAGAAGGGGGATTCGAGGCGCAAATGGATTATCATCCATTTACGCAAATCTCAATACGGAGGCTTGATGAAAACCTACGCAATTCTCGGTGCCGGCGGCTCTTTCGGCATCCATACCGCGTTCTACCTGCTGGATCATGCGGATCCGAAGAAGGTGATAGGCATCGGGCGCAACCCGCTGCGGCCGGAACCGTTCTCGCTCAACGTCGAAAAGCGCAAGAATTATGAGTATCACGCCTATCACGTCAACTACGAAATGGACTCGGTGCTGGAGCTTCTCGACAAGGAGAGGCCGCAAGTGATCGTGAACTACGCGGCGCAGGGCGAGGGCGCGGTGTCATGGAAGAAGTCGTGGCGTTTCTTTGAGACCAATTCGATGGCGCTCGCCAAGCTTTCCGAAGAACTGATGAAGCGCGATTATCTGGAGCGCTTCATCCAGATCGGGACCTCCGAACTTTACGGCTCCGTCAACTTCGCGGCGAAAGAGGACACCCCGATACAGCCGACGAGCCCATATGCGGCATCAAAAGCGGCCTTTGACATGTATCTCATCTCGGTGCACCGCCACCTCAAGTTCCCGATGAACATCATCAGGCCGTCGAACGCCTATTGTCCCGGCCAACTACTGCACCGGGTCATTCCCAAGACCATCGTCTGCGGCCTCACCGGCCGCAAGTTGCCGCTGCAGGGCGGCGGCAAGGCCGAAAAGTCCTACATCCACGCGCGTGACCTTGCCCGCGCAATCCTGCTCGTTTCCGAGAAGGCGCCCCTGGGGACAGTCTACAACGCCGGCCCCAAGGAGCCGACTTCAATCCGGCGCGTCGTCGAACTGACGGCCGAGGCTCTCGGCATTCCGTTCTCGCAGCTCGCCGAGGTGACGGAGGACCGTCTCGGCCAGGACTCCCGCTACTGGCTCGATTCAGGTGCGATCAAGCGCGACGTAGGCTGGGAACCGCAGATCGGCTGGCAGGAAGGCCTTGAGGAAATGGCCGAATGGGGCCGCAAGTATTTCGACCAGTTGTGCGACTGGCCAATGGACTACGTGCTGCGCGCCTGAGATCCTCGCGGATCAGGTAGAACATTTTCCGGTGAGCAGCGATCCGTTCTTCGGTGCAACCGAGCCACTGCGGGCCGCCAATGCTGTGGCTGCGCTGCTCATGCTTGACGATGGGCGCTACGTGATGCAGCTCCGCGACTCAATCCCTGACATCTTCTATCCGGGTCATTGGGGATGCTTCGGTGGGGCCGTGGACCATGACGAAGAACCGGCTCAGGCGCTCAAGAGGGAGCTCAAAGAAGAGTTGGCATTCAACGTCGAGGAAGCTCGCGAATTCACGCGATTCTATTTCGACCTGAGTGGGCTCGGCCAGCCCAAGGTGTTCCGCATCTATTACGAGGTGCCGGCCACGCTCGATGCGTTCTCGCGCATGGTGCTGCGCGAAGGTGCCGAGCTCAGAGCTTTCACCGGCGTCGAGATTCTGAAGCAACCGCGCGTCACTCCATACGACGCATTTGCGATCTGGCTGCACTGGAAACGCTTGAGATTTGCCTGATCGGAAAGTTTGCGGAGCGAGAGATTGAGCGAATTCTCTTATTCCTGCGCAACGCCGCCCTCTGCGATGTGCTCGTGATCAACCGGAGCGCATTTGCGATGAAAGTCCGTAGATTGCAGCGCGTGTCTCGCTTATTGCGCAGCACCCGCAGCAAAATGGCTCTTTATTGCAGTGACGATGCTGTTCTGAGTCCCTTCGTGCAGGTCGGGATACATGGGCAAACTGATCACGCGTGCAGCGAGCGTTTGGGAAACGGACAGTTCAGCGCCCTCGCCATAGCTCCGATACGCCCGCTGCCAATGCAGCGGCACCGGATAATGGATGGCAGTGGGGATACCCTGCGCGCGCAATGCTGTCTGTAGCGGGTCCCGCGCATCGGTGATGATCGTATACTGGGCATAGACACTGCTCCGGTCAGGCCGCACCGCCACGGTCTTGAGGGTCGGTGCGAGTTCTGCCAACAGGGCGTCATACCCGCGGCCGATGCGGATGCGCTCGTCGATCTCCCACTCAAAACGCTCAAGCTTCGCCAGCACGACTGCGCACTGCAACGTGTCCATGCGCCCACCAACGCCGATGCGCCTGTGGTGGTAGCGGTCGGATTCGCCATGTACGCGGATCTCGCGCATCGCGCCGGCGAGCGCGTCGTCATTGGTGAAAAGCGCCCCGCCGTCACCATAGCAGCCGAGCGGCTTGCTCGGATAGAAGCTCGTGCAGCCGATGGTGGAGAGGTTGCAGCTTTTCCGGCCCTTGTAGGTCGCACCGAAACTCTGCGCCGCGTCTTCGATTACGGGAAGCCCATGCCGGGCGGCGATGCCGTTGATTTCGTCCATGTCGGCGGGCTGGCCGTAGAGCGATACCGGCAGAATGGCCCGGGTGCGGGAGGTGATCGCCGGCTCGATGCGGGAGGAATCGATGTTGCAGGTGTCGGGTTCGATGTCCACGAATACCGGCTTGGCGCCGAGGAGCGCGATCATTTCCGCGGTCGCGACGAAGGTGAAGGGCGTCGTGATCACCTCGTCGCCGGGCTTGATCTCCAGCGCCATCAAAGCAATGAGCAGCGCCTCGGTGCCGCTTGCGCAGGTGACACAGTGTTTGGCGCCGGTATACGCGGCAAGCCGCTCCTCGAGTTCGCGCACTTCCGGCCCCATGATGAACTGGCCGTGTCGCAGCACCTGCGCAATGCGTGCATCAATAGACTCCTTGAGCGCCGCATATTGCGCTTTCAGATCGACAAATTCGGTAATGAATGATGTGGGCTCGTTCATACCCCACCCCCATCCTAACCTTTCCCCTGAGGGGGAAGGAACTGAAGCTGAATCTCTTTGAGAAAGCCCCGCAACTGGTCTTCCCACTCCGGCATTTCGACGCCAAATACGCGTCTGATCTTTTCCTTGCTGGTGGCGGCGTTGAGCGGTCTGGCTGCGGGAAGCGGATACTCCGCGGTAGTAATCGGCCGCAGCACTGGCGATCCCGTGGCGGTGTGCGAGATCTCCCGGGCGACCTCGAATATTCGTTTTGCGAAATTGAAGCGGCTGGTGTAGCCCTGGGCTGAAAAGTGATAGACGCCGCTGGCCTGCCTGGCACGGTCGGATTGGCGCAGCAGCTCCGTGGTAGCTTCGGCGAGCGCCCGCGCCCAGGTGGGGGAACCGACCTGATCGTCGACCACAGCGAGTTCTTTTTTCTCCCGCCCCAATTTCAGCATGGTCAGCACGAAATTGGGAGGCTGGGCGCTATATATCCAGCTCGTTCTGAGAATCAAATAGGCGCCGCCGGCGGCCGCTATTGCGCGCTCGCCTTCGAGCTTGGTCTTGCCGTATGTATTGCGAGGATTAGGAACATCCTCTTCGACGTATGGTTCCGCATGCACGCCGTCAAAAATGTAGTCGGTCGAATAGTGCACGAGGAGGGCGTTGACGCGTTTTGCTTCCTCCGCCAGCACACCCGGAGCGACGCCGTTTACCTGCATCGCCAGTTCCGGCTCCGATTCCGCCTTGTCCACGGCGGTGTAGGCGGCGGCGTTGACGATGATGTCCGGCGATATCCCGCGCACCGCCTTTCTGATGGAATCAGGACTACAAAGATCCATTTTCTGGCGGCCGAGCGCGGCGAGGCGGACGCCGCGGGAGAGCAGCCGCTCGAGTTCGCGTCCGACCTGCCCGGTTCTGCCCGCCAGTAGGATGTGCGTCACTGGTAATGGCTGATAGGTGATGGGTTATGAGTGATGGGTGATGGGCGTATTTCCCATTACCCCCCATTACCCATAACCGATCTTCATGGTTAAGGAAACACTTCTGCTACTCTGAACCGCACGCCGGCTCGATCCTTCGCATAGAGTTCTTCTTTGGGAAACCCTTGAGTAACTCGGTAAACAGCGGATACCAGAGCCATCGCCTCTTTCCACGCTGCCAACTTGTAGTGTGGCCTGTCTCGTGCCATGGAACCTCCATTCCGGGTGGTTACCGTTCACCGTTCACTATTCCCGTAACACGTCCTTGAGATACTTGCTGTAGCTGTTGTTGCCCATCGTCGCGGCGGTGGTTTCTAGCTCTCCTGCGGTGATGAAACCCATGCGGTAGGCGATTTCTTCCGGGCAGGCGATTTTCAAGCCCTGGCGCTTTTCGATGGTCTCGATGAACATCGAGGCCGCGAGCAGTGACTCGTGCGTTCCGGTGTCGAGCCAGGCGATGCCGCGGCCCATCGTGATGACGCTGAGCTCATCGCGGTGCAGATACTCGAGATTCACGTCGGTGATTTCCAATTCGCCGCGCGCCGACGGCTTGAGGTTGCGCGCAATCTCGATGACCTGGTTGTCGTAGACGGCAAAGCCCGTCTGGGCGTAGCGCGACTTGGGCTGCCTGGGCTTTTCCTCGATGGAAAGGACTTTGCGGTTCTGGTCGAACTCGACTACGCCGTAGCGTTCCGGATCGTGCACCGGGTAGGCGAAGATCCGCGCGCCGGCGGCGATGCGCGTCGCCGCCTTAAGGTCGTTGGAAAGATCGTGCCCATAGAAAATGTTGTCGCCGAGGATCAGCGCGCACGGTTCATGGCCGATGAAATCCGCGCCGATGATGAAGGCCTGGGGGATGCCCTCCGGCGCCGGTTGCACGGCATACGACAGATTGATGCCCCACCGCCGCCCATCGCCCAGCAGTTGCTCGAAGCGCGGCGTGTCGTGCGGCGTGGAGATCAGCAGAATGTCGCGGATCCCGGCCAGCATCAGCGTCGATAGCGGGTAGTAAACCATCGGCTTGTCGTAGACCGGCAGGAGTTGCTTCGATACCACCTGGGTTGCCGGATAGAGCCGGGAACCCGAGCCGCCGGCGAGGATGATGCCCTTCATGGGTGATGGGTAATGGGTGATGAGTGATGGGTTGGGGGTGGTAATTGGTCATGCGCGCACGGCCTTGTGTAGGCCGGTAAGCACGCGTGAAACTCGGTCCAGGATGTCAAATATGGGATCATTGTTCTTCTCATTACCCATCTCCCATTACCTATGTCCGTAGTTAATATCGAGCCACTTGCGATACGCGCCGCTGGTAACGTTCTCAACCCAATCCAGGTGGTCGAGATACCACTGCACGGTTTTGCGCAATCCGGTCTCGAACCGCTCTCCGGGCTTCCAGCCTAACTCGTCCGCCATTTTCTTGGCATTCATGGCGTAACGGCGGTCGTGGCCCGGCCGGTCCTTGATATGAGTGATGAGTGATGAGTGATGAGTGATGAGTGCGTTGGGGCGGATTTCGTCGAGTATGGTGCAGATCGCGTTGACCACCTCAAGATTGGTTTTTTCGGCTCCGCCGCCGATATTGTAGTTCTCTCCCGCCCGGCCGCGGTGCAGCACCAGGCGCACCGCCGCGCAGTGGTCACCGACATAGAGCCAGTCGCGCACGTTGAGTCCGTCGCCGTATACCGGCAGAGATTTGCGTTGCACGGCGTTGATGATTATGAGCGGGATCAGCTTTTCGGGGAATTGCAGCGGGCCGTAGTTGTTGGAGCAGTTCGTTGTCAGCGCCGGCAACCCGTAGGTATGGTGATAGGCGCGGACCAGATGATCGGAGGCCGCCTTGGACGCGGCATAGGGGCTGTTGGGTGCGTAGGGCGTGGTTTCGCTGAATGCCGGTTCGTCGGGCCCGAGCGACCCGTAGACCTCGTCGGTTGACACGTGCAGGAACCGGAAGCGGCCTTTCTCGGGTTGGGCGAGCGACGACCAGTATGAGCGGGCTTCCTCGAGCACGCTGAAAGTGCCAATGACATTGGTCTGGACGAAATCGGCGGGACCGTGGATGGATCGATCGACGTGGCTTTCCGCTGCGAAGTGCACGATCGCGGACGGCCGGTGTTCATGCAGCAACCTTGCCAGCAGCGCGCGGTCGCAGATATCACCTTTGACGAAGATATGCCGCGCATCGCCTTTCAGGCTCGCGAGATTGCCCGCATTACCCGCGTAGGTGAGCTTGTCCAGATTCACGATCGGCGATTTTTCAGTCGCAATACAGTCGAGAACAAAGTTCGAGCCGATAAAGCCGGCACCGCCGGTGACAAGAATCAAGTCGTGCTCCTTAGGCGCGATCTGACCTGCAAGCTGCACGCGGTTCTGCCCTGAGTGATGCGGCGCTGATCGCGATTCGCCGGCAAGGGGTGGAGGATCATTTTCCTGGCGTTCACGCTTCGAATCCTGGTTTGTGAAGTGCCCATATTCTATGCGCAACAGGTGTTTGCGTGTAGGCTTACGCACCGGAATTCACAATAACAGCGATGAAATCGATCCTTCTGGTCAAGACGTCGTCACTCGGAGACGTGGTACACAACCTGCCCGTCGTCAGCGATATCCGCTCCGCGTTTCCCGGCGCCGAGATCGACTGGGTGGTGGAGGAGGGATTTGCCGCGATCCCGCGTCTGCACCCGGCGGTGCGCCACGTGCTGCCGGTCGCGATCCGGCGCTGGCGCTCGCAGTTGTGGCGGCGCGAGGCTCGCCACGAGGTCAGCGCTTTTTTGCAGCAACTCCGAGCGCGGAAATACGACGCAGTGATCGATACCCAGGGGTTGCTGAAGAGCGCGCTGATCGCGCGCGCCGCCCACGGCATGCGATTTGGGCTTGATTGGGAAAGCGCGCGCGAGCCGCTGGCGCCGTTCTACGACCGGACCTTCAACGTGCCGTGGAGGCTGCACGCGGTGCAGAGAAACCGCGCGCTCGCCGCACATGCGTTGGGCTACGTGCTGCCGGCGCAGGTGAGCTACGGCATACACGCTCTCCCGGCGAAATTTTCCTGGCTGCGCGAGGCGCGCTATGCGGTGTTGCTCCAGGTAACCAGCGCTGAGCGCAAGTTGTGGGCGCAGGCGCATTGGATCGAACTCGGCACGTATTTTTCACAGAGCGGCATTGGCTGCGTGCTGCCGTGGGGCAGTGCCGCCGAGCGCGAACGCGGCGAGCGGCTTGCAGCGCGATCGCGGGGCATCATCGTCCCTCCCGCGCTGGGGTTGGAGGAAGCAGCGGGGCTGCTTGCGGGCGCGCAGGCCGTGATCGGCGTAGACACGGGGCTCACCCACCTCGCTGCGGCGCTTGGCGTTCCCACGGTCGGCATTTACTGCGCGACCGATCCGGCGGCAACCGGCCTCTACGGCTGCGCATGGGCCGCTAATCTCGGCGCTATCGGTGCTCCGCCGCAGGCCGCCGAAGTGATCGCCGCTCTGGAGCGAATTGGCAATGGGAAATAGGAAATGGGAAATAGGAAATGGGAAATAGGAAATGGGTAATGGGTAATGGGTAATGGGTAATGGGTAATGGGTAATGGGTAATGGGTAATGGGAAAAACCCATCACTCATCACCCGTTACTCATCACTCATCACTCATCACCCAGCACTGTCATGACGCGCTTCGTTTATACGCTTCTGCTCTACGCCCTGCTGCCGCGTGCATTGTGGCACTTGCTGTGGCGCGCGCGCCGGCAGCCGGCCTATCTCAGGGGCATTCGCGAGCGCTTCGGCTATTATCGGCAGAACGCAACGCGGCCGCTGATCTGGATTCACGCGGTTTCGGTGGGCGAGACCCGGGCCGCGGAACCGCTCATCTGCGCCCTGCAGGCGAGGCATTCGAGTCATCAGATCCTGCTCACGCACATGACGCCGACCGGTTGGGAAACCGGAGAAACGCTCTACGGTGACAAGGTTCTGCGTTGCTATCTGCCGTACGATTATCCCGGTTCCGCAGCGCGCTTTCTCGATCACTTCCGCCCGCGCGTCGGGATGCTGATGGAAACGGAGATCTGGTCGAACCTCATTCATGCGTGCCGGCAGCGAGGCGTGCCGCTGTATCTTGTCAACGCGCGCCTCTCGGAGAAGTCGTTTGCGAAATACCGGCGCTTTCCCGAACTCACGCGGACCAGTCTGCGGGAACTCACGAGGATCGCGGCGCAGACGCAGGACGACGCGCAGCGGCTCGCCGCGCTGGGCGCCGAGAACGCGTTGATCGCGGGCAACCTCAAGTTCGACATCGCGCCACCGATGGCGCAGCTCGAGTTGGGAAGGGCGTGGCGCAACGGATACGGGAAAGGCCGCCCGGTGCTGCTCGCCGCCAGCACGCGCGACGGCGAAGAGGAACTGCTGTTAAGCCGCTGGGGCGACCTCCAGGTGCCCTCTGCGTTGCTGGTCATCGTGCCGCGCCACCCGCAGCGCTTCGACGAGGTCGCCGCGCTGCTCGCGCGCCGCGGGCTGCGCTACCAGCGGCGCAGCGACAACGCCTCCATCGACCCGCGAACGCAAGTGATCCTCGGCGACAGCATGGGAGAGATGTTCGCCTACTATGCCGCGTGCGACGTCGCGTTTATCGGCGGGAGCCTGCTGCCATTCGGCAGCCAGAACCTGATCGAGGCGTGCGCCGCGGGAAAGCCGGTGCTGTTCGGGCCGCACACCTACAACTTCGCCGAGGCCGCGGAGAGCGCACTGGCGGCAGGGGCGGCATTGCGGGTGGCGAATGCGGATGAACTCATGCGCGAAGCGCGGCGCCTGCTCACCGATGCCGGCGCGGCGAGGCGCATGGGGGAAGCGGGGCTCGCATTCACCAAAGCGCACCAGGGCGCCACGCAACGGGTGCTTGAGTTGGTTGGATGGTGATGGGTAATGAGTGATGAGTGATGGGAAAAAAAACAGATCAAGAAAGCTGTTCACCCATTACCCATTAC
>MERG01000209.1:0-2771 GCA_001771985.1 Betaproteobacteria bacterium RIFCSPLOWO2_12_FULL_62_13 | reverse complement strand
CCCATTACCCATTACCCGAGACTCACTTGCGTTCCAGCCACGCATTGACCTTGACGATGTCGTCCTCGGTGAGCTTGCCGACAGCGGCTTTGAGCCGCAGCAGCGACAGGATGTAGTTGTAAGTCGCCTGCGCGAGATCCCTGCGGGTGCTGAAGAGCTGCTGTTGGGCATTCAAGACATCAACCTGCGTTCTGACGCCCACCTCCTGCCCCAGTCTGGTGGAAGCGAGACTGCTCTGGCTGGAGGTAAGCGCGGCCTCCAGGGCTTTCACCTGCGCTACCCCGTTGCTCACCCCCAGAAACGCCTGGCGGGTAGCCAACTCCGCATTGCGTCTCGCGTTTTCCAGGTCCTGCCGCGCCCTGTCCTCGTTGGCGAGCGCCTCTCTGACCCGGGAGGCCACCCCGCCGCCCTGATAAAGCGGGACCACAAGCAGCAGCCCCACTACTTTGCTGGTGGTGTCCGTGCCGGCGCCGCCTTGGGGACCCGAGCCGGAGCCACTGTCGGTGTAAGTGGCAAAGGCATCCAGCGTCGGGAGGTGTCCGCCGCGGTTACGCTCGACCTCTTGTCTGGAAAAAGTGAGCCCCGCCTCGTTGATCAACACCTGCAGACTGGCGGTGGTGGCCTGTGTCACCCAGGCCTCGATCTGGTTCGGCTCCGGCAGCGAGAGCACCAGGGTCTTGCCCACGGGGGCAAGCCCGGGAGCGGCGCGGCCGATGATCTGGGCGAGCTGGCGGCGCCTGATCTCCAGGTCGTTCTGCGCGGCGATTTCCTGCGAGACCGTCAGGTCATAACGAGCTTGGGCTTCATGCGTGTCGGTGATGGTAGCGGTGCCGACCTCGAAATTGCGCTTCGCCTGTGCCAGTTGCTCGCTGATGGCGGCCTTCTGCGCCGCGGCAAACGCGACGTTGTCCTGCGCGAGCAGTATATCGAAGTAGGCCTGCGCGACCCGCAAGACGAGATCCTGGGCCGCAAGCGCAAACTGGGCATCGGCCTGCGTGAGTTGGGTCTTGGCCTGCTCGAAGGCGACGAGGCTCTGCTTGCGATACACCGGTTGATTGAGCTGAAGGCTGAGCGCGTTGGAGTTGAATCGCCCGGTCAAAGCGCCTTCCAACGGGTTGCGGGAGCGGATCTCGCGGTCGTTATATTGGGTGGACGCGGAAACACTCACCGAAGGCAAGAGCCCCGCCCGCCCCTGGGGGAGCTTCTCCTGCGCCGCGGCCCAGGCGGAGCGCGCCGAGGCATACACCGCATCCGCCCCCCGCGCCTGGCGATAGACATCAAGAAGATCAGCCGCAGACGCCGCGGAAGACGCCGCGAGCAGCAATGCGAACGATACGAAACTGAATGCGCGGTCCATAACCAAGTGATTCAGTGATTAAGTGATTGAGTGATTGGGCATGAGCCGGAGTCAGCGAGGCGAGCCGTTCTCATAATCACTGAATTACCCAGTCACTTAATCACTAGAAAACGAAGCGTTCGGGCTGCACTGCATTCTTGAGCGGGGCGATGCAGGTTTCGAACAGGTCAATCGAATTGTAGGCGCCGGTCGACACGCAAGTTATGAGCCGCGCTTCCATCACCGGAGGTTCGCCGACCACCGCGATCAGCCGTCCGCCCAGCTTCAGGCTCATCTGGAACGCTTCGGGCAGCACCGGCACGGAACCGGTCAGCACGATGGCGTCATATGGGGCATGTTTGTCCCATCCCCGCGCGGCATCGCCGATCTCGAGCGTCACGTTGCCGACGTTGTGGGCTTTGAGCCGGGCTGCCGCGGAAACCGAGAACTCGGCGATGATTTCTACACTGTAGACATGGCCGCCCAAGCTCGCCAGCAGCGCGGTCATGTAACCGCTGCCGGTACCGACCTCAAGAATCTGGTCGGGGTCTTTGAGGCCAAGTTCCTGCAACATGCGCGCTTCGAGCTTGGGTTGGAGCATCTTCTCCCCGTGGCCAAGGGGAATCTCCATATCGGCAAATGCGAGGGCGCGGTACGGTTCGGGCACATATTCCTCGCGGCGCACGCGGAACAGCAGGTCGAGCACCCTTTGGTCGAGCACTTCCCACGGGCGGATCTGTTGCTCGACCATGTTGAAACGCGCACGCTCGAAATCCAACTCGGCCATGATGCTAATTGGTCTGGCATTTCAAAAAGGGTTGGGGAGTCTTGTAATTATCCCATATTTCGGGTACGGTATGCGCAACACGTTAGGGGTCCTCACGGCGAGCGCCGCGGGGTGAGATAGACCCTTATAACCTGATGCGGGTAATGCCGTCGTAGGGAAGCGTGGTGTAGCCCCCTCCACCATTGCTCCCCGCCGTGCCAGCCCAGAGGAGCAACACATGAGCGCCAATCCCAAGTTTCTGAATGCGGTCGCCCGGGTCGATGAGGCCGCGATCAAGCCGCTGCCCAATTCACGCAAGGTTTACGTCGCGGGCTCGCGTCCCGATATCAAGGTGCCGATGCGCGAAATCACGCAGTCGGACACACCGGCCTTGTTCGGCGCGGAAAAGAATCCGCCGATCCTGGTCTACGATACCTCGGGGCCCTATACCGACCCCGCGGCGAGGATCGATATTCGCTCCGGACTCGCGGCGCTGCGCCTGAAATGGATCGAGGAACGCGACGATACTGAAGAGCTCGACGGCCCGACCTCGCAGTATGGCCGCGAGCGCCTGGTCGATCCCACGCTCGCGAGCCTGCGGTTCAATCTCAAGCGCAAGCCGCGGCGCGCCGGACCGGGGACGAATGTTACCCAGATGCACTACGCGCG
>MERG01000208.1:5764-12444 GCA_001771985.1 Betaproteobacteria bacterium RIFCSPLOWO2_12_FULL_62_13 | reverse complement strand
CCATCATGTCCACGGAAGACCTCGCCAACGACGAGCACGTCAAGTTGCGCGAGATGTACGTCGAACTCGACCACCAGCAGCGCGGCAAGTGGTACAACATCGGCATGCCGATCAAGCTTTCAGCCTCGCCGGCGAAGATCGAGCGCTCGCCGCTGCTGGGCGAGCACACGGAAGAGGTTCTCAAGGAAGTGCTTGGCTACAACGACGAGCAGATCGGCAAGCTCAAGAGCGCCGGCGCGTTCTCTGCGCCGCCGAAGACCAAGACAGCGGAGGCGCAATGAAAATCGCGATTATAGGGCAACAGGATTTCGGCAAGGCAGTGCTCGATGCTTTTCTCGCGCGCGGCGACGAGGTGGCGGGCGTGTTCTGCGCGCCGGAGAAGGCGGGGGCAAAGACCGATCCTTTGAAAGCGGCCGCCCAGGAGAGGGGACTGAAGGTATTCCAGTTCAAGTCGCTGCGCGGCGCGGAGGCGCACGAGGCGTTGACCGGACTCAAGGCTGACCTGGGCATCATGGCCTATGTGCTGCAGTTCGCGCCGCAGGAATTCGTCAATATTCCCAAGCATGGTACGATTCAGTATCACCCTTCGCTGTTGCCCAGGCACCGCGGACCTTCCTCGATCAACTGGCCGATCATACAGGGGGCGACCCGGACTGGGCTCAGCATCTTCCGCCCCACCGACGGCCTCGACGAAGGCCCGGTAATCCTGCAGAAAGAGTGCGACATCGGGCCCGAGGATACAATTGGTTCGGTGTATTTCGAGAAACTCTTCCCGATGGGCATCAAGACCATGCTCGAAGCTGCGGACCTGGTGGTCGCCGGCAAGCACCGGGAAATTGCACAGGACGAATCGCAGGCGAGCTACGAAGGCTGGTGCAGGAGCGCGGAAGCGAAGATCGACTGGGCGAAACCGATTGACCAGGTCTACAACCTGATCCGCGGCTGCAACCCCGCGCCCGGCGCGTGGACGACGCTCGCCGGCAAGAAAGTGCAGATCTTCGACGCTCGGAAGATCATGTTTCGGCGCTACGCCGATGTGGTGGGCAAGATCGGAGAAGTGTCCGACGTCACAGAGGCGGGTTTCAAGGTCACCGGGCAAGGCGGTATGGTCGAAGTGCTGCGGGCGCGGGGCGAGGATGGCAAGAAACTGTCCGGCGGTGATTTCGCCCGCGCAAACGGGCTCGCGAACGGCGCGATACTCGGCGGCTGACGGCTTCCAGCATCTCACACCTGAGCTACTGAGCATCGTAAGTATGCCTGACGCTGCTCAGCCCTTATCCCCGCCCCTCTCTCCCGGAGGGCGAGGGTGCGCCGGAACGTGGAGCAGGGGCCCCGATTTTGGGGATGCGACCGTGAAGGCACACATAAGCACGCGGGGAATTGCGGCGCTGCATCCCGCTGCGGGGTCGCATCCATCGGCCAAGGCCGACGGAACCTGCTCCGCCCGCCGCGGGCGCATTTGTGGTGCACATCGGTTGTCACCCATTTTCACGAAGCTCAATAACGAGGCCACGGCCAGTCCGTGGCCTCGCCGTTTCATTTCCGCTGATCTTGCTTCTCAAAAACAACATATACTTTTCGCTCAAACATCGTAAAATCAGGGATACTCTGAAAAACCGCGGGTTGTGTCGCGAGCGAGCGCAGCTTGGGCGAGCGAGGGCGATGCAAATCAACGCGTTGAAGGCATATTCCCGTGCGACATCGTGCGCCAAGATACGTTAATCAGAGCTTCGTCAGTCGATGATCGGCGCTAGTCCTTTACAAATAGATAAAAAAATAACGGAACCGCATGGTCCGCCAGTTCGTGCTGATCACGACATAACGCATTTGGCTGCAATTCACGGCTGTGGTAGCGCTGTTCCTCGTCGAGCCGCGGCAGATCGTCCCTGAGAGTACGATGATCAACCTCAGCTCCGTCCTCGAGATCGCGACCGTCACCCATCCCGGCATGGTGCGCCCGCACAATGAAGACAGCATTGCGGCCGACGCCGAATCGGGGCTGGCGGTGCTGGCTGACGGCATGGGTGGCCACAATGCGGGTGAAGTCGCGAGCGGCATCGCGGTCGCCCTGATTTCGTCCGAGACAAGAAAAGCGCTTGCCGCCGGGGAGCCTCACGAACTGAACGGCAACCGGATAGAGCTTTTGATCAAGGAGCAGGCGGCGAAAGCGAATACGGCCATCTTTCAGGCTTCGCAGAGCCAGCCGCAGTATTCAGGAATGGGCACGACGCTGGTGATCGCCCTGTGGTTCGACAACCACCTGTTCGTCGGCCACATCGGGGATTCGCGGCTTTATCGGTTGCGCAGCGATGCTCTCGAGCAGGTCACGCGCGACCATTCCTGGTTGCAGGAACAGATCGACAGCGGCATGATAACCAAGGAGCAGGCGAGATACTCGCCGAACAAGAACCTGGTCACGCGCGCCGTCGGCATCGATCCGGAAGTCGAAGCTGAAGTCCATGCCTATGCGGTAGAACCGGGCGATATCTACCTGCTGTGTTCAGACGGGCTTCCCGACATGGTCACGGACGAGGAGATCCAGCTTACGCTTTCCTCGCTCAAGGCCAATCTGCCTCTGGCGGCGGAGCAGCTCGTGCAGCAGGCCAACGACAACGGCGGCCGTGACAATATTTCGGTTATTCTGGTGCGCGTGCTGAAGGATTTTCCGGTGCACCGCGGCTGGTTGAAAAAGTTGAAGTCTTGGTTATAGGCGGCGGGGATACGAACATGGGGAAGTTGATTCTGAGTCTGGACGGATCGGTGATCAGGGAAGTTCCTCTCGACAAGGAACGAATTACGATCGGGCGCAAGCCGCAGAACGACATCCAGATTGAAAACCTGGCGGTGAGCGGCGAACATGCGTGCGTCGTAACGATCCTCAACGATTCCTTCCTTGAAGATCTCGGCAGCACCAACGGCACGCTGGTCAACGGCAACCCGATCAAGAAGCACATCCTGCAGAACAGCGACGTGATCGAAATCGGCAAGTATAAGCTGAAGTACATCGCGGAAGCCGCGGCCGCGCAGCCGGCTGCGCCGGCCCCGGCCGAGGACATGGAGAAAACCATGATCGTGCGGCCGGCGGCGGCAAAGGCGGCGGCAAAACCCGAGGCGGGCGCATTTCAGGCGCGTCCGGCGGCAGCGGCGGTGCCGGCTGCCAGTGCCCTCCCGCGACCGGCCGCAGCGCCGACCGTTGCCCCGGCAGCGTCGCCCCGGCCTGCGGTGGCGCCGTTGCCGGCAGCAATCCAGATACTGAACGGACCGAGCGCGGGCAGGGAACTGGAATTCACCAAGAACCTGACCACATTGGGCAAACCGGGGGTCCAGGTCGCCGCCATCATGCGCCGCCCGCAGGGCTACTTCATCGCCCACGTCGAGGGCAAGACCTTCCCGGTGGTCAATGGCAAGACGCTCGACACGCAGGCGCATCCGCTCAATGATCATGATGTGATCGAGTTGGGTGGCGTAAAGATGGAGTTTTTCCTGAAAACGAAATAGGCAGCGGGGGATGCACCGAGGCCGGGCATAGGCGATCGACGCCCCTGCCCGGCCTTTGGTTTTCCGCTGGCGCCGGATTTGCAGGGCGTAAGCCGCGCGCGGCGCGGCTGCGGCAAACGATAAGGCGGTTCAAGAAGAGTGGGAAAGCAGCTTGAAAAAATACATATTGCGCATCGCCTTCGGGCTCATCGTCGTGCTGGTTTTTCTGGCGCATGCGACCGAGCGGATCACCATCGCGCCGCTTGATCAGCTCGAACTGCTGGCATACGACGCGCGACTTCGGCTGACGATGCCGGGCGGCGTGGACAACCGCATCGTGATTCTCGATATCGACGAGAGGAGCCTGCAGGAACGGGAAAAAGGCGGCGAAGGACACTGGCCGTGGCCGCGCGACCGGCTGGCAATTCTGCTCGACAAGTTGTTCGACCGCTACGGAGTCGCCGTGGTCGGTTTCGACGTGGTGTGGGCCGAACGCGACGAATCCTCGGGCATCCGCGTGCTCGAGCGGCTTGCCGAGCGCGAGCTCAAGAACGTTCCGGCGTTTCACTCGGCGCTGAAACAGATCAAGCCCGGGCTGGAGTACGACAAACTCTTTGCAAGCAAGATGAAGGGGCGCAACGTGGTGCTCGGTTACACCTTCTCCAGCGATGAGCCGGAACTCGCACCCAAGAAAGGCATGCTGGTGTCTCCAGTGTTGCCGGCCGCGGCTTTCGGCGGCCGTAACATCCGGTTGATCTCCTTTAACGGCTACACCGCGAATCTCGAGGAACTGCAACAAACTGCGGCCAGTGCCGGGCACTTCAATCCGTTTGTCGATGGGGACGGTATCACGCGGCGGGTGCCCATGCTGGCGGAGTACGACGATGGCCTCTATGAACCGCTGTCGCTCGCCGTCGTGCGGCTGTTGCTGGGCTCGCCGCCGATCAAGCCGGTCTTCGTGGCTGAAGGTTCATCCAACGATTATGCCGGCGTTGAGGAACTGCAAGTGGGGTCGCTCAGGATCCCGGTCGACGACAGATTGACCACGCTGGTGCCATACCGCGGCGCCAAAAACAGCTTCAAGTACTTTTCGCTCGTGGATGTGCTGAATGACCGTGTCGACGTGGCCGAACTCAAGGGCAAGATTGCGCTCGTTGGCACCACGGCGCCGGGGCTCCTCGACCTGCGCGCAACCCCGATCGACTCCGTTTATCCCGGGGTCGAGGTCCACGCCAATCTGATCGCCGGCATTCTCGACGAGAACATCAAACAGAGGCCGGCCTATGTCATTGGCGTCGCGTTTGCGCTGGTGCTGCTGGCGGGGCTGGTGATGGCGCTGCTGCAACCGTTGTTGACCCCCGCCAAATCCACATGGGTGACGGTGCTGGTGGTGGTGCTGGTGCTCGCGATCAACCTCAGCGTCTTTCACTACGGCAACGTGGTGCTGCCGCTTGCCCCGACCGTCGCCATGATCCTGCTGCTGTTCACGTTCAACATGGCTTACGGCTTCTTCGTCGAGGCGCGCGGCAAGCGGCAGATCACGGGGCTGTTTGGCCAGTACGTGCCGCCGGAACTGGTCGACGAGATGGCGAAGGACCCGGAAAAATTCTCGATGCAGGGCGAATCGCGCGAGATGACCGTGCTGTTTACGGACGTTCGAGGATTTACGACGATTTCCGAAGGCCTCGATCCGAAAGCGCTGTCGCAGCTCATGAACGAGTTTTTGACGCCGCTCACCGAGGTCATCTACCGGCATCGCGGCACCATAGACAAGTATATGGGCGACTGCATTATGGCGTTCTGGGGTGCACCGCTCCCGGACCCCACGCATGCCCGTCACGCCCTGCTGGCGGCGCTGGAAATGCAACAAACGCTCCGCGAGCTTCAGCCCCATTTCAAGGCCAACAACTGGCCGGAGATCCGCATCGGGGTCGGGCTCAACACCGGCCGCATGAGCGTGGGAAACATGGGCTCCAGCATCCGTCTTGCCTATACGGTCATGGGTGATGCCGTCAATCTGGCTTCCCGGCTGGAAGGCATCACAAAGGAATACGGGGCTGATATCATAGTTGGCGAGACTACCCGGGAGGCGGTGCCGGACGTGGTGTTCCGGGAGGTCGATCGGGTGCGGGTCAAGGGGAAGGACGTGGCGGTAACCATCTACGAACCAGTAGGGCTGCAGGGCCAGGTTGATCGGGCCAGGCTTGAAGAAATCGAGTCGTTCCACCGGTCGTTGGAGTTCTATCGCAGTCAGAACTGGGACATGGCCGAACGGCAACTGATGCTGCTGCAAGAGCTGTCCCCTGAAAGCAAGCTGTGCAAAACGTTTCTGCAGCGTATCGCTTTCCTGCGGAGCCGCCCGCCCGGCGCGGAATGGGACGGTGCATTCACCTTCGAAACCAAATAACAATGAGACTGAAGATACTCGGCTGCAGCGGTGGAATCGGCGGCAATCTGCGCACCACTTCGATGCTTCTCGACCATGATGTGCTGATCGACGCCGGCACCGGTGCCGGCGACCTGCTTGTAGCCGAGCTCGCCCTGATCGACCACGTATTCGTCACGCATTCGCACATGGATCACGTGACGTCGATCCCGTTCCTGGTCGACACTGTCGGCTGGATGCGCGACAAGCCGATCACGGTGCACGCCACCGCGGAAACCATTGCGATTCTCAAGGCGCACCTGTTCAACTGGATGCTCTGGCCCGACTTCGCGCAGATCCCCGACAGGCAGAATCCCGTGCTGCGTTACGAGACGATCGCGCTCGGCAAGACCATCGATTTGAATGGCCGCAAGATTACGCCGCTGCCGGCCAACCATGTGGTGCCGGCGGTGGGCTTTCGCATCGATTCCGGACGCGCGAGCCTGGTCTACACCGGCGATACCACCACCAACGACCCGCTGTGGCGGGAGGTCAACCGGATCGACAACCTGCGTTATCTGATCATCGAAACCGCATTCTGCAACCGGGAAAGGGACCTGGCGATTGCGTCGAAGCACCTCTGCCCCAGCATGCTGGCGGAGGAACTGTCCAAGCTCAGGCTTGCGGCGGAGATTTACATCACGCACTTGAAGCCGGGCGAAATTGAGCTCACCATGCGGGAGGTGGAGCGATGCGCGGCGCAATGGAAGCCGCGCATGCTGCAGGGCAGCCAGGTTTTCGAGTTTTAGGAATTTGTCGGACCCCGATCGGAGCCTGT
>MERG01000208.1:0-5742 GCA_001771985.1 Betaproteobacteria bacterium RIFCSPLOWO2_12_FULL_62_13 | reverse complement strand
GGTCAGGTTGCCCGGCGGCTACCTGACGGCAAGCGGATGTCGGGGAACGCTGCGCGCACCCCGACCTACGTCTGAAATTGTGCAATGAATTGACGACTCAGGATACTATTGGCGTTCCAACTATTTTGACCGGCGGTGAATTGAAAGAGGCGAGGTCGCAATGAGTTCGGTACTTCAAAACAAGCCGATCGCCCAGGAAAACCTGGCGGAGAAGCTGAGTTTCCAGCAAAAGCTGCAGGCGATCACCAACAAGATTCACGCGGCGAAGTATATCGACGAGATCATCCTGGAGCTCTCGCAGGACTGGTGCAGCCTGTTCCATGCCGACCGTCTGACGATCTATCAGTTGAGCGACGACAGGGGTTCGATCATCTCCAAGGTGAAGACCGGCCTCAATTCGTTCAAGGACATCAAGCTGCCGATCAGCGAGCAGTCGATCGCCGGCTTCGTCGCGGTCAACAAGCGGGTCATCAACATCCGCGACGTGTACGACGACGTTGAACTCAAGTCCTACAGCCCGCAGTTGAATTTCCTCAAGGCGGTCGACGCCAAGACCGGCTACCGCACCAAGCAGATGCTGGTGGCGCCCATCGTCGATGGCAAGACCAAGGAGCTGATCGGTGTCATTCAGATCATCAACTCCAGGACTGGGCAGCCGTTCCCGCCGATCATGGAGGAGGGCATCGTGCAACTGTGCGAGACGCTCGCGATCGCGTTCCGCCAGCGCCAGGGCCCGATGGCGCAGGTGCGCAACAAGTATGACGGTCTGGTGACCAATGCGGTGATCTCGACCGAGGAACTCGAGCTCGCGCAGCGTTCGGCGCGGCGCAAGAACCTCGACATCGAGACCGTCCTGATCGACGAATTCCAGGTCAAGGTGCCGGCGCTGGGCGACGCGCTGTCCGGCTATTTCGGCGTGCCGTACGAAGCTTTCAAGGAGAATCGCATCAGGCACCCCGATCTCACCAGGAACATGAGCCGGGAGTTCTGCGAGACCAATATGTGGATCCCGCTCGAGGACACCAAGGACGGCATTATCGTGATGACGCTCGACCCGGAGCGAACCCGCGCCTCGAGGATCGTCAACAACGTCTACGCGAAGAGCAAGATCATCTACACCGTCACGACGAACCGGGAGTTCCATGCCACGCTCGACCAGATATTCGGCAGCGGCATGTTCGAGGACACCAGCGATATCGGGGAGCTGCTGGGGGGGCTCGACGAGGAGACCGAAGTCGAGGCGGGCGAAGACATCGCCTCGGCGGCAAGCGACAACGAGCTGGTGAAACTAGTCAACAAGGTCATCATCGACGCCTACCAGCAGGGCGCTTCCGACATCCACATCGAGCCCTATCCCGGCAAGGGCAAGACCGACATCCGCTTCCGCAAGGACGGCGCGCTGGCGCCCTACATCCAGGTGCCGTCAAGCTACCGCAACGCGCTTGCGGCGCGGCTCAAGATCATGTGCGATCTCGACATTTCGGAGCGCCGCAAACCCCAGGACGGCAAGATCAAGTTCAAGAAGTTCGGCCCGCTCGATATCGAGCTGCGGGTGGCCACCATCCCGTCGGCGGGCGGGGTCGAAGACATCGTGATGCGTATTCTTGCCGCGGGCGAGCCGATTCCGATCGACAAGCTGGGGCTTTCTCCGCGCAACCTCCAGATGTGCAAGGGGGCGATCGAGAAGCCGTACGGACTGTTCATCGTGTGCGGGCCGACCGGCTCCGGCAAGACGACGACGCTGCACTCCGTGTTGAGCTACCTCAACACCCCGGACACCAAGATCTGGACCGCGGAGGACCCGGTCGAAATCACCCAGAAGGGCCTGCGCCAGGTGCAGATGAACCCGAAGGCGGGGCTTACCTTTGCGGTGGCGATGCGGGCGTTCCTGCGCGCCGACCCGGACATCATCATGGTGGGTGAGATGCGCGACAAGGAAACGGTGACAATCGGCATCGAAGCCTCGCTCACCGGCCACTTGGTATTCGCCACGCTGCATACCAACAGCGCGCCGGAATCCATCGTCCGGCTCCTGGACATGGGCATGGACCCGTTCAATTTCGCCGATGCGCTGCTGGGGGTCCTGGCACAGCGCCTAGCGCGGCGCCTGTGCAGCAAGTGCAAGCAGCAGCACGTCGCGACCGAGGAGGAACTCGATCTGCTGCTGAACGAATACGCGCTCGAGTTGCAGAACACGAAGACCTGGAAAGAAAATCCCGCAGGCGCGCGCGAGAAGCTGTTCCAGGAGTGGAAACAGAGTTTTGCCAACGACAAGGGCGAGTTCATCCTCTACGACGCCAAGGGCTGCGATGTCTGCACCAACACCGGCTACAAGGGACGCGTCGGTCTCCATGAGCTGCTGATGGGCTCCGACGATATCAAGAAGCTGATTCAGGAACACGCGCGCGTGGCGGAGATACTCGCCACCGGGCTCGAGAACGGCATGCGCACGCTGAAGCAGGACGGCATCGAGAAGGTTCTGCAGGGCATCACCGATATCCACCAGGTGCGCGCGGTCTGCATCAAGTAGACCTTATCGAGCGTTACGTAACTGCGTTACAGTGCTCGACCCCCACCCCCGCCCCTCTCCCGAGGGGAGAGGGGGGATTCGAGCAAAACCGGATCCTCATCCGGTTTCGTAAACATGAATAGGCAGGGGGGTGCATATGAACGAGATGGTGCGGGTGACGGACGCCGAGCTGCTCGACCGATTCGAGCAGCTCAATCAGATCGGCATCGCGCTGTCCAAGGAACGCGATATCAACCGGCTGCTCGAAACCATCCTCGTTGCAGCGAAAGACGTGACCCACGCCGACGGCGGCACGCTCTACCGCATGACCGAGGAGGGCACGCTCAAGTTCGAGATCATGCGCAACGACACTCTCGCCATCGCGATGGGCGGGACGAGCGGCGTCGAAATCCCGTTCTTCCCGGTCAAACTCTACGACGACGCGGGCAAGCCCAACCATTCGATGGTCGCCGCCTACGCCGTGCATCACGACCAGTCGGTCAACATCGCCGACGCTTATACCGAGGAAGGCTTCGATTTTTCCGGGACCAGGAATTTCGACAAGAAGACCGGCTACCGCTCCAAGTCGTTTCTCACGATACCGATGAAAAACCATGAGAACGAGATCATCGGCGTGCTGCAGCTCCTGAACGCCAAGGATCGGACAAACGGCGAAGTCGTGCCGTTCTCGGAAGCCGACCAGCACCTCGCTGAATCGCTTGCCTCACAGGCGGCGATCGCATTGACGAACCGCCTGCTGATCAACCACCTCGAGGCCCTGTTCGAGTCGCTGATCAATCTCATCAACGCCGCAATCGACGACAAATCCCCTTACACCGGCGGCCACTGTGAACGGGTGCCGACGCTCACAATGATGCTGGCGGAGGCGGTCAACAACTGCAAGGTCGGACCGCTCAAGAGTTTTACCATGACCGACCGCGATCGCTACGAGCTCAAAATCGCGGGCCTGCTGCACGACTGCGGCAAGGTGACGACACCGGTTCACGTCGTCGACAAGGCGACCAAGCTGGAGACGATTTGTGACCGCATCCATCTCGTCGACACGCGTTTCGAGGTGGTGAAGCGGGATGTCGAGCTCGAGTTGTTGAAAGCCGGCATCAATGGCGAGGCGTTGAAGCGCGAGCTTGACATGAGACGCAGGGAGATCGACGACGATCGCGAATTCCTGCGCCGCGCCAACGTCGGCGGCGAGGCGATGCGGGATGAGGATATCGCGCGGGTGAAGGCGATCACCGGCAAATATCGCTGGTGCGGGCCGGACGGCGTTGAGACTGATTTTCTCACCGCGGACGAACTGGAGAACCTCACGGTCCGCGCCGGCACCCTCACCGCGGGGGAGCGCAAGATCATCAATCACCACATCGAGGTCACGATCCAGATGCTGCAGGCGCTGCCGTGGCCGAAGCACCTGAAAAGCGTGCCCGAGTACGCCGGCGGGCACCATGAACGCATGGACGGCAAGGGCTACCCGCGGGGGCTGACCCGCGAGCGGATGTCGGTTCAGGCGCGCTGCATGGGGATCGCCGACATTTTCGAGGCGCTCACCGCCAAGGACCGGCCGTACAAGAAGAGCAAGACGCTCACCGAGTCGCTCACCATCCTCGGCAAATTCAAGCTGAACGGGCACATCGACCCGGATCTCTTCGATGTCTTCATGTGGGAAAAGGTCTACGAGACGTACGCAAAGGAGTTTCTCGATCCCGAGCAGATCGACGAGATCGACCTCTCGAAAATTCCCGGCTACGTCCCCCCGCCCGTGCCCTAATCAAGGGTCGTCATCCCCGCGGCGGCGGGGATCCACATAGAGGGTGTCATCCCCGTGGAGGCGGGGATCCACATAAAGGGTGTCATCCCCGCGGAGGCGGGGATCCATAGTGCGGCCCATGCAGGATAACGCGTCCCTGCGAGACGACGCGCCGTATGGATCCCCGCCTCCGCGGGGACGACAAAAAAGGGGGTGTAGCACGCGTAGGGTGCGCTTGCGCACCACCGACACACCGGCGCGGTGCGCTCCGCGTTGCGGAGCACACGCTACGCACACTCAGGGCTGTAGGGCGGGAAAGCGCAGCGCATCCCGCCGGTCGGCAGCGGTGTAACCCGGATGGAATGAAATGAAATCCGGGACCAGGATTCCCGGAATCCGCTTCGCTTCTTCCGGACTGCAGCTGCTGCCCAAGGTATTGCACGCGCGCGACCGTGGGGTCACGTGTGCTTAGGAAGGCCGCAGCCAGTACTCGATTGTCAGACCCGGGATGCGTAGGAAGTGCCGCAGGTTGTCCGTGATGCAAACGGCACCCACAGCGATCGCCTGAGCAGCAATAAGCGGATCCATGCGCCCGATCTCCTGGCCGGTCTGTTCCAGGTAGCGCCGAAGCGCGAAGGCTCGCCGTGCTGCAGCCTCGTCGAAAGCCATCACGCGCGTGCGCCGCAAGAACGCTTCAAACCAAAGATTCTTCGCCCGAGGCGTGCGCGGGCGAGCGAGACCGACCCAGACCTCTACGGCAGTCGGAGCGGAGATATGCAGCGAACCGCGCTGGGCAGCGGCGATGCGAGCTTCGAGGTAGCGATGACCTTCCTCCCGGTTGAGCACCGCAGCGATGATGCAAGTATCGAGCAGATACTTCACTTCTTGAAGATGCGGTCGGAAACCCGTGGACCGAATTGCCACGGTCCAAGCTTTTGCATCTCCTTCAACACGCGCAGTACATCACGACCGTAGGCGGTCGATTTCGGCGTCAGCGTCGCCTCATTGGTAACGCGGTGCGCTTTCTGGCGCTTGGCGGTCTTGGCCGTCATGGCTGCTGTTCTGATCAAAGTTCTATTTCAAATTATACACCGTGGAACCAGTCGGCACCCGCCGCGTTCTGGCAACGTCGGTCACAGGAGGTGCTTGGCGGCGCACTTCATCGTGCGGTGCATACCCGCGCCGCTTCGCATCGCGCTCTGCGACGATGCTTTCGTCTTACTCCAATTTGCATAAATCGAAGCCATCCCGAAGCACGAAGCTTAGCGATGTAGCCCGGATGGAATGAAATGAAATCCGGGACCAGGATTCCCGGAATCCGCTTCCCTTCTTCCGGGCTGCAGCTGCTTAAATAAGCGATGTCATTCCCGCGTAGGCGGGAATCCATACGACGCCCTATCTCGCGCGAACCGTACTATGGATTCCCGCCCCCGATTAAAGCATTCGAGGGCAGGTTTTGCACGGGAAT
>MERG01000207.1 GCA_001771985.1 Betaproteobacteria bacterium RIFCSPLOWO2_12_FULL_62_13 | reverse complement strand
GCTCCTCAAGAATCCGTGAGATCGTGAGATCGGGAGATCGTGAGACGGATTGTGGCTCTGCCGCCCTCCCGCTCTATGCCGCCAGCGGCCGCCGATAGCCCGCCACAGCCTCGGCGATGCGCAGTGTCGCCGCGCTGTTGCTCTCCTCGGCATGAAGGAAGATCAGCGCAACGCGTTCGGATTGACAGGAGTCCCTCAAGGAGCGCGCTTCCAAAACCCAGTCCGCGAAGACTTTCGCCGTTGACCTTTTCATTCTATGTGAGGATAAGTCTCACGTCCTTCCGTTTTGACCCAACTTTGATTTGGGTCAAAGATTCGCAGGCGCATTCGGGCGTACATCTATGACGCTACCGAGAGTCGCCAGGATGCCGCCAAGCACAATGTGGCACTGCCTCGGCGCTTGATTGAACTCATACACGCCACTGGTCAAAGGGGGATATATGCTGATGCCGCGTCTTGTTGTGGGGATGTTGTCCGTTAGCCTGATGGTGTTGGGCGCGGGTATCGCGTCCGGCCAGAATTTTCCGGAGAGGCCCATTCGCATTTACGGCCCTCAAATTGGCACGAGCCCCGATGTCGTGCTGCGTCTGATTGCGGATGCCATTGCAGGCCCCCTGGGTCAGCGGATGGTAGTAGAAAGCCGCGGGATTGTCGGAGTGGAAATGGCGGCTCAAGCGCCGCCCGATGGTTATACCCTGCTTCACTACAGCAACGTCCTTTGGTTCATGCCACTTTTTCGGGACAATGTGCGCTGGGATCCGGTGAGAGATTTTTCACCGATCGCATTGGCGGCGAGCACGCCCAATCTCGTTGTTGTGCATCCATCGCTGCCGGCGAAGTCGATCAAGGAGTTGATCGCTTTGGCCAAAGCGAGACCGGGAGAGCTCAACTACGGTTCGAGTTCAACCGGCGCTTCAAATCATGTCGCGGCCGAATTATTCAAGGCAATGGCGGGCGTCAAAATCGTGCGCGTTAATTACAAAGGCGGCGCGCAGGCCGTGAGCGATCTGATGGCCGGCCAGGTGCAGTTGATGTTCTCCCCCGCGGGCACAGCCAAGCCGCATGTCAAATCGGGCCGATTGAGGGCTTTGGCGGTCAGTAGCGCCGAGCCGTCCGCGCTGGCTCCCGGTTTGCCCACGGTGGCCGCCTCGGGCCTGCCCGGGTACGAATCGAGGTCATTATCCGGCTTGTTTGCGCCGGCCAAGACTCCTGTGGCGATCATCAAGCGATTGAACCAGGAGGTCGTGCGGGCCCTTAACAGGGCGGATGTGAAAGAGAAACTTTTCAATTCTGGAATGGAAGCGGTCGCCAGTTCTCCAGAGGAGTTTGCGGCCACGATCAAATCCGAAATGACCAGGATGGACAAGGTGATCAAGGATGCCGGCCTGCGCGAAAAAGGATAGCGATTCCAGCTCGTGTTAGTAGAAAACGATTTTTCGTCCGGAGGATTTATGCTGCGAGCGCGTTCTGTTGTATGGATGTTTTCCGTTGGCATGATGGTTTTCGCCGCAGGAATGGTGTCCGGCCAGAGTTATCCGACCAAGCCCATTCGCATTGTGACCGTCGGATATGGAAGTAACACCGATCTGGCAACGCGTCTAATCGCGGAAGCGGTTACAGGCAGCCTGGGTCAGCGGATGATCGTAGACAATCGCGGCATTATCGCACCGGAAATTGTGGCTGAAGCGCCGCCTGATGGTTATACCCTGCTTCACTACACCAACCCCCTCTGGCTCATGCCGCTTTTTCGAGACAATGTCCGCTGGGATCCGGTGAGAGATTTCTCGCCAATCACGCAGACGCTGACCTCGCCTAACGTGCTTGTTGTGCATCCGTCAGTGCCCGTGAGTACCGCTAAGGAATTGATCGCATTCGCGAAGGCTCGACCGGGGCAACTTAATTACGGTTCCAGTTCCACGGGCGCTGGAAATCATGTCGCAGCCGAATTATTCAAGGCCATGGCAGGCGTCAATATAGCGCGCATTAGTTACAAAGGCGCTGGAACGGCTGTCATCGATCTTCTGGCCGGTCAACTGCACCTCATGTTCCCTGCCGCGGGTTCAGTGATGCCCCATGTCAAGTCGGGCAAACTAAGGGCCTTGGCTGTTACTAGCGCAAAGCCATCTGCGCTGGTCCCCGGTTTGCCCCCGCTGGCAGCATCGGGGCTACCGGCGTATGAGTCAAGTTCAGTAGCTGGCTTGTTTGCTCCGGCTGGGACGCCTGAAGCAATTATCAATCGAGTGAATCAGGAGGTCGTGCGAGTTCTTAACCGAACAGAAATAAAGAAGCGGCTTTTTAATGCTGGAATAGAGGCCATCGGGAGTTCTCCGGCGGAGCTGGCTGGCACAATTAAGTCTGAAATGGGCACGATGGAAAAGGTGATCAAGGTTGCCGGCCTCCGCGAAAAGGGATAGAAGGAAAATCATCTTGCGTTCGTAGGAATCCCCTTCGACTATGCTCAGGGCAGGCCCCTCGACGAAGTTGGTCCTGACGCCAGGTCCTTTCAGCGCCGCCTCGAGCGTGCGCGCAAGAGCGCTGTCACATCATCGCAACGATTGCATCCCCCATCTGGGCAGTGCTCGCCTTGCCACCCAGATCCGGTGTCAGCGTTGCGGCCTCGGCGATGACCTTGTCCATCGCTCTGTCGATCAACCTGGCCGCCTCCACCGCCTTCGGCTCGTTGTGCTTGCGCCCCAGCCACTCCAATAGCATCTTCCCTGATATGATCATCGCGTAAGGATTGGCAATCCCCTTGCCTGCGATGTCGGGCGCCGAGCCATGTGTGGCTTGCGCCATCGCCTGCCGCTCGCCCACACACAGCCCTGGCGCCAGTCCCAGCCCACCGACGAGCGCAGCCCCTTCATCGGTCAGGATGTCGCCGAACAGGTTGGTGGTCACCACCACGTCAAATCGTTGCGGGTTCATCGCGAGTTTCAGCGCAAAACTGTCGACCAGCACCTCTTCCAGCTCAACATCCGGAAAGTCGGTGGCCACTTTACGGCACTCCTCAGCAAACATCCCACAGCACAGCTTGTAGGTGGGCGCCTTGTGCACCGCGGTCACTTTCTTGCGGCTGCGCGTGCGCGCAATCTCGAACGCCTCGCGCGCAACGCGATTTGCGCCGCGGCGTGTCACCACCCGCATACCGATCGAAATGTCGTCGTTCGGCCGAAACTCGCCGTTGCCGGCGACCACCACCCCGCTCGACTGCAGGCCTTCCGTCACCTCGCGCAGGAACACGATGTCCACGTCTTTTTGCACCGATCTGATATTGGGATAAGACTTGACCGGTTTGACGCTGGCGAATAAATCAAACCGCTTGCGCAGCCCGGGGCTTTTCCAGGTCGGATCGTTGCGCGGGTAGGCGCTGTGGCCGATCGGCCCCAGCACCCAGCCATCCATCTTGCCGAGCGCTTCAAGCGTGCCCGCAGGCACGGTGTCGCCATGGGTTTCGTGGGCGTTGCGCCCGATGGGCAGCGGCTGCCAGCCGATCGCCAGCCCGGTCTTCTCCGCCGCCGTCTTCATGGCCTTCACCGCCTCGGGCACCACCTCCAGCCCGATATCATCCCCCAACAAAATGCCTATCTTCAACATGAACATGCTCCTCTGTAGACTCGGCCTTCTTTCCGCATGCGCTCAATTCTTGGCGAGGCGCTTGATGGCTCTGATCCGTTGCACTGAATCGCCGGCCAAGTGCGTCCAGATCATGGCGTCGCGAACCAGCTTGTCCACTCGCGCATTCATCATGCAGCCCTCGGCGCCGTGGATGTCCATGTTGAGACCGGTAACCCGCTGTATGACATCTTTCGCAAAATTCATCACAAGCGCGGCGTTCGCGGAGTTGCCCGCGCTCTTCTCCCCGCGCACTGCCTGATCCCTTTCCCACGCGGTTCGCATCACGAATGAGCGCAGCGCCTCGGTAAGCATGTGCATCTCGTTGAGCTTGAGCTGCACGACCTGGTGCTCCATGAGGTACTTGTCGGCCCGCTTCTGCGCCCGGGCATAACTCATGGCGATTCCGACCGCATCGCCGCACACCCCCAGCGCATTGGCCGCCAGCTCCAGGTCGCCGAACTCCGAGTGATCGGTGTCACGCACCCTGGCGCCGCTGTTCACCTCGCCTACGACGTTGGCGTGCGGCACGCGCGCGTTCTCGAAAATGAGCTCCGCGTTCTGGTAATAACGCCAGCCTCGTTTGTTGAACACCTTGCCCACCCGCACGCCGGGTGTATCGGTCGGCACCAGGAAGCGCGTGGTGCCCTGCCGGGCCGGAACGCCCGCATCCGTCCTTACACTCACGAAAAACAGTTTGGCCACGCTGCCGTTCGCAATGAAGCACTTCCCGCCGTTCAGAATCCACTCGTCGCCTTTGCGTTCCGCTCTGAGTCTTATGCCGGCTTTGGGGTCATCCTCGGGCGGCAGGCGGTTGTCGGAGCCGGAATTCGGCTCCGTGTTGGCCGAACCCAGCAGATACGTATCGTCGGCGAGAAAGGGTTTGAGGAACCGTGCCTGCTGGTCTTCGGTGCAAGCCGCCGCGATCAGATGGCTCCACTTCCAGCACTGGCTGAAAGTCTTGGAGATCGCGCTGTCGCCCCGGGCGAGCTCCGCCATCACCAGCGCCTGCGTCACAAGATCAACACCGTGTCCACCCCACTCCTTGTGAACCGCCAGCGTCCGGAATCCGAGCTTCGAGCCCTTCTTGATGATCTCCCAGTCGAAGGTCTCGCGTGGGCCGGTGATCTGGTCGCGCTGCAGCGAAATCGGGCGGATCTCCTCTTCCGCGAACTTCCGCGCCTCGATCTGCCAGCCGCGTTGCTCTTCGTTCAATGCGAAATCCATGCTACCTCCTCAAGAAAACCGTGAAATCGGCAGATCGTGAGTTGAACTGTCGCCCTCACGCTCTCCCGCTCTGACGCCCTCGCGCTGACCCGTCCTCGCTTCTCGTACGGGCTTATTCCGCCTTGATTCCGATTTGCTGAACCAGCCTTTTCCATCTTGCGATTTCGGCTCGTATGAGGCGCCCAATTCTTCAGGGCGGGTATTCGCGGATGGGATCGCGAGAAGGCTGCGCCATGGCCCCGCACGCGACAGGTATGCCAAGGATAGCACCCAAAACAGGCCCGGCAATACCCTTGGGGTGATTCAGGATCCTGTTCAAGATCCCATCAAGCAGCCACATTACGTCGCTCTCGTGTGCATCGACAGGTGTCCGTCGCACAGCGCGCTTCCAAAAGCCAGTTCGCCAAGTCTTTCAGCATCGGCCCCGTCTTCCCTACCATGCCACAAGTTTCATGCCTACATTCAGATACACGAAGAACCGGTGTGAGTTATTGATCTAGGTCAAATTGTTGTTTTGATCTGGGTCAAGAATCCAAGAGCCGCGTAGTGTTACAGTCGCGTCTGCGAAGCGGCGTAGCATTACGGTTCGAGCGGTACGGGCGGAGCGCTCCATCTTGTTGGCGAGATGTTCAAGAGCATGACGGACACCAATCTGGTGCACGTCCCGTACAAGTCGGTGGTGTACGCGCTTACTGACGTGATGAGCGGGCAGGTTCAGCTCGCGTTTTCGGTGGTGCCGGCAGCGCTGCCTATGATCAAGCAGGGCAGACTGAGGCTGGGCGTCACGAGCCTCACACGCACGCCGCTCGCGCCCGATCTTGAGACGATCGCTGAAACCGTCCCCGGTTACGAAATGACCGGATGGTACGGATTGCTGGCGGCGTGGTCCTGCCCAGCAGTGATCTGCTCATAGAGGTGGGGGTTGTGAGGAATTGAGGAGCGGAGGAGAAAGGCATGCAGCATAAAGAATTGGGTGTCGCGGTGGTGGGGTGTGGGCGTATGGGCAGGCTGCGGGCGAGCCTGGCAGCGGTTCACCCGGCGGTTTCCTTCCTTGGCGTGTCGGACGCGGATCGATCCCGTGCCCGCGGCCTTGCCGAGAAAGCAGGTGCCCAATTCCACTCGGATGACAACCTGGAGCTGATCTCCCGGCCAGAGGTGAATGCGGTGATAGTTTCGACCGGCGAGCAGGAACACACGCTGCCAGTGATCCAAGCCATCGAGCTGGGAAAGTCTGTTCTGGTCGAAAAGCCGATCGCCATGAGCCTGGAGGATGCCGATCGGATGTTGGGTGCAGCCGCGCGGAATGGGCGCGAACTCCGGGTCGGTTACAGCAGGCGCTTCAAGCGAGCTTACCTTCTTGCGAAGGAGCAGATCGTCCTGGGGCGACTCGGCCAGATCGTCGGAGCAAACCTGCGGGCCTACAACTCGCGCGCCCAGAGCCTACAGATCCTCGAGCGCACGCCTGACGCCACCCCCGTCACCTTCGGCATGACCTATTACGTGGACTTGATCTGCTGGTTCTTGCAAGGTAATCCCGCGGTCGAGGTCATTGCCCGCGCGCAAAAGGGCGTATTCCAAGCCGCCGGCTACAAGGCGGACGATGTGACTTCGGCCATCCTGACTTTCGCCGATGGTGCTGTAGTAAACCTTGGTGTGGACTATGCCCTTCCCGAGAAGTACCCGACGTTTGGGGCCAACTCGCGCGTTGAGATTCTCGGCACCGAGGGTGTGGTCCTCATCGACGATGACAGCAAAGACCAAATTGTTTACACGGACCGCGGCATTCCCCACAGTTACGTCCCTGGACACAGTTTGAACGCAGCTTTCATGAGCAGCACTGCTTCGGGCGACTGGGCGCAAGGTGATTTTTGGGGGCCGCTTGCCGACGAGACCCGCAGTTGGCTCGACCACCTTTCAACGGCCCGTCCTTGCAGCCTCACAACCGCGGAGGAGGCCCGCAAGACACTGGAGATCACTCTTGCGATCGAGCAAGCTGTCCGCAGCAAGAAGCCGGTCAGCTTGCCATTGACAGAGGTAAGGTGAAGAAGACGGAACATCTCGTGCATTTAAACACGCCATCGATCGGCGTGCTCACGCTCAAACGGAGGGGATTATCATGAAACACCTTTTCACGATAATATCGATCAGCGCCATACAGATTCTGAGCCCGAACAATGTTTCCGTTTCGGCGGCGGAATATCCGAACAAACCGATCCTCGTCATCAATCCCTTTTCTGCCGGCGGAAGTCGTGACGTTCTCGGGCGAATGTTCGCATCCGTGGCCGAGAAGTATCTGGGAAAGCACCTGGTGGTCTTCAATAAACCAGGCGCTTCCGGGAAGATCGGAGGTTTGGCCGTTGTCCGGGCCACTCCCGACGGTTATACCTTAGGCCTGGTCTCCACATCCGACATCAATCCCATAGAATGGGACATCGCGAACGGACAGAAGCCTGCGTTCACCCGGCGTGATTTCATCCTTCTTGGATCCCTGACCCGAAGCCCGGCTTTGGTCGTCATACCTTACACCAGCCCCTGGAAGAGCATGGCCGATCTAACGAAGGATTTAAAGGCAAAACCAAACCACTACATCTTCTGTTCCGGTGGTCTCTACAACGTGACCCACGTTTCTACCGAGATTCTTATGAGAGCTACTGGAACGACGGCTCGGCTGGTCCCTTATAAAGGAGGCGGAGAATGCCTTTCTGCCTTGGCGGGGGGACACGTAAATTTCACCACGCAGTTTCTTTCCTCGACTGTTCCGCTTGCACGAGGTGGCAGGGTGAGGATTTTGGCCGTTATGGGTAGTGAAAGGATTCGCAGCGTACCGAACGTCCCCACTACCGAAGAGCTGGGTATTGATGCACAGACTTATCAAATGGTGGGACTCTCTGCCCCTCAAGGAACTCCCGCCGCTGTTGTAAAGAAGCTAAGCGAGGTTCTGAAAAAAGTCGCCGAAGACCGATCCTTCATCAATATGGTTGAGGGCGCAGGTGATGCAGTGCGTTATACAAGCGGTGAGGAACTAGTTAAATATTGGGATCGTGACTCGGAAAGAGTTTCAAAACTTTTCAAAAAACTCGTCGAAGAAAAAAAATAGCGACCACCCATCCACGTTATTGAAGATCAAAGGGGAAGCACCATGATCCATCCACTTGCGCGACTAATCGGTCTTTGTGCCTTGGTTCCCGGGCTCATCGCGCTGTCCGGTGCTGCCAGTGCACAATCCATGCAAACACCGCGACCGCAAGCGGCGGCGTCGAACTACCCGAATAAGCCGATCCGCCTGGTCGTACCGTTTTCTCCGGGCGGCGGAACCGACATCCTTGCGCGCCTGATTGCCAGGAAAGCAAGTGAGGCGTGGGGCCAGTCCATAATCGTCGACAACCGCGGCGGCGCTGGCGGCACGATCGGAACAGACATTGCGGCAAAGTCGGAACCGGATGGTTACACCGTGCTCATGACTAGCATTAGTGTCGCTTACCTCCCGGCACTTCGTCGCAAGCTTCCGTATGATACGGGAAAAGACCTCGATCCTGTCATTTTGGTCGTCACGCAGCCAAACGTTCTTGTGGTGCACCCCAGTTTGCCCGCCAAGTCCGTTGCGGATCTCATCGCGCTCGCGAAATCAAGGCCAAGGGAGATCCGTTATGGCTCCGGTGGGAGCGGCAGCGCTCCCCACCTTGCAACAGAGATGTTCCGGGCGAATGCCAATATCGATCTGGTCCATGTGCCTTATAAAGGCGGCGGGCCAGCCATGATCGGGCTGATGGCAGGCGAGTCGCACATGCTGATCTTTGGCATGGCATCGCTGCTGCCGCACGTCAGATCGGGCAAAGTCAGAGCGCTGGCGGTAACCGGATCAACGCGCGCCAAAGCAGCGCCGGAGCTGCCGACAGTTGCTGAGGCCGGTCTGCCGGGATTCGAATTCGATACCTGGTATGGGTTATTAGTACCTGCCAAGACGCCGGGCGTAATCATCAAAAAGATCAACGAGGAATTCAATCGCGCCCTCGCCATGCAGGACGTGCAGGAAGGGCTTGCCAAACTCGGCGTCGAACCGTTGGGCGGAACGCAAGAGAAGTTCGCAACTTACCTCAAAGCCGAAATCAAGAAATGGGCCGCGGTTGTCCGTGAGGCGAAAATCCATATTGACTGAAGAACCTCCTGCAACCATCTGAACTTCAATCAAAGACCGGCGGCGCACTTGAACCACCGCGTCTGTTCGATACATTCGGCCTCATTCAAAGGAAGGCAGCATGGAAAAGAAGATCGCCGTTCTAGGCGCTGGCGCCATAGGGAGCAGTGTCGGAGCCGACCTTGCCAAGGCAGGATACGACGTCGTTCTCATAGACCAGTGGCCTGCCCATGTAGAGGCCATGAAGGCCGGCGGACTGCGCGTCGTCATGCCCGATGAGGACCTGCATACTCCCGTGCGCGCCTATCACCTGTGTGAAGTATGTTGCCTGAAGCGGCAGTTTGATATTGTCCTTCTCGCCGCCAAGTCCCATGACAGTTGCTGGATGGCGGAATTCATAACGCCCTATCTGAAGCCGGACGGCGTGCTGGTCTCGGTTCAGAACAGCCTGAACGACGAATGGGTCGCGCCTATCGTGGGCTTTACGCGCGACATCGGTTGCGTCATAGAGCTCTCGGCGGAAATCTTCACTCCCGGCCTGGTCCAGCGCAACACGACTCATAAGGGGACATGGTTCGGCCTGGGCGAGCTGCACGGCAGGATAACCCCGCGGCTGCGGGAACTTGAAACGATCATGAGTTGTGCCGGCAGGGTTACGCTTACCACGAATATCTGGGGCGCCAAGTGGACCAAGCTCATCAACAGCTCCATGATGCTTGGTCCTATGGGCATGCTGGGCCTTAATGCCTGGGAAGCGACCGAGCCCGGAGTGCTCGAGCTGTGCATCAAGCTGGGCCGGGAGACCACGGCGGTCGGGGCCGCGCTCGGCTACGCCACCGAGACAATTTTCGGGGTGAGCGCCGACGAGTTCATGGGCTCCACCGATGAGATCCTGAGAAAGAACCTACAGACCATCGTCACGCTCGTCGGAAAGAAGGCGCGGGGCGTCGTAATTCAGGACTTTCTCAAGGGGCGGCGCAGCGAAGCCGATTACCTTAACGGCCTCATCGCGAGAAAAGGGAAGCAAGCCCATGTTCCCACGCCTGCGAACGAGGCGGTCATGGAGATCATCAGGCAGATAGAGCTTGGAGCGTTAAGAGCAGA
>MERG01000206.1:5247-14843 GCA_001771985.1 Betaproteobacteria bacterium RIFCSPLOWO2_12_FULL_62_13 | reverse complement strand
TTTGCGAGCCCAATGCCGTGCTCGGCGCTGAAGCTGCCCTGATAACGTTGCACCATGTCATAGACGGTGCGGCTGAGCTCGCGCGCTATGCGCGTGCCCGCGGCGCGGCGGTCGCGGCCCGGGACGAACGCGTTGTAGTGCATATTGCCGTCGCCGAGGTGGCCGAAGCAGATGATGTCGACGCCCGGAAAACGCTCCACCAGCGCGGCGTGCGCGTCGCGGATGAAAGCGGGGACCTTGCTCACCGCAACGGCAATGTCGTGGCGGTAGAGTATGCCCGCTTTCGCCTGCGCCGCCTCGGGGATTGATTCTCGAACCCGCCACAGCGCCTTTACCTGCGCCTCATTTTCGGCGATGACCGCGTCCAGCACGAACCCGTTCTCCATCGCCGCTTCGAGTGCGCGTTCCAGTTCATTGCGCAGCCCGCGCCCGGTGCGCGTGTCGCTGAGGTCCGTGAGGACGTACCAGTCATGGGTCTTCGGCAGCGGATCGCGGGCGCCGGGGATGTGCCGCAGAACCAGATCCAGGCAGTTGCGGGAAATGAGCTCGTAGGCGGCCACGCGGTCGCCGCAGTGCCGGCGCAGCAGTGCCAGGAACTCCAGCGCGGCTTCAGGATGCGGCACGGCGGTCCACGCCGTCGTCGTCGCCCCGGGGCGTGGAAACAGTTTCAAGACGGCGCCGGTAATGACGCCAAGCGTGCCTTCGGCGCCGATGAAGAGGTGCTTGAGATCGTAACCCGTGTTGTCCTTGCGCAGGGCGCGCAGGCCGTTCCAGATGCGGCCATCCGGCAGCACGACTTCAAGCCCGAGCGCGAGGTCGCGAGCGTTGCCGTAACGCAGCACGTTGACGCCACCGGCATTGGTCGAGAGGTTACCGCCGATCTGGCAACTGCCTTCGGCGCCGAGACTCAGCGGAAAAAAACGATCGGCATCCGCCGCCGCCTGCTGAATGTTGGCAAGCACGCAACCGGCCTCGGCGGTTATCGTGTCATTGAACGTGTCGATTTCGAGCACACGGTTCATGCGCGCGAGCGATAAAACGAGCTCGCTTCCGTCCGCGCGTGGCACCGAGGCGCCGCACATGCCGGTATTTCCCCCCTGCGGTACGATCGGCGTCGCGGTTTCCGCGCAGATTCTTACCACCGCCGCGACCTCCTTGGTGCTCGCCGGACGGACGACCGCCGGGGTTGCGCCGCGGTAGACGCCGCGCCAATCGACGACATAGGGTTCGAGATCGCGCGGATCGGTGAGCAATCCCTGCGGGCCGACGACGGAGGCAATGCGCTCGACGGTTTTGGTGCGTGAAACCTTGTTGGAAAGGGGCGTCATGGGCTGAGTGTAGAAGGCATTATAGGGCCGACGGAAAAAACAGGCCGGCATCTTGTGAATGCCGGCCTGCGCGGTTAACAGCGCCGGATAGACGCTGCTCAAGCGTGTAGCCCTCACCCCCGCCCCTCCAGCCCTCACCCCCGACCCCTCGCCCGGGGAGGGGAGAGGGGAGGCTCGAGTTCCCCTTCTCCCTTTTTGGGAGAAGGGTCAGGGATGAGGGAACGGCGAGGGGAGATTTGTGGTGCACATGGTTTGTCACCCATTTGCACGAGACTCAGCATGCCGCTAGCAGTTCGCGGAGCACATAGGGAAGAATCCCGCCGTGCTGGTAATAATCGACTTCGATCGGCGTGTCGATCCGCAGCCGCAGCGGCACTTTGTCGGTCTGGCCGCTCTTGCGGTGGACCGCCATGGTCACGTCCTGCATCGGCGTGATGCCGTTTTCGATGTCCAGGATGTCGATGGTTTCCGAACCGTCGATGCGGAGCGACTGCACGCTCACGCCATCCTTGAACTGCAGCGGAAGCACGCCCATGAACACGAGATTGGCGCGGTGGATGCGCTCGAAGTTGCGCACAATCACCGCCTGGACGCCGAGTAATTGCGGTCCCTTCGCCGCCCAGTCGCGCGAAGAACCCTGCCCGTATTCGTCCCCGCCAAACACCACCGAGGGCACGCCTTCCTTCTGGTAGCGCATCGCGGCTTCATAAATCGGCATCTGTTCGCCCGAAGGTTGGTGCACGGTGATGCCGCCTTCGGTGCCGGGCACCATCAGATTCTTGATGCGGACGTTGGCGAAAGTGCCGCGCATCATGACCTCGTGGTTGCCGCGGCGCGCGCCGTAGGTATTGAAATCGGCGATTGCCACACCGCGCTCCTGCAAATACTTGCCGGCCGGCGTGGTGGGGCGGATCCCGCCCGCGGGGCTGATATGATCGGTAGTGATCGAATCACCGAAGATTCCAAGAACCCGCGCGCCCCTTACGTCGGCCGCCTTGCCGGGTTGTATCGTAAAGCCGTCGAAGTAGGGCGGGTGCCGGACGTAGGTCGATTTCTCGTCCCATTGATAGGTCGCGCCAACCGAGGTGGGGATCTCGTCCCACATCGGATTGCCTTCCTTGAACGCCGAGAACACCGTCTTGTACATGTCCGGATCGGTCGCGTATTTCATGACCTCGGCGATTTCGCGCTGCGACGGCCAGATGTCCCTGAGATAGACCGGCTTGCCATCCTTGCCGGCGCCGATCGGCTCCTTGGACATGTCGATGCTGATGGTGCCGGCGAGCGCAAATGCGACCACCAGCGGCGGGCTCATCAGGAAGTTGGCCTTGATGTTCTGGTGGATGCGCGCTTCGAAGTTGCGATTACCCGAGAGTACCGCCGCAGCCACCACGTCGTTCTTGGAAACAGCCTCTTCGATCCTGGGATCGAGCGGACCCGAGTTGCCGATGCAAGTGGTGCAGCCGTAGCCGGAAAGGTAGAAGCCAAGCTGTTCGAGATAAGGCAGCAGCCCCGCATTCTTCAAGTACTCGGTCACGGCGCGCGAGCCGGGAGCGAGCGAGGTTTTTACCCGCGGATGAGGCTTCAATCCCTTCTCGACCGCCTTCTTGGCAAGCAGGCCGGCGCCGAGCAGCACGCCGGGGTTGGAGGTGTTGGTGCATGAGGTGATCGCCGAGATCAGCACGTCGCCGTGGCCGATGTCAATGCCATTCTTTCCGGTCGGCACGCGCTTGCCGATCTCGTTGCCCTTGCCGTAGCCGCCTTCAGCGGACGGTTTGGCCATAAGTTCGTTGAACGCGCCCTTGAGCGCGGGCAGATCGAGGCGGTCGTGCGGGCGGCGCGGCCCGGACACGGCGGGCTTGACCGATCCCAGGTCGAGTTCCACAACCTCGCTGTAGTCGATCTGACCCTTCCGGGGCATGCCGTACATGCCCTGGGCCTCGTAGTAGGCCTTGACTGCGGGCACGATGTCGCCGCGTCCCGTCATTCTGAGGAACTCGCAGGAAACGTCGTCGACCGGGAAGAAGCCGCATGTCGCGCCGTACTCGGGCGACATGTTGCCGATCGTGGCGCGATCGGGTACCGCGAGCGATGCCGCACCTTCGCCGAAGAACTCGACGAATTTTCCGACCACCTTCTTCTGCCGCAGCAGCTCGACGATCTTCAGCACCAGATCGGTGGCGGTGACGCCTTCCGTGAGCCTTCCGGTGAGATGCGCGCCGACCACGTCAGGCTCGAGGAAGTACATCGGTTGGCCCAGCATGGCGGCTTCGGCCTCGATGCCGCCCACACCCCAGCCCAGCACGCCCAGGCCGTTGACCATCGTGGTATGCGAGTCGATGCCGACCAGGCTGTCGGGGTAGAACATGCTGTCTTGCTGCCACACCACGCGCGAGACGTACTCGAGGTTGACCTGGTGGCAGATGCCGTTGCCCGGGGGGATGATATGGAAAGTCTTGAATGCCTGGGCGCTCCATTTCAGGAACTGGTAGCGCTCACGGTTGCGTTGGAACTCGATTTCCATATTCTTCTTCAGCGCGTCGGGCGAGCCGTAGTGGTCGATCTGCACCGAGTGATCGATGATGAGATGGCCGGGCACGATCGGCTCGATGATGTCCGGATCCTTGCCCTGTTTCTTCGCGGCCTCGCGCATCGCGGCGAAATCCACCACCAGCGGCACGCCGGTCATGTCCTGCAGCAGCACGCGCGCGACCACGAGGGGAATCTCTTCGGTACGTTTACCATTGGGGCGCCAGCCTGCCAGGCTTTTGAGATGTGACTCGGTGATCTTCTTCCCGTCGTGGTTCCGCAATGCGGATTCGAGCACGACGCGCAAGCTGATGGGCAGGCGCGAGACCTTGCCGAGGCCGGCTTTTTCGAGCGCGGGCAGGGAATAGTACTGGCCGCTCTTGCCGGCGCCGAATTGAAATTCCTGAAGGGAATTGAAAAGATTGTGGCTCATGCTGGCTCCTGGATAGTTCGGTGCCCCGCGCACGGCGCGAGGAGTCGTTTCCGTTGTAGGTTCGATGCGCTGTGAGGTGCCGCCGGAGGCTTGAGAGGCTGAAGCCAAGAACAGCCTGCCAAAGTAAACTATCATGTTGCACCGTGTCAAGATATGAAAAGGCCGGGGCGAGCAGCCGCGTCATCGTGATCGGAGGGACAAGTGCCAAAAACCGCAGAAATCATCGCCCGTGCGCTCAGCGAGGAGGGCATCCGTCACGCGTTCGGCATTCCCGGCGGAGAGGTGCTCGAGTTGCTCGAGGCGTTCCGCAAAGCCGGTATCCGCTTCGTGCTCACCAAGCAGGAACTCGGGGCCGGCTTCATGGCCGATGCGACCTATCAGTTGACCGGCACACCGGGCGTGCTGGTCGCCACACTCGGGCCCGGAATCACCAATACCGCGACCGCGGTGGCGCAGGCGCTGCTCGATCGTTCCGCCATGCTGGTGATCACCGGCGAAATCGCAACCTCGCTCAAGGCGATCTATACCCACCAGATCCTGGATCAGGAATCGCTGCTGCGTCCGATCGTCAAGTGGTCGACCACCATCGCGGCGCAGTGCGCATTCGAGCAGGTATGCAAGGGCATCGCGTTGACGCGAGCGCCGATGCCGGGACCGGTGCACCTCAATCTCCCGACCGACGTGGCTGCCGTGCAGCAGGCTGAGGGCCGGCGCTTTGCGCCGGCGCGCGTTCGCGCCCTGCCGGCGATGCACGACCTCGCCAAGGTCATATCGTGGCTCAAGAGCGCCATTCGGCCGCTCGCCTTCGTCGGGATCGGAGTGCAGGTCGAACAGGCGTGGGGTGAGCTCAGGAAGTTCGTAGAAAAATGGCGTGTGCCGCTTATCGCCACCTACAAGGCGAAAGGCGTGGTGGCCGAGGACCATCCGCTGTGCGTCGGGGCAACCGGACTGTCGCCGGTGGTCGACAAGATTCACATGGCACAGGTGCGCCATGCCGATCTCATCCTCACTCTCGGCCTCGACCCTGTGGAGCTGAGAAGCGAATGGATGGCGCCGTGGGACGAAAACAAGCACACCATCAACCTTGATCTCGTACCCAACACGCATCACGTGTTCCGCAGCGCCGTCGAATATTCGGGCAGCATCGCCGGAGCGCTCCGCATCCTCACGGCCGCGGCGCCGGCCAAAGCGCCCCGGCGCTGGACCAACACCGAGCTCGATCGCTACCGGGCGGCGATACGAGATGCGATCTCCCACAAGCCGGTGCGCGGTATCGGTCCTTATCAAGTGGCCGCAACATTGCGCGAGATCTTTCCGCGCGACACGATCGCCACCGTCGATACCGGGTCGCACCGCATCCTGATCAACCACGTGTGGCGCTCGTACGAGCCGCGCCGGTTGTTGCAGTCAAACGGGTTGGGCTCGATGGGCTACGCGCTGCCGGCGGCGATCGCTGCAAAACTCCTGTTCCCGAAGCGCCCGGTGCTGGCGATGATGGGCGAGGCCGGGCTTGACATGGTGATCGGCGAGATGGCGCTTCTGCACGAACACCGTCTGCCGATCATCATGGTGATCTTCCGCGATGACACACTGAGCCTCATCAAGCTCAAGCAGGAACGCATGAAGCTGCCGGAAACGGGGGTCGCGACCGGCAGCCCTGACTACGCGCTGCTCGCCAGGGCCTACGGCGGCAGCGGGGCGGTTGTGCAAAGCGTCGCGGAACTCAGGAAGGCCGCGCAGGCCGCGCTCAGATCACCGCGCTTTACGCTGATCGAAGCGCGCATTGATCCCGCGGAATATCGGAAACAGATGTAGAGACACCGCGGCAAATCTTGGGTAAGATGTTGCCGCTGGTATGCTGGCGGCGGTAGCGCGCCCCGCGCTGCTTCGCTCCGCGATAGAAGAACATGCGCTGACTATCTCAGCGGACTCGCGATCGTTCTGGAGGATATGCCATGATGGCTGACCGCGTCATCTTTGTCTGCATCATCATTCTCGCGGCGGTTTACTTTTACGCTACCGCACAGATTCCATCGCTCGAGATCGGCGACCCCCTGGGTCCCAAGGCGTTTCCCCGTTTGCTCGGCATCGCGCTGCTGATCACCGCCGGCATCCTGTTCATGGAAATGTGGCGCGAAGCAAAGACCGCGCCGAGGCAGAAAGAAAGAATCACCGCAGAAAGCCGGCGCCACTACATGGTGATCGCTGCGGTGGTGGTGTGGACCGGCCTTTATATTGCGGTGTTCGAACGGCTGGGTTACGTGATCGCGACGACGATTTACCTTCTTGCCCTGATGGCGTATTTTCACCCCGGCAGGTGGATTACGAACATCCTCACGTCGGTCCTGTTCTGCGCCGGCAGCTACGTCATGTTCAACTACGTGCTCGGCGTCAATCTCGCCAAGGGCATTCTTCCGTTCTAAGGGGTGCGCATGGACACGCTGGCGCACATCATTAACGGCTTTGCGGTTTGCCTGCAACCGATCAATCTCTGGTATACCTTCCTCGGGGTATTCCTGGGCACGATCATCGGTGTGCTCCCGGGAATCGGGCCTTCGGCCACCATTGCGCTCCTCATCCCGGTGACGTTCGGCATGAACCCGACTTCGGCGCTGATCATGATGGCCGGGGTTTACTATGGCTCGAAGTACGGCGGTTCGACCACCGCGATCCTGATCCGCACGCCTGGTGAAGCGGCCTCCGTGATGACTTCGATCGACGGCTATGAAATGGCGCGCAAGGGACGGGCGGGTGCGGCGCTCGCGGTGTCGGCAATCGGCTCGTTCATCGCCGGCACCATCGGTGTGGTGGCGCTTACGCTGTTTGCGGTCCCACTGACCTCGATGGCGCTCAAGTTCGGCCCCGCGGAGTACTTCACCCTGATGCTGTTCGCAATGACCGCGGTGTCCTCGCTCACCGGCAAATCGCCGGCCAAGGGCATGCTCTCGACCATCTTCGGCCTCATGATCGCGACCATCGGCATCGATCTACAGAGCGGCCAGCCGCGCTATACGATGGGCGTCGCCGAGTTTCAGGATGGCGTCGGCTTCATCGTGGTGGTCGTGGGGCTCTTTGCGGTGGCCGAAGTGTTCAGGGGCATGGAGGGGCTGTTCCACGGGACTGCGCCGAAAATGATCAAGATCTCGGGCAAGCTCTGGCTGACCAGGGAGGAGTGGAAGCGCTCGATCGGGCCGATCTGGCGCGGCGGCATCATCGGGTTCATCATCGGCGTGCTGCCGGGCGCCGGCGGCACTATCGCTTCGATCCTGTCTTACACCACGGAAAAGCGGCTGTCCAAGCATCCCGACGAGTTCGGCAAGGGCGCGATCGAGGGCGTGGCAGGTCCCGAGTCGGCCAACAATTCGGATACCGCCGGCGCGTTGGTACCGCTGCTCACGCTCGGTGTGCCGGGCGGCGGCGCCACGGCCGTGATGCTGGGCGCGTTCATCATGTACGGCATCCAGCCGGGGCCGCTCCTGTTCCAGAACCGCCCGGACCTGGTATGGGGTCTGGTCGACAGCATGTACATCGGCAACATCATGCTGTTGATCCTCAATCTTCCCTTGATCGGCTTGTTCGTGCGGCTGCTCTACATTCCCAGCGGCATCCTCTATCCGCTCATCGTGGCGATCTCGGTGATCGGCGCTTACGGCATCAATGGCAGCACCCTCGACCTGTATCTCATCCTGTTCTTCGGCGTGGTTGGGTATATTTTTGAGAAGGTCGACATTCCGGTGGCACCACTGGTCCTGTCTCTGGTATTGGGCGGCATGATGGAACAGTCGTTCCGCCAGGCGATGACGATCTCCGGAGGCAATCCCAAGATCTTCGTGGGCAGTGTCATCACGGTGACGCTGATTGTCCTGTCCCTGATCTCGATCGCGCTGCCGTTCGTCCTGCTGCGGCTCAAGGCGTTGAAAGCAGCGTCCGAGGATGCGGCATAGGCGCGATCGCGGTGCAGCACCCGGCCGCGGACTCCGACGCCGCCCACCTCTCTCACGTCTGAATATCCTGGAGGAGTGAAAATGCATCAGGTAACGCTTGTCCCGGGCGACGGAATCGGCCCGGAGGTCACGCGCGCGGCGCGCGAGGTTGTGCTCGCGCCCGGCGCCAAGATCGAATTCGAGGAAGTGCTCGCCGGCCAGCGCGCCGAGCGCGATTTGGGCACGCCGCTCCCAGCCGCCGTGTTCGACTCCATCGCCAGGACCAAGCTTGCGCTCAAGGGCCCGACGCAAACCCCGTTCGGCGGCGACTATCGCATCCATATCGAGCGCAAGGACGCGCGTGGCAAGCTCGAGAAACGAACGTATCCCAGCATCACCATCGCGTTGCGCAAGGAACTGGGACTTTTTGTCAACGTGCGCCCGATCAAGAACTATCCGGGGGTGAGTTCGCGCTTCGACAAGGTCGATCTGCTCATTTTTCGCGAGAACAGCGAAGACCTTTACATGGGCATGGAACGCATGATCGATGAGGGCACCGCGGAGGCGATCAAGATCATATCGCTGCGCGCGAGCGAGCGCGTGACGCGCTTTGCGCTGGATTACATGCGGAAGCTCGGCCGCCGCAAGCTCACCATCGGGCACAAGGCCAACGTGATGAAAATGACCGACGGGCTGTTTCTCAAGACCGCGCAGGATACGGCGAAGCAATATCGGGAGATCGAAGTCAATCAGCGGGTGGTGGATGCGCTGTGCATGGAACTCGTCATGAAACCGGAGGAATTCGACTCCTTGCTGCTGCCCAATCTCTACGGTGACATCGTGTCCGACCTTGCTGCGGGTCTCGTTGGCGGTCTGGGGCTTGCTCCGGGCGCGAATATCGGCCCCGACTGTGCGATGTTCGAAGCGGTGCACGGCACGGCGCCTGATATCGCGGGCAAGGATATCGCCAATCCGATGGCGATGATTCTGTCGGCGGTGATGCTGCTGCGGCATGTCGGCGAGGCGGGCGCTGCCGACAGGATAGAAGCCGCGCTGGCCGCGGTGCTGCGCGAGAAGCGCCATGTGACGCCCGACTTGGGCGGGGACGCCGGCACGCGGCGCATGAGCGAAGCGATCGTCGAAAAACTTGCGAGACCGTAGCCACAGAGGGCACAGAGATCACAGAGGAAAATCGCCAACTGCCAGAACGCTAATAGCACAAGCACGACGAAGCACGATAAATTCTTTCTGGGTTTTCCTCTGGCTCTTCCAGATCCTTTGCATTTGCGTGTTTGTATTTTCTCCGTGTCCTCTGTGTTCTCTGTGGCAAATGCTTTTGATCTTTGGAGGTTGAGGTGGGTAAGCGGATAGTAGTAGTGGGAG
>MERG01000206.1:0-5208 GCA_001771985.1 Betaproteobacteria bacterium RIFCSPLOWO2_12_FULL_62_13 | reverse complement strand
ATGTCGAATACATGCGCAGCCACGGGCTTCAGCTCTCGGGTTTGACCGAAGCGGAGTGTCATTCGATCAAGGTCAATGCGTTGCACGTATGCGACGTGCAGAGCCTGATGAAGCAGAAGCCGGTCGACATCGCGTTCATTTGCGTGAAGTCCTACGATACCGAGTGGGCGGCGCACCTCATCAAGCCCTATCTTGCGCCTGACGGTTTCGTCGTGTCGCTGCAGAACTGTATCAACGAGGAACACATTGCGGTGATCGTCGGCTGGGGCAGAACGCTCGGTTGCATCGCAAGCCTCATCGCGGTGGAACTCTACGCTCCCGGCCACGTCAAGCGGACGATGCCGATCGGGGGTGACAAGCACATCGTATATCGGGCCGGCGAAGCGCACGGCCGCGCGACCAGGCGTGCGGAGGAAGTGGCGGAACTGCTGCGGTCCGCCGACAGCGCGAAGGTCACGACCAATCTCTGGGGTGAACGCTGGTCGAAGCTCGTGGCGAATTCGATGCGCAACGGCCTGTCCGCCGCGACAGGGCTCAACGGCAATCAACGCGATCTTGCCGAAGGGCCGCGCTGGCTGTCGATCCGTCTCGGCTCGGAAGCGGTGCGCGTGGGGCAGGCGCTGGGTTACCAGCTCGAAAGAATGGCCGGCATGGACGCGGAAACGCTCGCGCGCGCCGGGGAAGGCAACAAGGATGCGCTGGCCGAGATCACGGATATCCTGATCGAAGGTACGAAGAAGCGCTCCGGAGAGCAGCGCCCGTCGATGGCGCAGGACATCGCCAAGGGGCGGCGCACCGAGACCGAGTTCCTGAACGGCTACGTTGCCGCGAGGGGCGCGGAAATCGGCGTGCCGGCTCCGACTCACGCGAAAATGAACGAGGTCGTGCGACGCGTGGAGCGTGGAGAGCTTCGGCCGTCGCCCGAAAACATTAGCGGGATGTAGCGACAAGCGCGTGAGCAGCGGTCTATCTGCGACGGACCACGGTTTCGTGCTTGAAACCAAAAAGCCGCACGGGATTCTCGACGAGGATTCTTCTGCGCGTGGCAGCGTCCAGGGTCCAGGCGTTGAAAAGGTCGAGCAGGTGGCCGTCGTCCGGCATCTCTTCCTCGGCCAGCCGCGGATGCGGCCAGTCGGTGCCCCATATCAACTGCTCGGGATTGGCCTTGACGAGCGCTTCGTGGAAAGCCCGCGCGTCGGGATAGTTTGGGTATCGCTTCGAGATCCGGTACGCACCCGAAAGCTTCACCCACAGTTCGCCTTCTGCGAGCAGTCTGCACAGGAGCTGGAAGCCCTCCTGTTTCACGCCTTTCGATGCATCGACGTTGCCCATGTGGTCGATCACGATGGGTAGCCGCCAGTCTGCGAATGACACCGTTTCTGCCGCTGTCAGCCATGCAGGTCCTCATGGGGGCAGAGCACGCGGCCTTATAATAGTGATGCGCCGCGGGAGTTCGCCGGGCGGTCAACTGCAAGAAAGGACACCCATGATTCCATCCAAACGTCTCGACTACTCCGCGATTATCGATCGTCCGCCGTTGAAGCTGCCGGGAGGCGCGCGCATGGTGGTGTGGCCGGTGATCAACGTCGAGGTGTGGGACATCAATCGGGCGATGCCGCGTCAGGTGTTGCCGCCGCCGACCGGTGTCACCCGTTTACCCGATTTCGCGCACTGGGCGTGGCACGAGTACGGCATGCGGGTCGGGTTCTGGCGCATGAAGGAAGCGCTCGACGGCCTCGGGATCAAGGCTTCGCTTTTCACCAATGCACGCGTCTGCCAGGATTATCGGCGTGTCGCGGAAGCCGCGCGCGACGCGGGCTGGGAGTTCGTCGGTCACTCCTACGATCAGCAACCGATCCACGTCGAGCCCGATCAGCGCGCGATGATCAAGAGAACGGTCAAGGTCATCAAGGATTTCACCGGCAAGGCGCCTGTCGGCTGGCTCGGACCCGGACTCACGGAAACCCTGTATACGCCTGACTACCTCGCGGAGGCAGGCATCAAGTACATTGCCGATTGGCTGATCGATGACGAACCGTGCGAGATCAGGACCGCGCATGGACCGGTGGTCGCAATGCCGTATTCGGTTGAACTCAACGACATTCCGATGATGATGGTGCAGCACCACGCGGCCGCCGAGTTCGTGTCGCGGTGCATGGATCAATTCGAGCGCTTGTACGAGGAGTCCCGAACTCGCGCAAAAGTGATGGCGATCGCGGTCCACCCCTATATTTCCGGCGTGCCCCACCGCATCAAGCATTTCGAAACGGTGTTGGAGCGCCTCAGGAAGCAGAAGGGGGTGGTGTTCTGGACCGGCGAGCAGATACTCGACTGGTATTGGAAAAGCCGCGGATCATCGAAAATCCGCAAGAGCTAAGAGTCCCTAACATAATGAGGACTCTAAACGCCACTTCCTTCACCTCGGCGGGAGAAGGGCTTTTCTTGCGGTGTTGATTTCGCGGCGGCACCGGTGCTACCTTTTCTGGCGGTGGCGGCGGAGGCAAGCATGCTGCACTTTCCGGAACTGAACCGCAGCAAGTGCAAGACCTATCTGGTCGCCTGTGAACGCACGCGCAAGGCGCTGCTGATCGATCCGGTCAAGGACAACATCAGCCGCTACCTCGCGTTTCTCGGCTACCACCAGCTCAAGCTCGATGCAATCGTCGACACCCACACCCATGCCGACCACCCCACCGGCTCGTTCCACCTGCGCGATCTCGCTCAGACGCGCCTGATCATGCACCGCCGGGCCCCGGTGCCGGCGGTCGACGAGCATGTCGAACACGGCGATTGCATTACCATCGGCGACATCGCGCTGCAGGTGCTCTACACCCCCGGACACACGCCCGACAGCATCAGCCTCTACGCGGGTGACCGGGTGTTCACCGGGGACGTGCTGCTGATCGGCGGCACCGGCAGGGCGGATTTTGCGGGCGGCGATGCCGGGCAGCAGTACGATTCGATCACGCAAAAACTGTTTGGGCTGCCGGAGGAGACGCTGGTTTTCCCGGCTCATGACTATCGCGGGAACACCTGTTCCACCATCGGCCAGGAAAAGAAACAGAATCCGCGTATCGCCGGCCGCACGCGCGAACAGTATGTCGCGCTCATGGCGAGCCTCAACTTCCCGATGCCGGAAAAGATCCAGGAGGTGCTGCAGCCGAATCAGAGCGCAATCGACGACGACAAAACCAAATTCCCCGACCTGACGGAACTGAACCGGGTGCGCCAGCTCACTGCCGAAGAGGTCAGTGCGATGACCGCATCAACCAATCCGCCACTGCTGCTCGATGTGCGCGAGCCCGGCGAATACAACGGCGAACTCGGTCATATCTGCGGCAGCCTGCTGATCCCGCTGAGAGAGCTCGCGGGCCGCGCCGCGGAACTCGGGGCTCATCGCGAACGGGTGATCGTCGCCGTGTGCCGTTCCGGCGTGCGCAGCACCACGGCGGCCGCGATCCTCTCGGGCTTGGGATTCGAGCGCGTCTATAACCTCAAGGACGGCATGGTCGACTGGAACGACCGGCGGTTCCCGGTCGAGCGCTAAGGGGCGAGAGGAGTGAGGAGTGAGGGGTGAGGCGAGGCAGGTGGCCCGAATCAAGCGTAGCGCAATCCCGGACAAATAACACAGGTTCCCCCTCGACGGGGGAGGGCGGGGATGGGGGGTGAATGTGTCAAGAGAACGTAGGACTTCTCGCCCCGGATTTCATTCCATTGCATCCGGGCTACGCTCGTTTGCCAGGGGATCGAGCGCGAAATGTGAACCCGGCCCCATTCCTCGTGCTTCGCCCCTTGACCGGCCGGGGCGATATAGAGGTTAGAGCGCATTGTCATTTCACTTCCTCCAGTTTCACGCCCCGACCGGAACGCAGGCTCTCACGGGCCCGCTCGATACGCTGGAGAAATCGGGGATCGTTTTCGAGGCGGTAATCAAACCAGTCGTCCTCCGACGCAAAACCGATCAATACGCCCGCCGGCTTTCCATGGCGCGTAATGACAATTTCGCCCTTCGTGGCTTCGCGCAGATAGCGCGACAGATCGTCCTTGACCTCCGCCAGGGGGACTTCCTTCACTTTTCCTCTGACTTTCCGTGTTTGGCCAGCCATGCTGCTGCCTCCGATTTCGAAACTATCGCCAGGACCTCGACCTTTTGCTCGATGACGTCGTAGAACACTCGCACGTCGCCGATCCGGAGCCGATACTGCGGCTGAGAGAGCTTTCGAAGTCGCTTGATTCGACTGCGACTGAGCTTCTCCGGTTGGTTGCGAAGATGCGTCTCGATCCCCTCCCGTACCTCGCTGCGAAGATTGGCCTTGAGCTCGTCGAGGTCCTCCACCGCCTCCGGGGCCAGGATGATCGTGTACGGCATTCTGGCCATATTATAGCCAGAATTATCCGTGTGTGGAACTGCGCTCTAACGCTCCGGTTCAGCGGCGGGCCGCGCAGCGGACCGACCGCTGCAACCGGTTGTCAGGCGCCCCGTGGTGCTCAATCTGATTCTGCTGCAACTCACCCGAAGAGCTCCACCTGGCGTTGCACAGCGGACTTCAGCTCAGGCCAGCGCGCGATAAACGGTGCTGCCGAAATGCGGCCCAACTCATTCGGCTCGATCTTATTCAGGCCTCCGCCGTATACACGACCCTCGCCGCGCAGCTCGTGGCCGGTGACCCGGCCCAGGATCTCATGCACGTCGGCGGCGCGGTCGGGGTGCTTGCGAAGCATGGCCGCGAGGCCATTTAGCGGGTAGAGCATGAGATAGAGATTCGTCCCGATGGCGTTCGATCGGTTGAGGATGAAGCGGAACGGCTGCTTGTCATCCGCGCCGCGGCCCATGTATGTGCAGAGGAAGGGGGAGGGGGGACGTTGCTCCTGCTTGTACCACGGGCTGCGCTTGCCGACGAGGTAGCCGTCCATGATGCCCAGCGCTGCGGCGGTTTGCAAGTACTCCCAGAGGGCCGGGTGCCGCTGTTCGACAACATGCTCCGGGAGGTCGCAGTCGATGACGCACAGTTGACGGTCGATGCGCGGGTAGCCGTCGTCGTCGCCTTCGACGACGGTGGTCTTGAGGTGCCGTGGGCTCGGCAAGATCGGGCGGAGATACTTCGCCGGGAGCCCTCGACGCTTGGCATCGGCGCGGTCGAGCACGAAGAACTTGTTGCTCCCCGTGGCGATGCCGCGCTGGATGCGGAAGAAGTCAGAGAGTGTTGG
>MERG01000205.1:25464-26039 GCA_001771985.1 Betaproteobacteria bacterium RIFCSPLOWO2_12_FULL_62_13 | reverse complement strand
ACCTTCCCCCATCAAGGGGGAAGGAGTCGGTACATCCACCGCCTTCAGTGAGTTTGGCGAACTCCACCGGCGTGCCGGTCAGCGACTCCGCGCCGAGGCATACGCGGAATCAGTGATTTGCCCTCTTCATCATAAGTGATTTCCCGCGCAAGAACAGAGGGTCTTACGCTAAATGCCCGGCGTTTCCTGGTGTCTATCTATTACGTGCATTACGGATCATGAAACGGCCGCTGCTCCGCGGGGAAAACCGCGGTTCGCTCCACACCGGTACGAAAGTGCTGATGATGCATACCGTCCCGATGAGACGAGGTGGCGGCACATTGAGGAACATCGAATGCGCATCGCGCCTTCCTCTTTTGCACCAGGGATGTCACTCGGACGCCAGCCGATCCTGGACCGCGAGCGGCGGGTCGTTGCGTACGAACTGCTGTTCCGTGAAGCGGGGGAAAGCGAGGCGCATATTGCCGATCCTGCGGCGGCGACCGCACAGGTGATCGGCTGCGCATTCGGCGGCGGCGCCATGTCCGCAGTGCTGGGGCCGTATCAGGCCTTCATCAACGTCGACGCGCAGTCCC
>MERG01000205.1:6589-25454 GCA_001771985.1 Betaproteobacteria bacterium RIFCSPLOWO2_12_FULL_62_13 | reverse complement strand
CAGTCCCTGATGAGCGACGGGATCGAGTCGCTGCCGCGCGAGCGCGCGGTGCTCGAGCTGCTGGAGACCGTGACCATCAACGACGCGGTCATCCGGCGCTGCCGGCAGCTCAAGGCGAGAGGATACCGCCTGGCGCTGGACGATTTTTCGCACTACAGTGAAGAGTACGACCCACTGCTTGACATCGTCGACATCGTGAAGATCGACGTCTTGCTGCTCGACCGCGTTGCGCTCGTGAATCTCGTGCGGCGCATCAAACAATGGCCCGGGAAATTATTGGCCGAAAAGGTGGCGAGCCTGGCCCAGGCGCGCCAATGCCTGGCGCTGGGCTTCGATTTGTTCCAGGGCTTTTTCTTCGGGCGCCCGGTCACGCTCGCCCCGCGGCCCGCCGCAATCCGCCGGCGCCCGACCCTGCATTGATGCGGCGGCCGCCTATTGAGCTTCGTGCAAATGGGTGATAACTCATATGCACCACAAATCTCCCCTCCATCCCTCACTCCTGACCTCTATCCCAAAGGGAGAGAGGAAGCTCGAGCCTCCCTTCTCCCTCCGGGAGAAGGGTCGGGGATGAGGGACCGAGAGGGGTCGGGGGTGAGGGCTGAACGGCGTCAGGCATTTTCACGACACTCAGTACACGCCCTGACCACCCAGATATACCGTACCTACGTATTGACTTTCCCCTAGCCGCACTTCGATGGCCTTCTTCCCCTGGCAGGGATGGGAAATCTCGATGGTATAGGCGCCGCTGTCCCTATCGAGCTTGTCGAACTTGAAGTCTCCGTAGCAATCGGTACGCTGTTCAGCGACTGTTCCGCTATCTTTGGTCAACATCACGTTGGCCCCCTGGAGGCAGTCAACGATCGCGTTGCGATCGATGGCGACGCTGCCGCCGATAAAGCATTTCGTGAAGCGATACAGGTTCTTGTAATAGACCCGGGGCTTCGTGCTGTATTCCGGATGCAGCACTTCCAGCGCCTCCTTCTTGGCAATCTGTTCCATGTCGGAATCCTCCGCGTTGAGCGACCGGATCGCGCCGGTCGGACAGACCTGCGCGCAGCGGGGCTCTTTCCACCCCTGGTCGAGCAGATGAGCATCAAAAATCCACTTTTGGGCCACCTTTCTTTCCTCGTTCCACCAGATGACGCCATACGGACATGAAGCGACGATGTCCTTTCTTCCTGCGGCCTTTTGCGGATCAATGATGACAATGCCATCGGGCCGCTTGTAGACCGCGCCGTCTGCCGACGCCTTGACGCACGGGGCATCCTCGCAGTGGTTGCACGTGGTCGGCAGGTAGGCGACATCCACCATCGGCGCACGACCCCGTTCCCGGCGCAGAATGTCGATCCAGCGGTGCCCGTGCCTGGGTTGTGGAGCGGCATAACCGGGGAAATCGTTGTCCACGTGCTCATCCTTGTTTGCAAGGAAGCAGTTGTTGCAGTTGTTGCACCTGGCAACGTCGATGATGAGGTTCCACTTTTTCATGCCGCCTCCGCTGCCTGGTTCCATTTTTCGACCTGCACCAGGCAGGACATCGCGGCCATGCCGTCGGACTTTGCGACCAGCTTGCGGCTCGGCGTCAGCAGGTTCATACATCCGCCGCGGTCGACAGCATCGCGCGGCCCGCCCACCGGCTCGTAGGTCGCGCATGATTCATACGAGTGAAGCACGCCCGGCGCGACCGCTTCGGTCAAATCCGCCGCACACAAGACGGCCGCCCGGTCGTTGTAGACCTTGACGACATCGTGCATCGCGATGCCGCGCACGCGAGCGTCGTCCGGATTGATCCGCACGATCCAGTAATAATGGCCGCCGGCGAGGATCCGGTGGTCCGCAACGTCGTTCACCACGCTGTCCTTCGCGTCCGCCATGGTGTGGAAGCTGTAGCGCGCGTGCGGCGTGATGAGTTGCAACGGATATTTCCGGTAGAGTTCCGCGGCTCCCGGTCCCTCCCACGACGGAATGTAGCGGTTAAGCGGAGGACGATCCGGGCTCTCCGGGTCGAAGCGTTTGAGACTCTCCGGGATGAACTCGATCTTCCCGGATTGCGTCTGCAGTCCCCTGCGGAATTTTCCCGAGTATCCACCGGGAACCGGGTGCGGCTCGGGCACGTCCTTCAGCCGGTCTTCGACAAACCATCGCATATACACCGGCTCCCGGGTCTTTTCGCCTTCCGCGGGAACCACGTAGTAGCCTTTCTTGAGGAATTCCTTCCAGCTTATGTGCTTGGGCAGATCGGACGATTCGAACACCCGCCGGCACCAGTCAAATTCCGTCATGCCCTCCGAATAGTAAGTGCCCAGGCCGAGGCGCTTCGCGATGTCCCAGAAGATCTGGTAATCCGATTTCGATTCGCCGAGCGGCTCGATGCATTTGTGCTGGATCGCGATTACCCGGTGGTTGACCTGGCTGAACATGTGGTGGGCATACCCGCCGGCGTTGCTCCATTCACCAATATCCCAGCGCTCCAACTGAGTGCAGGCCGGCAGAATGATGTCCGCGAACTTTGCTTCCCCTTCGAACCAGACCGACTGGTTGAGGACGAACTCCAGTTCGTCCGAGCGGTACATGTCGGCAAACCGGCTCGAATCGGCTATGGTGCCGAACGAGGAGCCTCCGTAACGGTACAACATGTGAACCTTGGAAAAACCCGGGGCGGGATAGACGAAGCGGCGAAATTGTCCTTCTATGGAAATCGAATCCGTCGGATAGCCCTCGCAGCGCCCCTCGAGGATCGCCTCGGGCAGCCTCTGGCGCGGGATCATCTGCTGGACCGGATTCATCGTGAGCAGATGCGGCATGCGCACATAGTTGTTGACGCTCGAGGCCGTTCCCTGCAGCTCGCCGGAAATGCCGCCCTCCGCGTAGCCGGGGAAATAGAACGAGAGGTCCACCGGGGTGCCCGCCTGCAGGTTCCCGAAGTTGATGCCCGGTTTACCCCATCCCCGCATCGCCATGAGCAGGATCATCGAGCGCGCCCACTGCGCGCCGGTCGCGGCCCGGCACGCGCCGCCGTGGGCGGTGCCGGCGACTCCTGCCGAAAGATAGGTTTTCCTGGTCCCCCACTCTCGCGCGAGCGCCCGTACATCCTTGGCGGGAATGCCGGTCTCCGTTTCCTGCCATTCGGGCGTCTTCGCTACGCCGTCCGATGCGCCCAGGACGTAGTCGCGCCATTCCTCGAATCCGGTGGTCCGGGTCGCGACGTAGTCCTTGTCGTACAGCTCCTCGGTAATCCACACATACATGATGGCGATGGCGAGCGCGGCATCCGTGCCGGGCCGGACGGGGAACCACTTTCCACCCAGGAGGGAGGCGGTCGGGCAATAGTATGGATTGATGTGCACCATCTTGATGCCGAGCTCCTTTGCCCACAGCCGCCGCTGCGCGCCGTCCTGACCGCTGTAGATGCCGCAGTGGGATTCCGGATCGCTCGACCAGAACACGATCATTTCGCATTCCTGCAGGCAATCCCCGAGCGTGCCGTAGGACCCGGCCCGCCCGAGGCGCATGCTGTTGCCGTAATGATGCATCGCACCCCAGTACCAACCTTCCCAACTGTCCGGGTTGAGATGGACCTTCGTGTAGCCGATGGCGTTGCCAAAGCGCAGGAGGGCGCTCGTCCAGTAGCCGATGTTGCCCCATTGATGGTGCGAGCTGTGGTAGATGGCGATCGCCCCGGGCCCATGCTGCCGCTTCATCCGGAGAATCTCGCCGGCGACGATGTCGAGCGCCTCGTCCCAGCTTATGCGCTCATAGCCCGATATGCCCCGGTTCCGGCAGTTGCGGCTGCCGTTCGGATCGAAGTCCACGCGCTTCATCGGGTGGAGCAGCCGCTGATCCGAGTGGACGAGAGAACGCAAGGCCAGCGCATGGGGTGCGACGGTCGCCTTGCGCCAGGGCGTGAACCTCCTGCCCCGTGCACTGATGGTCCACGAGGGTGCGTCCTTCTCGTCGTACTCGATGACGCTGGTGCGTACGATCTTGCCATCATTCACGTAGACAAAAAGCGGCCCCCCGTTCGTCATCGTCGTGTAGCGCGTCGTGCCGTCCGGCATCCGGGTGCCAAACTCGGTACCCGCGGTCAGGATCATGTTCAGGAGCTGCATGAACCACGATACCAATTCGTCCGGGCCCTCCACCGCAACCAGGAAGTTCTTCGCGGCATGGATCCTTGCTGCATGGTTCACGGGCAGCCCCATGAAACTCACCGCCGTTGCAGCGTCCTTGAAGACCACCGAGGCGTCAGGGGACTGGTGGATGCCGCGCCTTGAACTCACGCGGCCTTTTGTGAACTGGAAGATCCGGCCTTGCGAGTCGTCCTTGATCTTGACTTGAACGACGCAGTTCTGCTTTTTGAGGTGCTCTCTGAACGAGGCGTATTTCCAGGCGGCAAACCGGATCGCCTGCGCGACGGCGAAAAGCAACACCGCGAACTTCAACTTGTTCACTGTTTCTCCAATACATGAATTTGTTGCACGCCAAGGGGAGAAGCCAGGCGTCATCCCGCCGCACCACACGCAGCAGCGAGCCACGCGCTCCCTTCCGCATAGAGCCGTTCTAACGCTGCGCTGTTGGGCGTAGGAAGATCGGGGGTAATGCGAGCACCCTCAGCGGCCTGGAGGTAAGCGAGATGACGATAGCCGTAGGGATAGCGAGCGAGCTCCGCCGGGTCGAGCTTCACAATCGCGGCGGGATCGACCGGATCCATGCGGTCTTTCTCATAGATCGGGACGCGCATCTTGATCCGCCATCGGCCATCGTGCTTGCCAAACCGATCATAGGTTCTCCCGTAGTTCGTCACGTCTACCTCCACGCCCTGCAAGATGCCTCGGACAAGAAGAACCATCCGTGTTTCCGCGATCGCCTTGTTGCCGTTGAGCTGAACAGTAGTTGCACCAATGAAGTGCATGCTCCTCCGCTGCACTCCTTTCTTCGCCGCCTCGACGAGGTGGTTAACGAAATCATCTGCGGTCCCCACGCACCAGGTGGTTGTCATGAGCCCGTCAGGCGTGTACGCGTTTCTTAGCTGTTCCCACTTGCCGTTGTCGCGCCAGAACCCCCAGTCCTGTACTGCTTGGATGATCGCTGACCGGTCGAGCAAGTCCTGCAGTGCCTGTGTTGTAGCAATCATGTGAATGTTTTCAGCGAGGTTCGACAGGCTGCCTCTTTAATCGATTACGATACCGGTTTCTTTGATGACTCTGGCCCACTTCACTCGCTCCGAGCGGATGTGCGTGGAAAACTCGCTCACCGAGCCGCCCGCCGGCTCCGCGTCGAGCGTCGTCAACCGGGCGCGGACGTCATCCATCCGCAGAATCCGGTTTATCTCTTCATTCAACCTCGTCACGATCGCCGATGGCACGCCCGCGCGCGTCATGATGCCGAACCAGGTCGAGAGCTCGAAATCCGGCAGGCCCGATTCTTCGAACGTCGGCACCCCTGGGAACAGGGGAGACCGGCGTGGTGCAGAAATCGCAATCGCTCTGAGCCGCCCGGTCTCGACGAATGGCGCGCCAACGACCGGGGACTGGAACATCAACTGCACCTCTCCGCTGACCAGAGCGCCGAGGGCGGGCCCGGAACCTTTGTATTGGACCGATACAAAATCAACTTGCGTCATCTTCTTGAGCAACTCGGCGCCGATATGCTGCGTGCTGCCTATGCCTACAGACGCGAAGTTGAATTGACCGGGCCTGGATCTGAGCAGCTGCAACAAATCCGCAAGATTGCTTGCGGGTACCCGGGGGTTGACCAGCAACAAGTATCGCACCCGGACGAGCAGCACGACTGGCGCAAAGTCCTGATCAAGGTCATACGGCAGTGTGTGGTGAAGAGCAGGGTGCACAGTCAGATTGCCCTGCGAACCCATGAAAATGGTATAGCCATCGGCAGCGGATTTCGCAGCGACCCCTATGCCAATTCTTCCTCCTGCCCCAGGCCGATTATCCACCACGACCTGGTGCCCCAAGGCTTTTGACAAGGGCTCGGAAAGCGCTCGCGCAAGAGTGTCGGTAGGTCCGGCCGGCGTGGTCGGCACGATGAACCGTATCGGACGCACGGGGTAGGATGGGATCTGTGCTTCCGCATGATCGGGGATCGGCGCGGCAAGGAACAGACACCAAATGCCGGTGAACAATCGAATACCGGGCATCGAGGGCTTCTCCTCCGTCGAGTTGTCTGATTCAATGTGCCGACATGCCGCCTGAGGCTCGGTATTTCTTTCCTCCGGCGGCCTTGCGCTGGCCATGCTCCCGGGCGCACGTCGGTCATACTTAATCAACGCGCGCACCGGAATCCTTGACCACCTTCGCCCACTTCACGACCTCGCGCTTCAGATAGTCGGCGAACTGCGCGGGCGTGTTGGGGTTGTGAGCAAACCCGAGGGGCCCAAGCCGCTCCTTCACTGCGGGCACCTGCAGCACTTTAGTGATCTCGGCGTTCAGCTTCGCGACGATCCCGCGCGGCGTGCCGTGGGGCGCGAAGAATGCGATCCACGTATAGTCTTCATAGCCAGGATGGCCTGATTCCGCAACCGTCGGCACCTCGGGCAGCGCGGGAGCGCGCTGGGCGCTGGTTACTACGATCCCGCGCAGCCTGCCCGCTTTCACGAATGGCACCACCGACGGTATCGCCAGAGATCCCACGGGCACTTGCCCGCCCACGACTGCGTTGACCGCGAGCGCGCCACTGGTGTACGGAATGTGGGTGACATTGGCGCCGCTCATGGTTTTCAGCAGCAGCTCCGCGGTGAGGTGCGGCGTGGTGCCGGCGCCGGGCGAGGCATAGTTCAGCGGCTTCGCTTTCCCGAGTGAAACCAATTCGGCGAGCGTGTGTGCCGCAACCGACGGGCGCACGAACAGCATGTTCGGGGTCACCCCGGCGACGATGACCGGCGCGAAATCCTTGAATGGGTCGTAGCCCGCGTTGCGGAATAGGCTGGGATTCACGGCGAACGCGCTGGTGTGGACCAGGATCGTGTGGCCATCGGCAGTCGCGCGCGCCACCAGCGCCGTGCCGATGTTGCCGGTGGCGCCAGGGCGGTTGTCGATCACGACGGGCTTACCCCAGTGCTCCGAGAGCCGCTGCCCGACGACGCGCGCCATGGTGTCTGTCGGTCCGCCAGGCCCATACGGCACGAGAAAACGCAACGGCCGTTCCGGGTAGCCTTGGGCGAGCGCAGATATCGGCCCCGCGAACGTCAACGCAACCCCCGCTGCTCCGAACGAATTCAACGCCACCAGCAACCGTCGGTTCATCGATCCCTCCTCCTGGTGATCAGCGGGCCGAACGTGCCCTTCAACCCAGCATAGCTCGCAGCGGCGCGGCGGAGTTTGATTCAGGTCAAGAAAACGGGGGGACTTCTCTGTCGGGTGTCTGATCCGTGGCGGCGCCAGCAGGAAAAGGGAAAGTTCAATGGGAAACCGCTGCCTCGGAGCGCGCTCACCTCAACAGCGTGATTCCCGCTCCAGGTGCGTGCGACCACGGCGCCGAGCGTGAGCGCAAAGACACTGATCGGCGCATGGTGATCAGGGGGTGCTTCCCGAACCGTGGCCAGCGGCAATGCTCACACGATGGTGCAGACCTCGTCGAACTCAAAGCGCGGCGGACGCGGCGGCAGCTCGCTTTGCTCGGCATAGCCGATGTTGCACAGGAAGTTGGACATGATCGATGTGCCCGCGAAAAATGCGGCATCGACCTTGGCGTTGTCGAAGCCAGACATCGGGCCGACGTCGAACCCGAGAGCGCGCGCGGCGATAATCAAGTAGGCGCCTTGCAGGGTCGCATTGCGGAAAGCGTAACGCTCGGCGAATGCGGGATCGCTGCGGAACCGCTTGGGGTCGGTCGCCGGGAACAGGCGCGGCAGATGCTCGAAGAACCGCGTGTCGTAGCCGATGATCGCGGTGACCGGCGCCGCCGTGACCTTGGGCACGTTGCTCTCAATGAGGGCGGGGATCAGCTTCGCCTTGGCATCGGGCGAGCGCACGAAAAGGAAGCGCGCCGGATTACAGTTGACGCTGGTAGGCCCGAACTTGAAAAGCTCATAGAGTCGGCGCAGATCGCGATCCGAGACGGGGCGCGGCTGCCATGCCTTGTGGGTTCGCGCCGTCCGGAAAATGAGATCGAGCGCGCTGTCGTCGAGGTGCGAAATGCGGCCGCTCAAGCCAGCCTGTCCATTGGATGCGGATGCCATTGTTCCTCCCTGTCAAATAAACTCACACGGCGGCGAGCCGCGACTCCAGCTCGCGGCGCCACTCCTCGACCGGCCTGAACCCCGGCAGCGAACGCGCCAGCGACTCGACCTCTCGCCACACCGCTTCGTCCGGCTTGGCGAGATCCACGGGTGCCCTGAGCGGCTGCGTGACGTACCAAGGCGTATCGATATAAAGCTCGATGCGATTGCCTTCCGGGTCTCGCACGTAAACCGAAATGGCGTTGCCGTGGGTGATCGCCTGAACGTCGTGACCGCCGTGGACAGCGGCGTTGGCCTGAAAGTAGCGGAGGGCTGCAAGGCCGGGCACCCGCAGCGAAATCTGGTTCAGCACCGAGAACTCGACGGTCTCCGGCCGGCCGGAGACGAGCACCACTTGATGATGTTCCCGCGGATCACGCGATAGGAACACAAGCCGGGCGGCGCCGAGATCGCCGCGGTCGGTGACGATCAGGCCGAGAAAGTTCGTGTAGAACTGCTCCATGCGCTCCAGATCGCGGACGTAAAGGCCGATGTGGGCTAATGCTACGCTGGGTACCGTGCTCATGAGCGTCTCCTCCTATCGAGCACTACGTAACTGCGTTACAGTGCTCGACCCTCACCCCAGCCCCTCCCGAGGGGAGAGGGGAGCGTCGAGCGCATCCGGACTGTCACCCGGTTTCGTAATCATCAATAGGCTGCCAAAACGCTGATAATATCGCAACTAGTACCGATCCAACTATTCATGCCAATCCAACTGTTTCTCCAGAGGCCGACTGTGCGCGCCAAGCTGACCGGCGGAATTCGGCGAAACAAGTTGGAACGGCACCAGGCCGTGCGCTGCCCGGGTCGAAAGGAAAAGGTTGCCATGGAGCATTCGTTGAGCGCGTCGAAGTCCCAGGAAGCCCGCAACAAGGCGATCGTTGAGCGCTATTTCCGCGAGGTGCTGGACCAAAGGAAAATCGATGTCTTGCCGGAGTTGATGGCGCCGGATGCCGTCCTGCACCGCCCTGGTTTGGACGTCATTGGCTTGGAGGCCGCCATGCGGCGGCTGAGTGCCACGTTTGAGGATTACTCGGGTTTTTCCTCGAAGCTGTCCGGACTGATGGCGGAGGGTGACATGGTCTCGGTGCGCATCTTGCACCGCACCACGGTGCGTCCTCACACGTTTCGGAGCCGTGCCGGCGAAGTGCCGCTTGCCAGGGATCAGGAGCTCAACTGGACCGCGATTGTTCAGTTCCGTCTGAAGGAAGGCAAGATCGTCGAGGAGTGGGTGATGCGCGACGAACTCGGCATGCTGGCCCAACTGGGGACGGTGACGGTCGTCCCCCGAGAGCACGGGAGCGCGTGAGGGCGTGAGGGCGGGGGAGCGTGAGGGCGGGAGAGCGCCAGAATCCGTGAGAGCGTGAGCAGCGTAGCTCAGGCTGCCGCATGGGCGGCTGCCTGACGCGAAGGTGTCGGGGAACGCTGCGCGTCCCCCGACCTACCGATCGTGCGACGAATTAACGGCTCAAGACACCAGTCACCAATCACGAATCACCAATCACGGGTCACGGGTCACGGGTCACGCATTTCAGCTTTCCGGTCCGGCGTACTTGCCCGCCGTATCCGGGAACAGGTTCTTCACGATCTTGAATTTCGTCACATCGACGGTCCCATCCATGTGCAGGAACATGGAGGCATCGCGGTAGAGCTTCTCGATCCCGAAGTCGAGCATCGTGCCGTTGCCGCCGTGCAGCTCCATCGCGTGCTTGCACACGCGGAGCACCGCCTCGGAAGCGTAGAGCTTCACCATATTGCACAGCATCTCGGCTTCGGGGGAGTTCTCGTCCACGGCGCGTGAGGCTTCCCGCAGCAGCCCACGCACCGCGCAGATCTCGGTCGCCATTTCGGCGAGCCGGATCGCGGTCGCCTGATGCTTGATGAGGATTCTTCCACCCTGCACGTACTCCTGAACGTACTTCGCCGTTTCTTCAAAGGCACGCACCGCAACTCCCAGATTCTTCGAGCCCTGGATGATCTTGCCGGGACGGAAATAAACGCCCGCTCGTGAGAGCGCGGTGCCTTCGACCAGCAGGTGGTCCTTGGGCACTTCCATGTCCTCGAACACCATTTCGCCGTTGTTCATGAAGCGCCCGCCGAGCGTCTCGTTGCAGCGCTGCACGGTGAAGCCCTTCGTGTCGCGCGGGACGAGGAAGCTCGAGGTTCCGTGCAGCATCCCCACTTTCGGATTGGTGTTGGCGTACACGACGTATAGCTTGGCGTCGTAGCCGTTGCTGATGAACTGCTTGCGGCCGTTGATCACCCACCGATCGTCCTTGAGCACCGCCCTGGTTTGCATCGCTGCTTCGGGCACGTTATAGGGAAGCCAGCGGTCGGAGGCGCCGCGCGGCTCGGTCAGGCAGTGCGCGAGGAGAAACGTCGGATCCTTGACGATGCGCGGAAACCACATCTGCTGCAGGTCGGGCGGCGCGACATTCCGGAGCAGCACCGAGACCTTCCAGATCTGCACCATCTTGTCCGAGAGGCCGCAATCGCCGCGCGAGATCTCCTCCGAGATCACCGCGAACGTCTGCACTTCGGTCTTGGGATCGATCGGCGTGCCGCCGAACTCCTCGGGAACACCGAGGGTGCGGATGCCGATTTCGTCGGCCACTTCCAGTATCTTGCGCGGCAGCCGCTCTTCCGGCGTCATATTCCATTCCTGCTTCCAGTTCAGGCGGGTGAAGGGAATGACGTGTTCGTTCACGAACTTGCGGGCGACGTCCCGCATCATGCGCGTTTCTTCAGGCAGGCCGCGCTCGACCATTTCGTCCAGCAACATGTGGAATTCCTCTTGTCAGGATTTGTCCGCGAGTCAGTTGGCCGTGAGCCCCAACGACTTTACCAGCTTAGCGTTCTTCTCCATCGACCCTTCGACCACCTTGCGAAATTCCGCCGGCCCTCTGATGACGATCTCGGTGGCCTGAAAGGCCATACCCTTCTTCACCTCGGGTGTGTCCATTGTCTTCACTACCGCCGCGCGCAGCTTGTCGTTGATCGGCTTGGGTGTGCCCTTCGGTACGAAGAAGCCCATCCACCCGCTGTAGTCAAAGCCGGGTATGGTGTTGGCGATCGGCGGGATGTTGGGCAGCAGCGCCGTGGGCCTGGGCAGGGTGTGGGCGAGCGCGCGCATGCGCCCCGCGTTGACGTGCGACATCGCCGCCGGCGCGGGTATGAGCGTCCATTGCGACTCGCCGGAAACCACCGAGCCGGAGGACGCACCGCCTCCCTTGTAGGGCACGTGCAGCGAATTGATCTTGGCCGCTTGCTGGAAGTACGCCCCGGACAAGTGGCTCTGTGAGCCAACGCCGGCCGAGGCCATGTTGAAGGGGGTTTTCCCACTCTTGGCGTACGCGATGAGTTCCTCCACGGTCTTGATCGGCAGCTTGGGATTGACCACCAGCACGTTGAGGGTCTCCGCGAACTGCACCACACACTCGTAGTCGTTCAGGGGATGGAACGTGGGCTTCTTGAGAAGCAGCCTGGCGATGGTCGTGGCCGCGGTGGTCGCGGTGAGGAACGTATAGCCGTCCGCGTTCGCGTCCTTGGCGATTTCCATGCCGATAACCCCGGCCGCGCCGCCACGGTTGTCCACCACGATCTGCTGCCCGATGAACTCGGCGAGGCGATTGCTCACGATGCGCGTCAGGGTATCCACCGCGCTGCCCGGCCCGTTCGGCACGATCAACCGTACCGGCCGGTTGGGATAGTCTTTTGCCACATCCGCTCCGACAGCCGGTGCGCCGTGTGCCAGCGCCACCGCGGCGCCGATTACCATAAACAACTTGCTTGGTCTCATTGGATTTTTCCTCCGATCATTAAGTTAGTGCTTGTGAGGTGCGTGCGCTCTGCTCTGAAGCCTCTTGTCTTGTTGGATTCTCGACAATGGTCCAAATCCGCAATTGCAAGCTATAAGATACCATGCTGGCCGCTGGCGCGCCTCCCGCACCAGCCTACGGCAGACCGAGCGTCGCCGCCGCCTTCGAGTTTGGCATTGTCCAAATGACGCCTCCAGTTTCTGCTGCCGCGGGGCGGACGGGCGCGTTTTATTACTCGAAACCGGCGCTGCACCAACCTGGGAAACGCTTTCGCCGCTACTACGCGCGGTGGGAATGGCGCTAAACTAGGTTTCCCCTTCATCCCATGCCTGCGCGTCCATCTTTCATCCCGCCGCCCAAGGGTGAGCTCGCTCAACTCGCTCGCCTCGGCCGATTTCTTACGCCTTACCGCGGGCGAATCGCCATTGCCCTTACTGCGCTTGTGGTCGCGGCGAGCTGCGTGCTGGCGCTCGGGCAGGGGCTGCGCCATGTGATCGACGCGGGATTCGGCAGCGGCGATCCGCATCTGCTGAATGCTGCGCTGGCGGCGGTGGTGGGTGTGTCCGTGCTGCTCGCGGGAGCCACCTATGTGCGCTTCTACTTCATGATGAGCGTCGGCGAGCGCGTCATCGCCGATCTCCGCAAGGTGGTTTACGGCCACGTCCTCTCGCTGTCGCCTGCATTCTTTGACGTCTCGCGCACCGGGGAGATCGCCTCGCGCCTCACCAACGACAGCGAACAGATCAGACAGGTGATCGGCTTCGGTCTCTCGATGTTCTTGAGGAACGGGCTCATGATGATCGGGGCGCTGGTTCTGCTTTTCGCCACCAGTCCCAAGCTTGCGGCGCTGATCGTGCTCGGCGTGCCGACGACGCTGGTGCCGATTCTGCTTATGGGCCGGCGCGTGCGGCGGCTTTCGCGCGTGAACCAGGACCGGGTGGCCGACGTGGCGGCGCACATTGACGAGTCTTTGCACGAAATCCGCACCGTGCAGGCGTACCGGCACGAGGAGCACGCGCGCGGCCGCTTCGGAGAGGCCACGGAAGCGGCCTTCGCTGCCGGTGCGCAGCGCATCCGCGTCAAGGCGTGGCTCATTTCGCTGGTGATGCTGATCGGTTTCTGCGCCGTCGGCGTGATCCTGTGGATCGGGGGTCATGACGTGCTCGCCGGGCGCATGACGGCAGGTGAACTCTCGGCCTTCGTGTTCTACGCCGCCATCGTCGCGAGCGGCGCGGGCACGGTGTCGGAGGTGTGGGGCGAGATCCAGCGCGCCGCGGGCGCGACCGAGCGCCTGATGGAGTTGCTCGATACCCGTCCGGCGCTCACAGTCGCACCGCCTCCCATGAACCTGCCGTCGCATGTGAGAGGTGCGATCCGCTTCGACGAAGTGGTGTTCGCCTATCCGAGCCGGCCGGAAAGCAACGCGCTCGGGCCGGTCTCGTTCACCATCGATCCGGGCGAGCGCGTGGCGCTGGTCGGACCATCGGGCGCGGGCAAATCCACCGTATTTGCATTGATCCTGCGCTTCTATGATCCGTTATCCGGGCGGATTCTCATCGACGGCGCCGACATCCGGCACTGCGAGCCGCGCGACCTGCGCCGCGCTATCGCCCTCGTGCCGCAGGAGCCGGTGATTTTCGCCGCAAGCGTCGCCGAAAACGTTCGCTTTGGGCGTCCGGACGCGTCATTGGCAGCGGTGTGGGAGGCGTGCGCCGCAGCGCACGCCCTGGAATTCATCGAGCGGCTGCCGCAGGGTTTCGATACCGATCTGGGTGAGCGCGGCATCAAGCTCTCCGGCGGGCAGCGCCAGCGCATTTCGATTGCGCGGGCGCTGCTCGCCGATCGGCCGATCCTGCTGCTCGACGAAGCGACGAGTTCGCTCGACGCCGAGAGCGAGCGCCAGGTCGCTGCCGCCCTGGAACGGCTTGCGCGCGGGCGCACCACGCTCGTCATCGCACACCGTCTTGCGACGGTGCGCAACGCCGCCCGCATCATCGTCCTCGACCGCGGCCGCATTCATTCCGTCGGAACGCACAACGAACTCCTGCGCGCAAACGGCCTTTACGCGCATCTTGCGCGGCTGCAATTTATCGCCGAAGGCAAGGTTGGCAGGCGCACTTCGGGTTTGCGTTGACAGGGGCATATTCGCGTTACAGGATCAAGGCCTATCCCGATTCGCCACTTTGAAGAACCGGCTCGGATCTGCTTCAAGCAGGATCTTCTGCGCCAGCATCAGATCATAAATAGGCACCGGGGGCTCAGCCCGGGTGCAGTAAGTGGTGGAATCGGGGCCGACGACGTTGAAGATGGCCCCCGATGTCACGATAAATCTGCCGCGCTCCTTCACGCGTACCGTGAAGCGATTCTCGCGTTCGAACTGTACCCGCTGGGCCGGGGTAAGCATGCGCAAGAGGAGTGCCCTGGACTTCTCGCGGATTTCCTCCTCGTGCGTTTGCCGCGCCAGGAACTGATCCACGGCATACGCACGCTCACGCATAACGCGCGCTAGACGGCGTTCTCCGGCAGAGCGGTCAAAACCGATGTCGGCAGGCGCTGCGGCTTGCGCCCTCGGGTGTTCCATCCCCCTTGCGCGCTCGGGCAGCCAACGGCTGGACGCGTTCATTACTCGCGGCTCGGCAATCTCCCGCGCCCTATCGGCCTCCCGAGTCGCGCTGGCCCTCCACAGACCATCGGACAGGCGGCCAAAGAGTCGAGCCAGCATGTCAACGACGTTCTGCGGACGGACATAGCGCGCCATGCGGTGACTCGGACTTACGTTGACTTGGCCGCCGACTCAGCGGGCGCAACCGGAACAGCGTCGAGTCAATGTTGATCGCATGCTCGACGCTGATCTCGCAAGTTTGCTCAACCACCAACGATCCTGGGGATGGCGATATTTTCCTCCCCGAGTTCGGTGAGCCTGGTGACTTTCTCCGTTCCTTCGCCGGTCTTGGGGTCGACCTTGAAAAGCGTGCGGCCTTCTTTCTGCAGCTTGTCGATCAGTGCCTTGGCCTTCTGCCGCGCAGTTTTTTCGGTCAAGTCGAACAAATGAACGGAATCGCCGGAGGAATCGAGCACACGGATTACGGATTTCATACACTGCTCCTTTCCGTTGGGTTGGCCGTCTGGACAATCGTGGCGTCACGTCTTATCCACAAGCTTGGAGTTTCCTTTGGTGTCGTTGTTCCCGGGCGTGCGATCAAGGTTGGCCGGTTGTCCTGGTCCGAGAACATCTGAGAGCGTCCCTGACCGCAGCATGACCATTCAGGAAAGTGAATCCAGCCGGTCGCAGCCACTGCGTATCCAGTGATATTCCGGTTTGTCCACGCGGGGTTGGATGCGGCGCGCCGTTTCGAGTGAAAGGGGTGAAGCGAACAAGTGTCTCAAGTTAGAGACAAGTGAGCGCTTATTTCAGGTTCGACCAAAGGTATCGGTCTGGCGGCCGAGACGGCACTTGCGGGCGAGGACGACATTCATTCGTGAGCCGATCACGCAAGGATCAATAACAGCGTCAGCCGATCTCCAGCCGCGCTTTGATGGCGGATAGCCACCGCTCCATGTTGGGTTCGAGCGTGCGCGCGAGAGCTTCCTCCTGCTGCTCGCGCAGGCGCCGCGCGGAGTCCAGATCCAGGAACAACATTATCCGGTAGGCGAGCCGCAGCAGCACGTTGGGGCCAGTCTCGGGAAGCGCTTCTTCCAGCATTGCTTCGGTAGGCTCGAAAGTCTCGGTTTGCGTGAGGCGCGTGCCGCGGTCGTCGGGCTCGGTCTCGATGCGGATCGTGAACGGCACTGCTGAGTCCGACACCGAAACAATGCATCGCGGGGGCTCGAATTCCTCGACGTGCGTATGGTAGTCGAGGATGCGGTTGCCCGCCTGGAGGCGAAAGTGACAGACGCTGCCCAATTTAAGCGGTCCGCCGCCTTCGATCTCCACGCGAATGGGATGCGTGTCGGGCGAAAGTTCGCTGCGCGCGGCGGGGTCGCTGACGAGCGCGAATACGCGCTCGGTGGGCGCATCAATGCGGATACTGCGGGAGACGACGACCATGTGTTTGCCAGAACCCGCCGATCACGAATGCTTAGACCGCGCAACAAGACGAGGTTCAGCCGCCCTTTGTTCCTGATCGCCGGTGCTGCTTCTCAGTTGGTGGGCTGGGGCGCCCACCCCTTTCCTTGAATAGGTGGTAATCTGAAACGCTTACGCAAGGAATCCATTAGGAGTTTGTCCGACTCAAGTCCGACAAACTCCTAGGCCGTGTCATTGTTCAACGGTTGTCGGTTCCGGTAGGATCAGGGATACTCTGAAAATCTGCGAGTTTTGTCGCGAACGAGCGCAGCTCGGGCGAGCGAGGGCGATGCAAATCAATGTGTTGCGGGGATTGGCGCAACGCGGAGCAGGGACCCGCTCGCGGGATGCGACCGTGGAGCCGATCGAGGGCGCGTCGCGTGAACGCCGATCCTATGCGCGTCTCCGGGGTCAGATCCCCAGAGGGGCCCCTCTTCCGCCCTGCGACGCGCCTGTCGTAGCGACGTTGTCTGCCAAGATACGTTGGTCAGAATTTCGTTGCATCTGCATGATGCGCAAACTGATTGTCTTGCTGTTGTTGGGCGTGCTCGCGGCTTGCGGGTCGACGCCCATCGACTACGATGGCGAAGGCGCACCGCGTGCCGCCCGCATCGTCGCACTCAAGTCCGCGCGGCCGCTCATTGCGCTTGCGCTGGGCAGCGGCGGAGCGCGCGGCTTTGCGCATGTTGGAGTCATCAAGGCGCTGGAGGAGGGCGGCATTGTGCCCGACATCATCGCCGGCGCCAGCTCCGGTGCGGTGGTTGCGGCGCTCTACGCGAGCGGCTACCGCGCCAGCGCCCTCGAGAGAATCGCCCTCGACATCGACCGGGAGAACCTCGTCGATTTCACGCTGTTCGGGAACGGCTGGGTGCGCGGCGAGGCGCTGCAGCGGTTCGTTAATCGTGCGGTCGGCAACCGTCCCATCGAAAGGCTCGCCAAACCGATTGCAGTCATCGCCACGCGAGCGCGCGACGGTGCGATGACGGTGTTCAACCGTGGCGATACCGGTCTTGCCGTGCGCGCCTCGGCGAGCGTGCCGAACCTGTTCATCCCGCCGGTGATCCGCGGCGAGGAGTATATCGACGGTGGGTTGACGAGTCCGGTGCCGGTGGAGGTGGCGCGCGCGATGGGCGCCGACATCGTGATCGCGGTCGATGTGTCGTGGTTTGCCCAGGCGCGGCAAAACGGCGGCGAGCCGATGGAGGCCGCGCGGCGCAGGGCGCGCTATCAGTTGCTGGAGCAGGAACTCGCGGGGGCCGACGTGGTGATCACGCCGCGCACCGTGCGCACGCGCATGCTCGAATTCGACCATAAACTGCAGAATATTGCGGCGGGCGAGGAAGCGGCGCGCGAAATGCTGCCGCAGGTCCACGAAGCGATCGCCCGGATCGCCGCCGTGAAGCGTCCTGTTGCACGCACGCCCGCGACGGCGGGGAATGCGGAATGATGAATTATGGTAATGGGTAATCGGTAATGGGACATGGGTAATGGGAAATACGCCCATCACCCATCACTCATTACTCATCACCCATCACCCGCAGAGTTCGCACTCGCGGCACGCGTGCTGCATTCCAGTTCTCGAATGCCCACTGCCAGAACGCGTCGATGTCGACTCGCTCAAGTTCGGCGGGCGGCTGCTGGCCGAGAAAGCGCAAGACCCTGGCCAACGCCGGCACCGGCCGCAGCGCATCGACCGGCGACGCCAGCGTTTGCTTGCTCAGCTTTTCACCGCTTTCGTTTACTGCGACCGGGAAATGCATGTAGCGCGGCGCCGGCAGGCCGAGGAGGCGCTGCAGGTGGATCTGGCGCGGAGTGGAGTCGAGCAAATCCGCTCCACGCACGACGTCGGTGACGCCCTGTTCGGCGTCGTCGACCACGACCGCGAGCTGGTATGCGAACACGTGATTGGCACGGTAGACGGCGAAGTCTCCGATCTCGGTTTCAAGGTTTTGGCTGATGCGGCCCTGCAGCGCGTCCTCGAATTCGATTTGCGCGCCGCGGGTATCCAGGCGCAGCGCGCGCGCCGTCCTGCCTGCGGGAAGCCCTGACCTGCAGGTGCCGGGATAGACGTAGCCTTCGATGCCGCTCACTGCGCGGTCGGCGATCTCGCGCCGGCTGCACGCACAGGGATAGACGACACCACGCTGCCTGAGCTCATGCAACGCCGCGTGATAAGCATCGTTGCGCACGCTTTGATAAATGATTTCCCCGTCCCACCGCATCCCGCAGGCTTCGAGCGTGCGCAGTATATCGCCGGCCGCCCCGGGAACAACGCGCGGCGGGTCGAGGTCTTCGACGCGCACCAACCATTCGCCCTCTCTATTCCTTGCTTCGAGATAGCTCCCGACCGCGGCAACCAACGAGCCGAAATGAAGCGGACCGGTGGGCGACGGGGCGAAACGGCCGCGGTAGATCGGCGGCCTCGCTTTCGGGGCGGATTCGATCATCGCGAAACAGTTTAATCCAGAAAGAGCCGTTAGCCACAACGATCGCAGAGTTCTCACAGAAGAACTCGTAGGGCGGGAAAGCGCAGCGCATCCCGCCGGTCGGTGAATGGCGATACCCGAGTTTCCATCGCTACGTCAGGCGCGGTTTGTATTCCGCTGAATGGGCCGCTGATGAAGGAATTCGCGGACTTGAATTTGAAGGTCCTTCCGGGTTTTCCGTGGGTGTGGTTTAAGCGGGTGCATGGGAATTCGCGTCAGCACATTTCCTCCCCCCTTGCGGGGGAGGATTAAGGTGGGGGGTCAA
>MERG01000205.1:0-6537 GCA_001771985.1 Betaproteobacteria bacterium RIFCSPLOWO2_12_FULL_62_13 | reverse complement strand
CCAGGACCTCGTTGTTCCAGAATCTCAACACGCGATAACCCTGAGTTTCCAACCAGCGAGTACGATGCATGTCGTAGGGAACCTGCTCCCCGTGCTGCCCCCGATGTGCGGCCCGAAAAATCAGGTAAACGACTAAAGGGGACGCAGATAAATACCGAATTTACTTTTTTTCCCCAGTCGACGTTAATGACGGATAGTTGACCGCCATCGCGGTCACATTCTGAGCGAGTCGCGGTGATGAGGGGCCTCACTTGAGAACAACAGTCAAACGATCCGAGGTTCCCGGCTCGGTCAAGGCTCTGCCGCGCACGTGTCCTCCCGACACCGATTGCTCGCGGGCGGATCCTCTCTCTCTCTCTCTCTCTCTCTGAGCCTTTTCAGAGAGCCGAGCTTTTCCGATCGCTTCCTGCGCGCTTGAGGCGGAAGGGCGCGCAGCGGCGCGATTGCCATTTCTTAACCCACTTGAACGCAAAGGCCCGTAACGGCCTGGAGGAGGAAAAATGACACTTCGATACGGCGTGAAAGCTTTTCTTTCTGGATTGACGCTTCTCGCGTCGATGCTTCTCGGCGCTCTGCCGGCGATGGCGGCAACCTGCACCGACCGCTACGTCACCGAGGAGGGAACCCTTGTCATCGACCAGGGCGGGGCGTTCTACGATCCCGTCACGGGCGAAGCGGTCTGCCTGCCGTTCAAGACCGGCAAGACCGTGCAGCGGCCGCTACAGGATTTCCTGAGTGTGCAGGGGACGTTCTGCTACCCAGACGGGGCGGGCGGGTGCCGGATCTTCAATCCGGGGATACCGAATTTCCTCCTGTGGACTGACGTGCAGTGGAGTCGTCGGACGGCGTTCGACTATGCGGGTTTGGTCCCTGGCTTTGGAACGGTCGTGACGGGCTCCGTCACGGAAACGAGGCAGAAGGACGGCCGAGCGCTCGTCAAGGTCGGGCTCGACGCGAGCAACGCCTTCAACTGGGTGGTGTCCGGCAACGACACGGCTACGAGCCCCGTCATCTTCGGCAACCGGATTGACGCCGTGCAGGTGGGTGCTGCGCCTGCCTTGGGAGGTTCTTCCTTCCGGATCGAGTTTTTCAACTCCGCGATGGGGGCACCACTTCCCGATCTGGTACAGATGCTAGCGTTCCCAAATAGCGGCCCTACTCTTCGTAGCCTGACGTTCACCTCGGATTCCTTCGGCGAGCTTCACGCCGACTTCGGCGTGCCGGAAGCAACACCGGGCGAGGCGACCGTCACCATGCTGAACCTGCAAATGAACGGCCCCGGTCCGACGGTCCCCGTGGACAACATCATGGTCGAGATCGTTCCATGATCGCGTCGCGACCGTAGCCCGCATGGAATGAAATGAAATCGGGGGATTCGTGATCGCCGGGGCCAAAGCGTCAGGATCGATTCATCTGATGGAAGTTAAAAAAAGGGACCAGGCTCGATTATTCTGGTCGAACCATGAATCGGGGATCGCAAAGACGTTCGTCGCGGTCGCAAGGCTTTTTTCCACCACGTAGCCGTCAGAACTCGTAGGGCAGGAAAGCGAAGCGCATCCCGCCGATCGCGTTGTCAGATTCCTCGCTTGCACTTCTTCTGCCGTCGCGGCGACAAAAATTCACCGGCGGGGGTGGCATGAGCGAATCGCGCCTTGATGGCATGCCAGCGTGATGAGAAATCCGCATCGCCCGCCGAAAGCGTCCGCATGCACCTCCACCGGCGGGATGCGCTGCGCTTTCCCGCCCTACAGTCCTCGGGATCGTCATGCCGGTGAAACCTGTCCCGGCACGTCTTAAGCCGGGAACCGGCATCGAGGAACTTGGAAGATGCCGGGATTCCGGGTCGCAGGCAGCGCCGCAGCCTTTGCCCGGAATGACGGAGAGGCTAAGCTTGCTATCCACACGGCGTGTGGGGGTTCAGGCACAATTACAATTCATCCCTGGTTTGCTCTGTCCATGACTTTGCCGCTTCTCGCCGAACTGCCTTATCGCCCCGACAGCGTCGCGCTGTTCGAGGCGATCGCCGACCTGCCGTGGGCGGTCTTCCTTGATAGCGGGCAGCACCACCCGGGGCAGTCGCGCTACGATATCCTCGCCGCGCAGCCCTACGTGCGGCTGGTTACGCGTGGCAACCTGACCGAGATTTACGCCGACTCCGTCGAGCTCTCGCGTGAAGACCCGTTCGCACTGGTGAGGCGCTCTCTTGAGATCGACCCCGCAAGCGGCAATGGGCTGCCTTTCTGCGGCGGCGCGATCGGCTATTTCGCCTACGATCTGGCGCGGCGCCTCGAAAAGCTGCCGGCGCTCGCCGAAGACGAAGAGAAAATCCCGGACCTGGCCGTCGGCATCTACGACTGGGCGGTGGTGGTCGATCACCTCGAGCGCAAGAGTTGGCTCGCGGGGCAGGGCCGCGATCCCGAGACCGACATGAAGTGGGATGATCTCGTCGAGCGCTTCAGCGCGCTGCCGGCGGAAAAATCGCGCGCGCCGTTTCGCGTCACTTCGCCGGTCGTGTCCAACATGACGCGCGAGCATTACGGCCGGGCGTTCAACTGCATCAAAGACTACATCCGGAACGGCGACTGCTACCAGGTCAATCTCGCGCAGCGTTTTGCCGCCGCCGCCGCGGGTGATCCATGGCTCGCTTACCAGCGGCTTCGCGTGATCAATCCGGCCCCATTTTCCGCCTATTTCAGCACGCCTTGGGCGCAGGTGCTATCGGCGTCACCGGAGCGTTTCTTGAAAGTGGAAGCGCGGCGCGTCGAGACCAGGCCTATCAAGGGCACCCGGCCGCGCGCGGGGCATCCCCGGTTCGATTCCGAACTTGCCGAGGCATTGCGCACGAGCGAAAAAGACCGGGCCGAAAACGTTATGATCGTCGATCTGCTGAGGAACGATCTGTCGAAGAACTGTGCGCTCGGCTCGGTGAAGGTGCCCAGGCTGTTTGACGTCGAAAGTTTCGCCACAGTGCATCACCTGGTGAGCACCGTGACGGGCGAGCTCAGGCCCGGGCGCGATGCGCTGGATCTCGTGCGCGGCTGCTTTCCCGGCGGCTCGATCACCGGCGCGCCCAAGTTGCGGGCGATGCAGATCATCGAGGAACTCGAGCCGCACCGCCGCGGCGTCTACTGCGGGGCGATCGGCTACATCGGCTTCGACGGCAACATGGACTTGAACATCGCAATCCGCACGCTCGTCCACTCGCACGGCACGATCCGCTTCTGGGCGGGGGGCGGCATCGTCGCCGATTCCAAACTCGAAGATGAATACCAGGAAACTTTCGACAAGGCGGCGGCGATGTTGAAGCTCTTGCAGCAGAGCGCCGCCAGTCAGGCTGGCGCCTGAGGGGAACGATGAATGATGAACGATGAACGGAGAACAACACACAGCACGAATTTCTCATTTCCGCCTTTTGACAGTTTTCACGCTCGCAACAAGGATTGACGTCAATTCGTTTGTCCCAGTATCTGACCTTAAGGACGCAGTTCCGACGGCGTGCAGATTCTTACTTCCAATTTGCTGTAGCGTTTGGCGTAGGGCGGGTCGCCCGACGGCGTGACGAGATAATTTCGGCCCCTTGGATAATAGCCCCTGAAAACGCGCAAGGCCGAGCTGTCGAATGCATTGGGGTGCCATTTGCATTCGATGGCATCGACCTCGTCGCGGCGGTGTGCAAGCACGAAGTCCACTTCGCGCCCGGATTTGTCGCGCCAATGGCGAATGAGGACGTCGGGGAAGTGCGCCTGCAGGTGTTCCAGCACAAGGTGCTCCCAGAGCGCGCCCAAATCCTCGGAGCGCAGCGGGTCCCAGCCGCGGACAAAGCTGACGAACCCGGTGTCGAAGGCAAAGATCTTGGGCATCTTTACGAGTTCGTTGCGGCCGCTGCCGTGGAACGGGCGGACCAGTGTGATTGCGCTGGTGATTTCGAGGGCGCGCAAATGGCTTTCAACCGTGGGGCGCGTGATGCCAAGCGCGGTGGCGGTCTTGGTCATTTCGAGTTGGCCGCCGCTCTGGCGCATGACGTATTCCAGCAGCGCGTTGAAGCGGTTCATGTCCCGGAATCCGAACAGGCGCTGAATGTCGCGGGCGAAGAACGAATCCATCCACTCGCGGTAAAACGCGGGCCGCTTCGAATCGGACAGAAGCGCAGGCGGCAGGCCGCCGAGGTATAAGCGCCGCGGCAGGGGAGCGCCAAAGGCAGGTAGCTCCTCCCAGAGCACCGGCAAGAGGTGGAGGGTGCGTTTGCGGCCGGTGAGCGTGTCGCGGAATTTCTTGCTTGCCGCGAGCGTCGACGATCCCGTGGCGAGTATCTTCAACTTGGGGAAAGCATCGGCGCCGACCTTCAGGATGCGCGTCGGGTCGCTCAGTTGGTGAATCTCATCGAAGACGACAACCGGCTTGGTGCAGGAGCGAAAGAAGAGCTGCGGATCGCGGACCATTTCTTCCACCGCCGGCAGATCGCAGTTCACGTAGAGCACGCGCTCCGCACCGAGGCTTTCCGCGAGAGTAGTCTTGCCACAGCGGCGAACCCCGCAGAGCCAGGCAATGGGGGCTTCGCGCCAGGCTTGTTCGATTCGCCGTAGCCAGAATGATCGTGGGATCATGCTTGTGTAGTATACGTATGATCAAACCAAACGTAAAGCATGATAGCGGTAAAGCCCCAGACCGCCATTTCGATAGGGCCTGTCTACGGGGGTCGGGTTGAGCGTTGAACGCCAACATCCTGACCCCTCACAACTCCAGCTAGATTCCCGCCTGCTTGACTACTTTCACCCATTGCGCGAGATCCTCGCGGATGAAGGCGCCGAGTTGCTCACTCGTGCTTGGCTGAACTTCCGCGCCGAGCGTCGCGAAACGTTCTTTGATGGCGAGGGTGCCGAGGATCTTCACAAGCGCCGTGTTGAGTTTCGCCACCACATCGCGTGGGGTTGCCGAGGGGGCGAGTACGGTATTCGCCAAGGTGATGCATATGAAAAGCGCAGGGTCGGCAAGGCGCGAAAACCTCTCTGGGACGGCAGCCAAGCTGCCACCCCGCGGCGCATCACCTCTATATAATGCGGGGTCCCGCCCTTTTCTCTGTGCGCAATGTCTGAATCGCATCACATCGTAATCGTCGGCGGCGGGGCGGGCGGACTGGAACTCGCCACGCGGCTCGGGGATACACTCGGGCGGGGCGGGCGGGTGCGGGTGACGCTGATCGACCGCGCGCGCACCCATCTCTGGAAGCCGCTGTTGCACGAGGTCGCGGCCGGCAGCATGGATCTCGATGCCCACGATCTCGACTACCTCGCGCAGGCGCGCTGGCATCACTTCCGCTTTCAGCTCGGAAGCATGGACGGTCTCGACCGCGCGCGGTGCGTGGTGTGGGTCGCGCCTACCTACGACGATGAGGGCGGGGAGCTCATTCCGCGCCGCGAAATTCCCTACGACACGCTGGTGATTGCGGTCGGGAGCCACACCAACGATTTCGGCACGCCCGGCGCCCGCGAGCACGCAATCAGCCTCGACGTGCCGGAACAGGCGGAGCTTTTCCACCGGCGGCTTATCAACGCCTGTATCCGCGCCAACGCCCAGACGACGCCGCTCAGGCCAGAGCAGTTAAAGGTGGCAATCATCGGGGCGGGGGCCACAGGCGTCGAGCTGGCCGCCGAACTGCACAAGACCACGCGTGAACTCGTCGCCTACGGGCTCGACAGGATCGATCCGGAGCGCGACATCAAGCTCACGGTGATCGAAGCCGCGCCGCGCATCCTGCCCGTACTGCCCGAGCGCTTGTCCAAGGCGACCGAGGAATTGCTGCGCGATCTGAAGGTGGAGGTGCTGACCGGCGAGCGCGTGACACAGGTGGCGGCCGACGGCGTTATGACCGCAAGCGGAAGGAAGATTCCGGCCGAATTGACGGTATGGGCGGCGGGGATCAAGGCGCCGGAATTTCTTAAGGACATCGGCGGGTTGGAGACCAATCGCTTGAACCAGTTGGTCGTAAAACAGACGCTGGAGGCGACGCGCGATCCGGATATCTTCGCGTTCGGGGACTGTGCGTGCTGCCCGTGGCCCGGCCACGAGCACTGCGTGCCGCCGCGCGCGCAGGCCGCGCACCAGCAGGCCGCGCATCTGCGGAGAATGCTCGAGCGCCGGCTCGACGGCCGGCCGCTCAAGCCATACGTCTACCGCGATTTCGGTTCGCTGGTGTCGCTCGGCGAGTATTCCACTGTCGGCAACCTGATGGGGGCGCTCCTGGGCGGGAGCATCTTCATCGAGGGGCTGTTCGCGCGCTTCGTGTACGTGTCGCTCTACCGGATGCATCTCTATGCGCTGCACGGGCTGAGCAAAGTGTTGTTCGACACGCTGGCGCGCATGATCACGCGGCGCACCGAGCCGCGGATTAAACTGCATTAGCCACAGAGAGCACAGAGAACACGGAGAAAAATGGCATGCCGGACGACCATACCGAACAGATCATCGGGGCGGCGATTGAAGATCATTCATGGGCAACGCATGGACTTGATCGCCTTTAACGAGGTTATTATTGAAATC
>MERG01000204.1 GCA_001771985.1 Betaproteobacteria bacterium RIFCSPLOWO2_12_FULL_62_13 | reverse complement strand
TAATGGCCAGGCCTTGCAATACTTTCAATGCTTTCGCACCGCCTTCATCCGCTGCACGGAATCGCCCGCGAGGTGCGTCCATATGACCGCGTCCCGGACGAGCTTCTCGGCGCCCGCGTCCATCGTCACGACGCCTGCGCCGCCGTGGATATCCATGTTGAGAGCGGTGACCCGCTGTATCACGTCGGTCGCAAAATTCTGCAGAAAAATGGCATTGCCCGCGTAGTGCCCGATCTTGGTATCCCCTTCGGCAGCAACCCGCATGACGAACGAGCGCAGCGCCTCGGTCAGCATGCCCATCTCGGAGAGCTTCAACTGAATCGTCTGGTTATCGATGAAGTACCTGCCGTCCGGCCATTTCGTCTGGGCGTGGTGCATCGCCATTTCAACTGCGGCATCGCAGATTCCCAAGGCGTTGGCCCCGAGTTCAAAGTCGCCAAAGGGGCGCGCGGAGCCGCGGCGCAAATTGAATCCGCCGTTCACTTCGCCCACCAGGTTGGCATGCGGCACGCGCGCGTTCTCGAAAATCAACTCCGCGTTCTGGTAGAAACGCCAGCCGCTCTTGTTGAACACCTTGCCGATCCGAAAACCCGGGGTATCGATCGGCACCAGGAACGTGGTGGTGCCTTCCTTCACGCTGACGTTCGAGTTCGTCCTCGTATTCACGAAAAACAGCCTGGCCACGCCCCCGTTCGCAACGAAGCACTTCTCGCCATTCAGGATCCACTCGTCGCCCTTGCGTTCCGCCCTCAATCGATAGCCCGACTTGGGGTCCTCCTCCGGCGGCATGCGGTTGTCGGAGTTGCCATTCGGTTCGGTACCGGCGTGACCCAACAGATAAGTATCGTCCGCCACAAACAGTTTCAAAAAACGCTCCTGCTGTTCCTGGTTGCAAACGGCGGCAATCAAATGACTCCACTTCCAGCACTGGCTGAAGGTCTTGGCGATAGGGCTGTCGCCTTTGGCGAGCTCCGCCATCACCAGGGCTTGCGTCACGTAGTCGATGCCGTGTCCACCCCACTCCTTCGCCACCACTGCCGTACGAAAGCCGAGTTTCGAACCCTTCTTGATGATGTCCCAGTCGAAGGTTTCGCGCGGGTCGGCATGTCGATCGCGCTTCAGCGAAATGGGGCGTAATTCTTCCTCCGCAAACTTGCGCGCCTTGAGCTGCCACGCGCGCTGTTCTTCGGTCAATGAATAATCCATCCCAGCTCCTTGCAAGAAAACTGTGAGATCGTGAAATCGGGAGATCGTGAGATGGACTGCCGCTCTCACGCTCTTACGCCCTCCCGCTCTCACGCCTTGACCTTACTGCTTACCCGTCACTCGTCACCGGTCACCTGTCACCGCCGCGCCTCTTAGTCGCCGCGGCCGCGGATACCGGCATCCTTGATCACCTTGCCCCACCTCGCCATTTCGGATTTGATCGTGGCCAAGAACTCCTCCGGCGAGTTGCCGACGGCCTGCGCTCCCGAGGAGAAAAACCGCTTTTTCACATCTGCCTTGTGAAGAACCCGCACGATTTCCTGGTTCAACAAATCGATGACCGTCGCAGGAGTTTTGGCCGGCGCAAATATCCCCAATATCGATGTCGATTCATAACCAGGCACGCCCGAAGCCGCTACTGTAGGCAAACCGGGAGCCAGCGCAGACGGCTGTGAGCTGGTGACCGCCAAGGCCCTCACTTTGCCCGACTTGATATGCGCCGCGACCGAACCCAGGCCAGGAAACTGCACCTGCACTTCACCGGCAATCAGGGCAATCATTGCCGGCCCCGTGCCTCTGTACGGAACACGCACGATATTGACCCCCGCCAAGGCGTTGAATAATTCCGCGGCGAGATGAGGGGTAGAGCCCAACGCGGCCGCGCCATAGTTGAGTTCTCCCGGCCGGGCTTTGGCCAACGCGATCAACTCCTTGACCGACTTGACCGGTAACGATGGATGCACAACGACTGCATTTGGCGATGTCACGGCCAGTGTGATCGGTGAAAAGTCTCTCAGGGGATCCCAGGACACATCGTCTCGTAAAAACGGCAAGAGCCAGACAGTGGGGCCTAAGAAAAGCAGCGTATAACCATCAGGCGGCGCGTTGGCCACGGTTTCCACATTGATAACACTCGGGCGATTTTCCACTATCACCTGCTGGCCCACTCTCGGCGTAAGCTCTTGCGCGACCAGGCGCGCGCCCCAATCGTTGTTGCTTCCGGGAGCGGCCGTGACAATTCGGATGGGTTTGTTCGGATAGTTTTGGCCGAACACCGCACCTGCGCCCAGAACCATCAGGCCAACCGAGAACATCCATACAACAGAACGCGGTATCCGCATAAGGCCTCCTCCTTGCCGCCGACCCGCAGGCCCGCCAGCGCGTCGCGGGCAGCAGCGAGACTGGATAGTGTCAGCGTGACATCGGAAACATTCCGTTCACGGGTCACTGGTCACGGGTCACCGTTCTTATATCGTCATCTCCAGAACGTAAAGACCGCCGGAGAAGCGATCCACGGCAAACACCAGGCCCCGGTCGTCGATGTAAACGTCGTTCATCTGGATCGCACCCTTCGGCGAGAGCGCCGGCGCACCCGGCACATAGTATGCAATCTCGCGCGGCTGGTATGGATTGGAAATATCATACGCCCGCACGCCGGCGTTGAAGAACGCCCCGACCACGATCCGATCCGAGCGCCACGACAGCGGGCCTGGATAGTTCTCGTGCAGGTTGTGCGCGCCGAACCGCCCGCCGCGCTTGCCGAATACCTCCACCGGCGGCAGCGGCAGTGTCGCGATCGGCACCAGGTTCGTCTCTTCCCGCGCGTCCACCACCCACGCGAGCTTGGGCCAGTCGGCAGCTTCGTCCTTGTTCGATTCGTCGGTGACGATCAGCAGGCCTCGCGAGAGGAGCGGCATCACGGTGTGCGTCATGCCGTTGTAGGGCGGGGAATAGCGCAGGCGTGAGACTTCCCTGGGGCGGGACTTGTCACTGATGTCGAGGATCACGATGCCGCCGTCGATGTAGCCGAGGTAGGCGCGGTCCGGCCGCTCCGGATAGACGATCATGTTGTGAGGCCGGTAGCCGCCGTCGAACCGCGGGTGGCGCGGCATGGGCGGCTCGGCGTCGCCTTCGCGCTGGCCCGGATACCACCACCGACCGGCCTCGACGGGCCTGGACGGGTTGCGCGCGTCGATGATGCGGTAGAACTGGTGGTCCTTGGGATTACGCGGCTGGAAGTCGGGCGCGCCTGAACTGATGTGAACGTACTCCCCGTCCACGAACCACAGGCAGTGCACGCCCAACGAGTGCGGCCCCGAGCAGTCGAAATGGGAGATGAGCTTCGGCTGCTCGGGCGCGCTGATGTCGAAGAGGTCGAACCCCGCCGGTTTCGTGCCCCGGTCCCCCCGGGTCTGATAGGCGACCGCCAGCATGTCCCCGACGACATCGAGTGAGTTCGAGCGCATCTTCTGGTGCGGGAGGTCGGTCTGGATCACCATCTTGAGGTTGCGCGGGTCGGTGACGTCAACCGCCGTGAAGTTCTTCGGCGCCGACTCATGCGCGAGCCACAGGATGCGCCGGCCGTCGCTCGTCTTCTGAATATTCGTGCCCTCGCCGATGCCGCCGAAGCCGGCAAGCTCGTGGTGGGCAAGCAGGTTCATGTTGAGGGCCAACGTTTGGGTCGCCCGCTTACCAGGGCTGAAAGATCCGTCAGTCATGCTTTCCTCTCGTTCTCAATTATTCTTTCACCAGGCCAGCGTCGGCCAACGCCCCCTTGAGCTGCTTATAAATCTTTTCCAAGCGCTGCGGACTCTGTTTGCTCTCGAGGTACTCCGATACGAAGTGACCCTTCTGAAGATAGCTCTTCCACTCGCTGGTCTGAACCAGCCGCGCAAGTATCGCATCCCAATACGCCGTCTGCGCCGGGCCCATTCCTCTGGGGCCGAGTGTAAACCGCGTGTTGGTGAACACCACGTCAAACCCCTGTTCCTTCCAAGTCGGAATTTCCGCCAAGGAACCCTCACCGCGCCGATCTGAGGTGATGCCGATAATCCGCAGCCCGCCCTCCTGCATGCCCCTTAACGCGTTCCCGATCGACATCGACGCAAGGTCGACGTGCCCGCCCATTACCGCTGTCTTGGTATCACCGGCCGTCTGGAACACGACAGTCTTGAGCTTCTTCACGTCGATCCCCATGGCTTTCGTCACCAAGGCAATCGTAAGATGATTTGTCCCCCCGACCGCAATGCCGACCGCAATGCTGATAGACTTGGGATCGCCCTTGAGCTTTTCCTGGATGTCGCGGCCGGTCTTCAAGGGAGAGTCCGGTCTGACCACCAACGTCATGTACTCGCTATAAAGGATCGCCAGCGGCGTGTAGTCCGTATAGTTGACCTTCGACCGTCCCAGAATGTGGTTCGTCATCAGACTCATGGTGGAGTGGAGCACGTAATGCCCGTCGCCCACATGCTGGTCGAGATAATTCATCGCTATAGTCTGCCCGCCGCCGGCTTTGTTCACGACAATGACGGGAACGTCGACGATACGGTTGTTCTGCAAGATCCTTTCGATCTCGCGTGTCATACCGTCGATCCCACCACCCGGGCCAGCCGGCACAATCATTTCCACCGCTCGTTCGGGTCGCCAGGTGCTTGGCTGCGCCTGCGAGAACGTAATCGTCCCGGCCAGCACAACCACTGCGGCGCCGATATACAATGCGGATAACTTGCGCGCGGGCGCAGTGCCTTGACCAAGAAATGTCGCCATCCCCTTCCCCTCCCTTCTCTGGCACTTCCAACAGTGGCTGAAGGTCTTGGCAATCGCGCTCTCGCAGCGGGCAAGTTCCGCCATCACCAACGCCTGTGTCACGAAGTCAATGCCGTGTCCGCCCCACTCCTTCGCAACCACTGCCGTACGGAGGCCCAGTTTCGAACCCTTCTTGATGATCTCCCAGTCGAAGGTTTCGCGCGGGTCGGAATATCGATCGCGCTTTAGTGAAATGGGGCGTAATTCTTCCTCTGCAAATTTGCGTGCCTTGAGCTGCCACGCGCGCTGCTCTTCGTTCACGGAAACATCCATGCCATCTCTCTTTGGGACAAAGCGTTCGACACGACCGACTAGAATAGGTACAGACCCTTCGCGTACTTCTGTCGGTGGTTCTTGATGTTCTATCACTGCGTCCTGACCTTATTTTGTCACGCAGTGAACGCCTTTTTCCTCCAACTTAACAGCAGACACGGCGGCCGCCGCATCCAGGGCGTGTGACATCACCCAAAATACGTATACGCTCGGATCGCGCATAGATCAAATGCTTTTTGTTTATTATACTTATCGATACTGTCAATAATCTGCGTGGAGGGCCGGATGGAATTGAGGCACCTGCGCTACTTTCTCAAGATTGCCGAAACATTGAGCTTCACCCGCGCCGCGGACGGGCTGCATATCTCCCAGCCGACCCTGTCCCACCAGATCAAGCAACTCGAACGGGAGATCGGCCCGTTGCTCGATCGCTCCAAGCGAATGGTGCGCCTCACGGCGCAGGGCAAGGTATTCAAGACCTACGCGGAGCGCGCCATCAAGGAAGTCGAGACCGGATTGATCGCCGTCGCCGAACTCGAGGGTCTCGTGCATGGCCAACTCGCGATCGGCGTGTTCCGTTCCTTCAGCAGTTCGCCGCTGCCGCAGGTGCTGGTGCAGTTCAGTCGCAGCTACCCTGGCGTGAAGGTCTTCGTGCGGCAGCTTCGGCTCGTCGAAATAGAGCGTGGACTCATCGACGGCAGTCTCGACCTTGCCATCACCTACGAGTCGCCCGTTTCGGAAAAGATCGTCGTTGAGCGGATATCCGCAGAACCGCTTGCGCTGATTGTCGGCAAGGAGCATCCGTTCCACGGCCGGTCACGGATCAGTCTCAACGACCTGGATGGCCAACCTATGGTGCTTCTCAACCCCGAGGCACCGTCGCGGCAACTGATCGACCGTTGCCTCTCCGCACACGGCATCGTGCCACATATCGTGATTGAAATGAACTCCTACGAAGCCGTCCTCGCCACGGTACGCTGCAGCGCGTTTGCGACCATATACGCGGCACGGAACCTGGGCAATGCGCCGGACCTGCACGCGATACAACTCACCGACCCCGCCCTGAGACGTACCACCGCAATCTTCTGGCACCGGGACAGGTACCGCTCAGCCGCGGCGCGTGTCGTAGCGGACATGGTTAGAAAGGCCTACGCCGGACATCCCCGAAAGCGGTCGCCCGCCACTCCGCGAGCCCAGCACCAAAGTGCCGCGTCAGCCTCGATTGTCTCTCGATAATCGCCAGCAGCGAAAAGCTATTTCCCAATCACCTGATGGGTGAGATGCTCGGCACCGCTGAGGTCCGGAAGCTCCACTTCGAGTTGGGAGAGGGACCGGTCCACGCCCCGCCGGAAGACTTCGGGAAGCTTATCCGCGACGACTACGAACGCATGGGCAAGCTCGTGGTGCTCTCGGGCGTGCGCCCGGAGTAAGGATGAAGGATGAAGGCGGAAGAATGAAGTAAAAGCAACAACGTAATCAGGTCTTTCCGCCTTCCGCCTTCCGCCTTCCGCCTTCCGCCTTCTGCCTTCTGCCCTCTGCCTTTGCTACCCGCGCCAGTTGTCGGCGGCGCCCTTTTTTGC
>MERG01000203.1:908-9480 GCA_001771985.1 Betaproteobacteria bacterium RIFCSPLOWO2_12_FULL_62_13 | reverse complement strand
GTTCGGGCAAATCTCTTTTTCAGCTAGCCGTCTACAAAAGTGCTCAAATTCGGTTTCCTGCTTACGGCTCGTGAGTGTCTCCAGGTGGTAGTCAAGCACCTCTCGCTTGAGGCGCGGCTCTGACACCGCCTTTGAGTCAGAAAAAAGATAAGGCCGCCGCGCGCGCATAAAGTCCGACGGCCGAAATTCAAGCGACGAGCTGGCCGGCTCCGGTGCGATGCCAGGCTTTTTCTTTGCGTTCAGATCGGGGCTTTGATGGCCCGAGCCTTGCTTGCCTAGATCGTGTTGTGACATGGGCTATCAACTCGGACAATCATGCTTCGTTCCAAGACCTACGGGAAGATGGAATAAGGCCCGGCTATCACGTCGCCAAGCGCTTGTCGATCGCCCAAGTCGCTCATAAGCCAATCTCCATCACAGGACCCAGAAGATTCCCTTCGCGCGGTACTCGTCCGGGTCTTCGGGATCGGCGCCCTGCTCCTTCTCGCCTTCGAGCCTGGCGTGTAGCTCCTCGAAGGCGTCGGAGATGTACTTGAGGAAAATCAGGCCGAGGACGACGTGCTTGTACTCCGCGGCGTCCATGCTGCCGCGCAGCGCGTCGGCCATCTTCCAAAGCTCGGCTTCGTAGCCGACGTTGGCGCCATTGGCTTTTGCTGATTGAGACTTATTGGCTCTTGCCATCTTATAGTTCGATTTCTTGGTGTTCGAAACTCCCTTTGTATTATGCCCCTGCAATCCAGGGTTGACCACCTGCAGCGTGGGCCAGCCGATCGTTGAACGGTACCGACCCGCGCGGACATCAGGCGCGGCGAGTTGATCAGTCGCTTGTCTTGCTCTGAGCGTTGGGCTAGACTGCTCGGCAACTGAGCGCTGAGCCCGCTCACGACCCGCCCAGATTGCAATCGCTGCCCGGGGGGAGATGCCAGCGTGCACATAAGGCCCATTATGCGCAGTCCGGGACCGCTTCCGTACCTCCTCCCAGCGCACGGGTTGGACACGGCGCCAGCGCGGCTGGATTGATTTTCCCGAAGGCGGCCCCCATGCGGGCTACGCCGGCGGACTCGCAAAATCGGCGGCGAGTCCGTTGCGCGCCACCGATTCGATCGCAGCTTCGCGTGAGTAGAAGAACCCAAGAAGAGGAGGAAATCATGGGCAAGTCCGGAGTTTTCTCAGCGTGCGCGTTGGTGGCACTCGGCGCGCTCTCGATCGCGAACCACAACGCGCAGGCCGGCGAGCCGCGCTCGTATCCAACGAAACCGATCCGGCTTGTGCTGCCGTATCCGCCGGGCGGCGGCGTCGACGCGGTCGCCCGCATCATGGTGCCGAAGCTCACGGAGACCCTCGGCCAGCAGGTGATCGTCGACAACCGCGGGGGCGCCGGAGGCAATATCGCCGCCGAGATCGTCGCCAAATCGACGCCCGACGGTTACACGCTGTTCCTCGGGTTCTCCAGCGTCATGACGGTGAACAAGGGCCTCTACGCGAACCTGCCGTTCGATCCCGTGAAGGACTTCGAGCCGATCATCCAGCTCGTCACCTCGCAGTACGTGCTCGCCGTGCACCCGTCGGTGCCGGCGCGATCAGTCGCCGAGCTGGTGAAACTCGCCAAGTCGAAGCCGCGCGCGCTCAATTACGCGAGCTCGGGCATAGGCGGGCCGCTGCACCTGGCAGGCGAGCTCCTGAAAGCCCGCGCGGGCATCGACATGGTTCACGTGCCCTACAAGGGCGGCGGGCCCGCGGCGGCCGCGGTGGTCATCGGCGAAGCACAGGTCATCTTCGGCAGTCTCGCTTCAACTCTCGCGTACCTCAAGGCGGGGAAACTGCGCGCGCTCGCGGTCACTGGTCTCAAACGCTCGCCGCTCGCGCCCGATCTGCCCACGATCGACGAGGCGGGATATCCGAAATACAGCGTAACCGCGTGGCACAGCTACGTTGCACCGTCCGGCACGCCGCGCGAAGTCGTGAATCGCATCCACGGCGCGGCGGTCGGGGTCTTGCGGGTGCCCGAGATCGTCAAGGCGGTGAACAACGTGGGCTACGAAGTGACGGCGACGACGCCGGAGCAGCTCGCACAGATCATCCGCACCGAATCCGAGACGTGGTCGAAAGTCATCAAGACCGCGAACATTCGCGCGCAGTAGGGGCAGCCCAACCCTGAGAGGAAAGCGGATCATGCTCAGCAAATCCATGTTCACACTCGTGCTCGCACTCGCTTGTTCCAGCATCGCATCGGCTTATCCGACGAAGCCGGTGCGTTTCATCGTGCCGTTCGCGCCGGGCGGCGGCTCCGATCTGGTGGCTCGCATCGTCGGCCAGAAATTGACCGAGCAGTGGGGCCAGCAAGTGATCGTCGACAACCGGGCCGGTGCCGGGACCAACCTCGCCGCGGAGATCGCGTCTGTCGCGACGCCCGACGGCTACACGCTCTATCAGTTCAACGTCGCGAATGCGATCGCGCCGAGCGTCTACAAGAAGCTCAACTACGACCCGGTCAAGGACTTCGCCGGCGTGACGCAGCTCGCTTCTTCGCCTTTCGTGCTCACCGTCTATCCCGGGATCAAGGCCGAGACGGTGCAGGAACTCGTCGCGCTCGCGCGCGCGGAGCCGGGGAAGCTGTCTTACGCCTCCTCCGGCGTAGGCGGCTCGAGCCACCTCCTGGGCGAGCTTTTCAAGGCCATGTCGCGGACCGATATATTGCACGTGCCGTACACGGGCGCGGCGCCGGCGTTGAACGACGTCCTCGGCGGGCGTGTGCAGCTCATATTCGCCGTACCTGCCACTGCGCTGCGGCACGTGAAGGCCGGCAGGCTGCGCGCGCTCGGAATCTCGAGCGCGAAACGCAGCCCGCTGGCGGCCGATGTGCCGACGATCGCGGAGTCGGGGCTCGCCGGCTTCGAAGGCGCGGCGTGGTACGGCGTGGTGGTGCCGGCAAAAACGCCGCGCGACATCGTGGCCAGGTTGAGTCGCGACTTCCGCCACGTGCTGGAACAGCCGGACGTGCGTGAGCGCCTGACTGCGCGCGGCGTCGAGATCGCGGGAAGCACGCCCGAAGATTTCGCGCAGTTCATCCGCTCGGAGATGCTGAAATGGCGCCGGGTGGCGAACACCGCCGGCATTCGCGCCCAGTGATGTCGGCCCCAACGCGGATGATTCGTCATTCCGGCACGAAGCCGGAATCCAGGCGCCTTTCGAGCAACGCTGTCGGGCGATGGATGCGCTGGGGTCGTGAGGGTTGGACCGAGCTGCCGCCGATAGCCACGCAGGCCTGCGAGTGAGAAAGGCCTGGATCGGAATCGACACCGGCGGCACGTTCACCGACGTCGTGCTTTGCAACGTCCACAGCGGCAAATACACGTACCACAAACTGCCCACCACGAGCGAGGACCCGGCCACGGCTGTGATCGCCGGGATTGCCGAGATACTCGATCTCGCGCGCGTCGCGCCGGAGGAGGTGCAGTTCGTGGTGCTGGGAACGACGCTTGCCACCAACGCGGTGCTCGAGAAAAAGTGCGCGCGCACCGGTATGATCACGACCGCCGGCTTTGGCGACGTCCTGGAGCTCGCGCGGCAGCGCCGGCCGCACTATTTCAATCTCGACGTGATGAAGCCCCCACCGCCCGCGCCGCGCGATTGCCGCATCGAGGTGTCCGGGCGCATCGCGCACGACGGGACGGAAGTGACGCCGCTTGCGGAAAACGAAGTACGTGCGGCGGTGCGCCTGCTGCGCGAGAAGAACGTCGATGCGATTGCCGTGTGCATGATGCACTCGTACGCGAACCCGGCGCACGAGCAGCGCGCGCGGGCGCTCGTGAAGGAATTGTGGCCGGAGGTGTATCTGTGCACCTCTTCGGAAGTGCTGCCGGAGTTTCGCGAATACGAGCGGTTTGCGACGACGGCGGTGAATGCGAGCCTGATGCCGCTCATGGACCGCTATCTCGATCGCTTCGAAAGCGGCGTGGCGGCGCTCGGCGTCAAAGTGGCGCTGCGCGTGATGCAGTCGAACGGCGGCGCCGTGACGCCGGCGGCCGTGCGGCGCCTTCCCATCAATACCTTTTTCTCGGGTCCCGCAGGCGGCGTGGTGGGTTGCGTCGGGTTGGGCGCCGAGCTCGGCCTCGACGATCTCATTTCGCTCGACGTGGGCGGCACGAGCACGGACGTGTGCCTGATCGTGAGCGGTGAACCCGCCAAGAAAGACCTGCGCGAGATGTCCGGCTTTCCGGTGCGCACGCGCTCGATCGATATCCACACGATCGGCGCCGGCGGCGGAAGCATCGCGTGGGTGGATCCTGGCGGTCTGCTCAAGGTGGGGCCGCAGAGCGCCGGGGCGTATCCGGGGCCGGCGGCGTACGGGCGCGGGGGCGCGAAGCCGACGGTGACGGACGCGAACGTGGTGCTGGGCCGGCTCAATCCGAAATCGCTGCTGGGCGGGCGCATGCCGATGCACGGGGAGCGCGCGCGCAAGGTGATCGAGGACGAGCTTTGCGCGAAGCTCGATGTCGATTGCGTGCGTGCGGCTGCCGGGATCATCGAGATCGTCAACGTCAACATGATGGGCGCGGTGCGCGTGATCTCGATCGAGCAGGGCAAGGATCCGCGCGACTCCACGCTGGTCGCGTTCGGCGGCGCCGGTCCTTTGCACGCGGCAGAGGTGGCGCGCAACATGGGCATCCGCAAGGTTCTCGTGCCGCCGCGGCCCGGGCTTCTTTCCGCCCTGGGTCTGCTGCACGCCGACGTGCGGGGCGACTTCAGCCTCACGCGCCTGGTGCCTGCCACGGCCGATGCGATCGGCGCGATCAATGGCGGTTTCGAGCAACTGCACGAACGCGGCGCTGGCTGGCTCGAACGCGAAGCGGGCGCGAACGCCGGCGCGACATACGGCTGGACGGTCGACATGCGCTACCTGGGGCAGAACTACGAGCTGCCGCTCGAGGTGAAGGACGGGAAGCTCGACCCGGCGACGCTGCAGGATCTCGTCGCGCGCTTTCACCAAAGCCACCACGAGCTCTACGGATACGACATCCCGGGTCATGCGATCGAAGCGGTGAGACTGTGCCTCGTCGTGACGGTCGGGCGCCCGGCCCCGCCGCACGCGAAGCATCACGCCGCCGGGGACACGCTCGACCATGCGCTGCTCGAACAACGCAAGGCATGGTTTCCGGAGACCGGATTCGTGGTGACGCCGGTCTACGACCGCGAGCGGCTGCCGGTCGATTGCCGCATAGCCGGTCCGGCGATCGTGGAGCAGATGGACACGACGACGGTGCTGCCGCCGCATGCGACGCTGCGAAGCGACCGCCTCGGTTATCTGCACCTGAACGTCGGCCCGGCCGGCGCGGAGAATGCGCAATGAACGCGTCTCGGCCGGACGACGAACAACGCATCGACCCGATCAGGGCCGAAGTCATGGCGCGATACCTGATCGCCGCTTCGGAGGAGATGGCGGCGACGCTGATGCGCACCGCGTTCTCGCCGAACATCAAGGAGCGCGCCGATTGCTCGACCGCGATCTTCGACGTCGCGGGGCAGGTCGTCGCGCTCGCGCAACGCGTGCCGATCCATCTCGGCTCGATGGTCGGCGCGGTGGACGAGATACTGAAGCGCTTCCCGCGGGAGAAGATCCGTCCCGGCGACATGTTCGTCGCGAACGATCCGTACAACGGGGGCGGCACCCACCTGCCGGATATCAACGTCATCGCGCCGGTCTTCTTCCACGGCGAGCTGGTCGCGTACGTCGCGAACATCGCGCATCACGCCGACGTGGGTGGCATGGTGCCGGGCTCGCAGGCGTCGGTGTGCAAATCGATCTTCCAGGAAGGCCTGCGCATACCGCCGGTGCGCATCATGCGCGAAGGCGAGGTGAACGCCGATGTTCTCGACCTGATACTGCTCAATTCGCGAACACCGGGGGAGCGCAGCGGCGATCTCAAGGCGCAGTTTGCGGCCAATACCGTCGGCATCCGGAGCGTGCTGCGCCTGTTCGAGCGGTACGGCGTGAAGGACACGCGCGAGACGATCGCGGCCTACCTCGACTTTACCGAAAGACGCTTCCGTGCGGCGATCAACCGGCTGCCGCACGGGCGCTACGAAGCCGAAGATTTTCTGGACGGCAACGCGGAAGGCGAGACGTGCCGGATACGTCTCGCGCTGACCGTCGCCCCGGACCGGCTCGTCTGCGATTTTTCGGGCTCGGACAGGCAGCTCGAGAGCGCCCGCAATATTCCGTACCGGGCGCTGCTTGCAACGGTTTACACCGTCGCGAAAAGCATGCTCGATCCCGACGTGCCGGCGAACGCGGGCTACTACCGCACCCTCGACATCACGGCGCCGCCGGGCTGTGTCGTCAATTCCACGCCGCCCGCCGCCGTCGGCTGCCGCGCGAATTCTTCGACCGTGCTGGGCGACGTGATCGCGGACGCGCTCTCGCAGGCGATGCCCGACAAGGCGCTCGCCGCGAGCGGGCCGCATCACGTCTACGTTCTCGCCGGAACCAACCCGAGGACCGGCGGCTATTTCGTCGATTACGAGTCTCTTGCCGGCGGCATGGGCGCGCGCGCGACGCACGACGGGCTGGACGGCGTGCGGGTGCACGCGTCGGGCTCGTCGAACCTGCCCGTCGAGGCGCTGGAGCACGCCTATCCGCTGCGCGTGGAGCGCTATGCGCTGCGCAACCATTCGGCGGGGACCGGGCGCTATCGCGGCGGCATGGGCGTCATTCGCGAGTACCGGGTGCTGGGCGACGATATCGTGGTAAGCCTTTCATCCGAGCGCCAGCACGTGCCGGCGCGCGGCATGGCCGGCGGCGGCCCCGGCGCGTGCGGCGTGTTCATCCTCAACCCCGACACGTCCCGGGAAAGAATACTTCCGTCGGCGGCGGGTGAAATCGCGTTGCCGCGCGGCAGCGTCTTGAGAATCTGCACGCCCGGAGGCGGCGGCTACGGCCGTCCCGCCGAGCGGCCGGCGGAAGCGATCGAGCGCGACAAGGGCGAAAACCGCATCGCTCACACGCCTCCCGGAACCTTTCATCGCGAGGACGAAAATTGAGCGCGACCGCAGGCGCCGAATCGCTGACCGGCACCATTGCCTCGTACATCGAGCGCGTGACGTACCAAGACATACCGTCGCGAGTGCTCGCGCCGATCGAGGATTCGGTGCGCGACGCAATCGGATGTGGCGTCATCGGTTCCAGATCGCGCGACGTGAAGATCCTCACCGACTACCTGTGCGAAATGAATAGCGCGCCGGAGGCGGTGATATGGGGCACGTCACGAAAGGCGTGCGCGCCGTTTGCCGCGGCTGCGAACGCGGCTGCAGCGCATGCCTGGGACTTCGATGACACGGTGCTTCCCGGCATCGTGCATCCCGCCGGCATCGCCGTCAGCACGGGCCTGGCGATCGCCGAGAAACAGAAAGAACCGCTGACAGGGAGGGATTTCCTGACGGCGGTGGTCGCCGGCTACGAAGTCGGCAATCTCATGTCGGCTGCGCTGGGCGGGCGCGAATGGCGCGTGCAGGGCTTCTATAACACCGTGCCGGTGATATTCGGCGCGGCCGCCGTGGCCGGAAAGCTGCTGGGGCTCGACCACGGAAAGCTCGTCGGCGCAATCGGCATTGCGGCGACGCAGGCGTCGGGTCTTTACAGCGCCACGATGACGAAGCGGCTCAATGCGCCGAAAGCCGTGGAAGGCGGAATTTTCGCGGCGGAGCTGGCGTTGCGGGGGTACGAGGCGCCGGTCGATGCGATCGGCGATGAACAGGGCTTTCTCAAGACGTTCAGCCGCGATCCCAAGCGCGAGGTCATTCCGCGCGACATCGGCCGGTACGCATTCGAAGTCTACCACAAGGCCTATCCGGCGATCCGCAGCAATCACGCGGCAATTCATGCGGCGAGATTGCTGCAAGACGAGCACCCGCAGGCGCTGCGGCCGGAGAACATCAGGAAAATCACGATTTACGCCGACCGGTTGACGCGCCTCTACACGGTGGAAACGCCCGGCGGCGGCACCACCGTGGAAACCGTCGGCAATGCGCTGGTGAGCCTGCCGTTCGGCATCGCCGCCATGCTGGTCGAGGGCGAGCTTTCGCTCGCGCAGTGCAGCGAGGAGAAAATCAGGGATCCGCGAATCCAGACGCTGCTGAAGAAAGTCGAGATCCTCGTCGATCCGGAGATCGACAAGCTGCCACCGACGCAGCGCTACCGGGCCACCGTCGAAGTCGAGCTGGAGAACGGCGAGAGATACAGGAAGTTCTGCCCGGCGCCCAAAGGCGATCCGGCAAACCGCATGAGCGAACGCGAGATGTACGACAAGTTCATCCACAATACGACCGCGGTGTTCTCGCGGTCCCGGATGGAGGAACTGTTCGGCATGATGCAGGCGTTCGAAGCGATCGACGATGTGCGGGAAATCTCGCGGTTCCTTCTCGATCGGGAATAGGCGTACGACGATCCGGGGGTGGAGATGACGAACGAAGTAAAAGCGCTCGCGTTAAGTGGAATGCTGGGATCGGGCTTCGTCGAGGCAAGCCTCGAAAAAGCATTGTCGTGGGAGCCCGACTTCATAGGGTGCGACGCAGG
>MERG01000203.1:0-895 GCA_001771985.1 Betaproteobacteria bacterium RIFCSPLOWO2_12_FULL_62_13 | reverse complement strand
GGCGCAACCAGCCTCGGCACCGGCGAGTGCACGTACTCGCGGGCCGCGGTGAAGCGCGACCTGCGGCTGGCGATGCTGGGAGCGAGAGAAAAGCGCATTCCGCTGTTGATCGGTTCTGCCGGTTACGCCGGAGGCGATATCAACCTCGCGTGGGCAGTGGACATCGCTCGCGAGATCGCACGCGAAGAACGGCTGCACTTCAAGATGGCCGTGATCCACGCCGAACAGGACAAGCGCTATCTCAAGCGCAAGCTCGCCGAAGGCAGGATCAAGCCGCTCAAGCCCGCGCCGCGGTTCGACGAGGACGTGATCGACAAGAGCGAGCACATCGTCGGGATGATGGGCGCAGAGCCTTTCACCCGTGCGCTCGAGCAAGGCGCCGAGATGGTCATCGCCGGACGGTCGAGCGACACGTCGATTTTTGCCGCCATACCGCTCCAGCGCGGGATTTGGCCCGGCCCCGCATGGCACGCCGCCAAAATCCTCGAGTGCGGAGCCGCGTGCGTCACTCACAGGACTCGCGGCGATTGCATGTTCGCGCGCATTCGCCAGGACCACTTCATTGTCGAGCCGCCGAATCCCGACTACGCGTGCAGTCCGGCGAGCGTCGCGGCGCATACGTTCTACGAGACCTCGAACCCGGTCCACCTGTACGAGCCTTCGGGCATGGTCGATACGAGCACGGCGCGCTACGATGCCGAAAACGATCGGGTGGTGCGGGTGTCGGGCAGCCGCTTCGTGCCCGCGGCGGCCTATACCGTGAAGCTCGAAGGATCCGAAAAGATGGGCTACCAGTCGATCTGCATCGCGGGGATTTGCGATCCGTGGCTGCTCGCGCAGATCGACGATTGGCTCGCGGCGCTCCGCGAGAAGGTGAAGGTGCGCGCGCGGGAGG
>MERG01000202.1:4724-6534 GCA_001771985.1 Betaproteobacteria bacterium RIFCSPLOWO2_12_FULL_62_13 | reverse complement strand
CGCTTCGACGTCTGTGAACATCATGGGCTGGGTCCTCCATGTCAGCGGTCAAACACGCATTTAGTATAAACCCAACAAACACAAAAAACGAGACCGCTGGCCGGTTTCGCGCACGGAGCGAAACCGGCTTACAGGAATGGGTTTAACCTGTTGTTTTTTGGAAGTTTGACGTGGTCGGCCTGACCTGCAAGGGAGCCGGTCGCCCACGAACCGGACAAGACTCATATGGCACTCACGATCAACGTGAATGGCGCACAGCATGTGGTTCATGCCGACGCGGAAACGCCGCTTCTTTACGTGCTGCGTAACGATCTCCAGCTCAAGGGCGCGCGCTACGGCTGCGGGCTCGGCCAATGCGGTGCCTGCACGGTCATCGTCGACGGCAAGGCGGTGCAATCATGCGACGTGCCGGTGTCGTCCGTTGTCGGCAAGGCGGTGACCACGATCGAAGGCATCGGTAGCAACGGACGCCTGCATCCGCTGCAGCAGGCGTTCATCGACGAGCAGGCGGCGCAATGCGGCTATTGTGTGAGCGGCATCATCATGGCGGCGAAGGCGCTGCTCGACGCCAATCTTCGCGCGAGCGACGCCGAGCTGAGGCAAGCGCTTGCGCGCAACCTGTGCCGCTGCGGCACTCATCAGCGCATTCTGCGCGCGATCCACCGCGCCGCCGACGCGATGGCCGAATGAGCGCTCTCAACCCTCCGCGCAAGCTTCCCGGCAGCCTCGACGGCAACCGCGCGCTCGACCGTTGGCTGCGGATCAACAGTGACGGTACCGTGACGGTCTTTCCCGGCAAGGTCGAGATCGGCCAGGGGATACTCACCGCGCTGTTGCAGATCGTCGCCGAAGAACTCGACATCGGGATCGGGCGCATCCGGCTCGCACCAGCCGACACGTCGTACAGCCCCGACGAGGGCATGACCTCGGGCAGCCGTTCGATCCAGGAAAGCGGCATGGCGCTGCGCTACGCCGCGGCAGAAGCGCGCGACCTCTTGCTCCAGCGCGCCGCGGACAAGCTCGGCGTTTCGCTCGAGCGGCTTTCGGTCGCCGACGGCGAAATCATCGCGCGCAGCGGCGGACGCACCACGTATTGGGAACTCACGAGCGACGATCTGCTGAAACGCGAGGCGACGGCGGAGCTTGCGCCCAAGCCGGCGGCGCACCACACCGTAGTGGGCTCATCCGTCCCGCGGCTCGATATTCCGGCCAAGGTGACGGGGGTGCCGGCTTACGTGCAGGACATTGAATTGCCCGGCATGCTGCACGGCCGGGTCGCGCGGCCGCCAAGCCGCCGGGCGCGGCTTGCCGCGTTTGACGAGGCCGAGGTGCGCGCGCTGTCAGGCGTGACGGCGGTCGTGCGCGACGGCGATTTCCTGGGGGTCATCGCCGAGCGTGAAGATCAGGCCATCCGCGCTCAGCGCCGGCTCGCGCGCTGCGCGCGGTGGCAGGAAGTGCCAACGCTGCCGCAGAACGATCCGCGCTACCTGCTCGACATGAAGTCGGAAGACGAGGTCATCAGCGAAAAAAGCGATGCGGCCGCCGCCGCGCGCTCATCGCAGACGCTTCGCGCTGAATACACGCGCCCTCTTATTGCCCACGCTTCAATCGGACCGTCGTGTGCGATCGCCAGGTTCGAGCACGGCGGGTATACGGTGTGGACGCACAGCCAGGGCATTTTTCCGCTGCGCGCGGATCTGGCGAAAGTCCTCGGTGTCGCCGAGAACGATATTGTCGTGACTCATGTCGAGGGCGCAGGCTGTTATGGACACAACGGTGCCGACGATGCCGCGCTCGACGCCGCACTGCT
>MERG01000202.1:0-4690 GCA_001771985.1 Betaproteobacteria bacterium RIFCSPLOWO2_12_FULL_62_13 | reverse complement strand
CAGTGGATGCGCGAGGACGAATTCGGTTGGGAGCCATACGGCTCGGCGATGGTGGTCAGAATGAGCGGCGCGCTCGACGCCGCGGGAAATGTGGCCGGCTGGACGCACGACCTCTGGAGTCATGGCCACAGCACGCGTCCCGGTCCCAAGGACGGCGCCAATCTGCTGGCGGCGTGGCATCTCGCGCAACCAGTCAAGGCGCCCCGACCGGGGAATCCGCCCTTGCCGGGGGGCGGGAGCCATCGCAACGCGATTCCGCTCTACGAATTCCCCAACCAGCGTGTGACCAATCATCTGGTCAGGGAGGCGCCGCTGCGCACATCCGCCTTGAGATCGCTCGGGGCGCACGCTAACGTGTTCGCGATCGAGTCGTTCATGGACGAACTTGCGCAAGCCGCCGGCGCCGACCCGGTCGAGTTCCGGCTGCGGCATCTAAAGGATGCGCGGGCGCGCGCCGTGATCGAAACGGTTGCGAAAAAAGCCGGCTGGCGCAGCCGCGAGCAGGGTAACGCTACGCGCGGCCGGGGAATCGGCTTCGCGCGCTATAAGAACCTGGGCTGCTATGTCGCGGTAATCGCGGAAATCGAGGCCGAAAACGACGCGCGGGTCAACCGCGCGTGGGCGGCGGTGGACGCGGGCCAGGTGATCAATCCCGATGGCATCATCAATCAGATCGAGGGCGGCGTCATTCAGGCGGTGAGCTGGACTTTGAAAGAGCAGATGAACTTCGACCGCGAGCGCGTGACCACGCGCACCTGGGACGACTATCCCATCCTCACCTTTGCCGAGGCGCCCTGCGTGGAAGTGGGGCTGATCAATCGCCCCGATCAACCATCGCTCGGCGCGGGCGAGGGGGCACAGGGCCCGACCGGCGCGGCGATTGGCAATGCGGTCTTTAACGCGCTCGGCGTGCGGTTACGCGACATGCCGTTTACCCGCGACCGCCTCGTAGCTGCGCTCACGCGGTAATTCGTGGCGCACGGGGTTGCGCGCAAGAATCTCGAAGAAGGCCGGCTTCAGAGGCCGCGCACGAAGATCTCGATTCCCCGCAGCAGCATTTCCACCGCGATGGCGGTGAGGATCAGCCCCATCAGGCGCTCGAGGGCGAGCAGGCCGCGTTCGCCGACGAGTTTGGTGATGCGCTCGGCAAAGATCAGCGATAGCAGCGTCACCAGAATCGCGACGGTGAGCGCAACGATCCACTCCCAGATCCGCTCCGGCGCGCGCGACATCATCAGCATCACGGTGGCGATCGCGGTGGGGCCGGCGATCGAAGGGATGGCGAGCGGCACGATGAACGGTTCGCCGGCAGGAGTATCTCCGAACACGCCTTCCGGCCGGCGGAAGATCATCCTGAGCGCGATCAGGAACAGGATGACGCCGCCCGCAATGTTGAGCGAAGAATCCGACAGGCCCAGCACGTCAAGGATCGTGCGGCCGAAAAACACGAAGGTGAGCAGTACTCCGAATGCTATGGCGCACTCGCGAACGATAATCGCAGTGCGCCGCGCGGGCTCGACGGGCCTCAACAGGGACACGAAGAGGGGGATATTGCCGAGCGGGTCCATCACCAGCAGAAGGATGACTACTGACGACGCGAACGTGATATCCATGCGCAGGCTGGATTCAGGATTCGGGATTCAGCGGTTACGCGCCCCTAAAATCCGAACAGATTACGGCGGGCATGCTGCAGATGAGCGATGATGAAGGCGCGCGCGCGGTCGGCGTCGCGGTCCTTGAGCGCGCGTACGATGTCGCGGTGTTCCTCCCGGTACTTGAGGCGGCGTTCGGGCGTCACAATCCGGTCCTTGAGCTTGCCCCATTCCGCCTGTTGCCGCGCGGCCGCCACCATGTCGAGCACGCGGATCACAAAGCGGTTGTGGGTTGCGGTCGCGAGCGCCTGATGCAGCGCCGCGTCCCACAGTTCGAACTCATCGAGGGTGGTTGCGCGTTCCGCCTTTTCGAGGCAGGTTTCCATGCGCTCGAAATCGGCTGGTGTGGCGTTGGTGACGATCAGTTCGGCCAGCGCGGGTTCGAGCTTGAGCCGCGCTTCCATCAGTTCGGCGGGGCTCGTGTGCAACACTCTTTCGAATGGGACTTCCGCTGCGCCTCCGAGCGGTTCGCTGGCGAGGAATGTGCCGCGTCCGACGTGGCGCGTGATCGAGCCTTCGGCTTCGAGCTGTGCGAGTGTCCTGCGCACGGCGTTGCGCGGCACCGCGAAGCGCCTGGCGAGTTGGCGCTCGGTCGGCAACTTGGCGCCCGGCGCAAGACGACCGTCAGCCGCGGCGCTCAAGATGAACTCGCGGATGCGCTGTGCGCCTGTGCGCGGCTGGGTACGCATGTTGGTGTGGGCCACGCCTGCTCCTTCCGTGCGCTGCGCGGCAACGCGCGAGGCAGCGCGTTGCCGTCGTCAAACGGCTTCCTGCCCATACTAAACCAACCACGAAAATTGGTCTACGGCTGAATGGGCACCGGCCCGCGATCGTTCCTCGGCCAAGCGCCACATTGCGCATGGTGCATCGCGACGAATGTCGTCGTCGAACCATCTCTAGACCAATACAAGGATCATTGACAATTGGTCCAGCGCCAAATAGCATTGCGTGTCACGGCGGCGCGGCCGAGTGATGCCCGGAACATGCGCCGCGCGGGCATTCTGCGGGACTTTTCCCGCGATAATCCAGGAGAACCGCGTGCCGCTCAGGCGAGGCCTTGTTTCGTTCTTCCATAGGTGCTTGCAGTTCAGCCGGGCCGGTTCTGCGCCGCAGCCGAACTCACGGACGGTGCGGCTTGCGATTATCTCGGAAGGCGTGAACACCTGGCCGCTGTACGTGGCGCAGGCAACGCGATTGTTCCGCCAGGAAGGCCTGGAAGTCGAAATCACGCTTACCGGCTCCTCGACGAAACAGCTCGATCAGCTCAAGGCCGGCGATTACGACATCGGATTTCAGCAGTCCGATCACGTCGTGCGCAGCGTCGAGGAAGGGTCGGATCTCCTCATATTCATGGCGCTGGCGCACGCGCCGGAGCTTTCCCTGGTCGTCGCGCCCGGCGTGCGTTCCTTTGCCGATCTCAAGGGCAAGCACATCGCGGTCGACGGTGCGCGCACCGGCTATGCCTTGCTCCTGAGAAAGCTCCTCGCCGACAAGGGCCTCAAGGAGGGCGATCATGATTTCCGGGAAATCGGAGGCTCCCGGGAGCGGTTCGCCGCCCTGAAGAACGGGCTGGCTTCGGGAAGTCTCCTGAATCCGCCGTTCGACCGCAACCTGTTCGCGCTTGGATTCGGCAGGCTGGGCGCAACCAGCGAATACTTTCCGACCTATCCGGGCTCGATCGCGGCGGCGCGGCGCGCCTGGGCTCAGCAGCACCGGCATGAGCTCATCGCCTTCATCCGCGGATTCAACGCTGCCTATGCGTGGCTGCAGGATGATCGCAACAAGCGCGAAGCGATTGCCATCCTGCTCGCCCGGCTTAACCTCGATCCCCCCGAGGCAGAGCGCGCGTTCGAGAATGTTGCGCGGCGGCCGCGGCCGGTAATCCGGCCGGAAGATCTGCGGCAGGTGATCGACATCGTGTGGGAAGCAGAAGGCCTGACGGGACCGAAGGGCGCGCCGGAAAAGTACATGGACCTCAGTTACCTGCGCATGGCGATGCAACAACAGCAGGGCTGAGTGGAAAACGAGGAGTGCGGAATTTCCGGCATACGGTCTTGCTCATTAGGTTCGTCATTCATCATTCGTAATTCCGTATTGACGTCATGCCGGACTCGCACGTTCAATCCGCGGACTGGATGGCGCGGCAATTCGGGTTGCCCACAGTCCAGAGGTTCTATGCGCTCGCCGATGCGTCGGCTATCATGCCTCTCCCGGGTCGCTTTCAGGGGTAGACTTGGACAGTGTGGCAATCCTGACGCTGGCGCCGACGAAGCAGGAGGAATGCATGCCCCGTAAACCGAAGAAAGCTGAACCAAAAGCCGTCAAGGCTTCGGGCATCGATCCCAAAAAGCGCACCTACGAAGGTCCCGACGGACTGCACGATCCCGCGAATCCAGGCCATCGCTGGGAGCGGCCGCTGCAGGCGCCGGGCCGCATGCAGGTCGATTTCGAGGAGCGCATCGATTTCCGGCGCCTGCACCAGTACCGCCTCGCGCGCACGCGCAACGCGCTCGCCAAGTCGGGGCTGGGCGCGCTGCTGGTATTCGACCAGTACAACATCCGCTACATCTCGAGCACGGTGATCGGTGAATGGGCGCGCGACAAGTTGACGCGCTGGTGTGTGCTGACTGGCAACGGGGAGCCCTGGGTGTGGGATTTCGGCTCGGCGGCCCGCCATCACAAGCTGTATGCGCCGTGGCTGCCGAAGAACCATTGTCTCGCCGGACTCGCCGGCCTGCGCGGCGCGGTATCGCCCAAAGTCGGATTGTTCGAGGACGCGGCGAAGGAGATCAAGGACATTCTGCAGCAGGAAGGGGTGGCAAAGATGCCGCTCGGCATCGATGTCGTGGAGCCGCCGTTCCTGTTCGCGTTGCAGAAGCTGGGACTTGAGGTCCGCGACGGCCAGCAGGTGATGCTGGATGCGCGCGAAATCAAGAGCCACGACGAGATCACGCTGCTCAACATGGCGGCGGCGATGGGCGACGGCGTCTACCAGGACATCTACGAGGCGTTGAAGCCCGGCGTGCGCGAGAGCGAGA
>MERG01000201.1 GCA_001771985.1 Betaproteobacteria bacterium RIFCSPLOWO2_12_FULL_62_13 | reverse complement strand
GTTCGAATCGGCGAATCTGTATCACAAGGTGGACAAGAGCGTCTATCGCCGGCAGGAGCCCAAACTGCGGGAGGCGCTGCTCAATGCGCAGTATGACCTCAAGCAGAACAGCCGTTTCCCGGTGCTGATCCTGGTTGCGGGGGTGGAGGGCGCCGGCAAGGGCGAAACCGTCAATCTGCTCAACGAGTGGATGGACCCGCGCCACATCGAGGTGCACGGCTTTGCCGATCCCTCCGACGAAGAGAGCGAGCGGCCGCGCATCTGGCGTTACTGGCGCGCGCTGCCGCCCAAGGGAAAGATCGGCATCTTTTTCGGCGCGTGGCACACGCAGCCCATCGTCGAGCGCGTGATGGGGCGCATCGGCGCGGGCAGATTCGACCAGCATATCGCCGAGATCCTGCGTTTCGAGAGAATGCTCACCGACGAAGGCGTGCTGCTGCTCAAGTTCTGGTTCCATCTTTCGAAGGAGCAGCAGAAGCAGCGGCTCAAGGCATTGGAGAAAGATCCCAAGACGCGCTGGCGCGTGACCAAGAACGACTGGGAGCTGTTCAAGCTCTACGATCGCTTCAACGAGGTGTGCGAACCATTCCTGCGCAAGACCAGCACCGGCGAGGCACCGTGGCTCGTGGTGCCGGGCGCCGACCCCGCCCACCGCAGCCTGACGGTGGGCAAGACGCTGCTTGCGGCGCTGCGCGAGCGGCTCGACGACAAACCGGTCAAGCGGCTCCCGGACAGAAACCCGCCCCTGCTGCCCCCGGTCGATAAGCTCAACGTGCTGCGGGCGCTCGAGCTTGACCAGCCGATGTCGAAAAAGGAGTACGAGAAACAGCTCGAAAGGTGGCAGGGCCGGCTCAACATCCTGTCGCGTCATCCCCGTTACAGGGACATCGCGGTGGTCGCGGTGTTCGAAGGCAACGATGCCGCCGGCAAGGGCGGCGCGATCCGGCGCGTCACGGGCGCGCTCGATGCGCGGCGTTACCAGAATATTCCGGTCGCGGCGCCCACCGAAGAGGAACGCGCGCAGCCTTATCTGTGGCGCTTCTGGCGCCACGTACCGCGGCGCGGCCGCTTCGTGATCTTCGACCGCTCGTGGTATGGCCGCGTTCTGGTCGAGCGTGTCGAAGGATATTGTTCCGAAGCCGACTGGATGCGCGCCTACACCGAGATCAACGATTTCGAGCAGGAGCTGGTACGGCAAAACATCGTGGTCGTCAAATTCTGGCTCGCGATCAGCAAGGAGGAACAGTACCAACGCTTCAAGGCGCGCGAAACGATTTCCTTCAAGCGTTTCAAGATCACGCCCGAGGACTGGCGCAACCGCAAGAAATGGGACGACTACGAAGTCGCGGTATGCGACATGGTCGATCGCACTTCAACCGGCATCGCGCCGTGGACGCTGGTCGAGGCGAACAACAAGTATCACGCGCGGATCAAGGTACTGAAAACGCTGTGCGAGGCAATCGAGGCGGCGCTCAAGCGCGTCAAGAAGCAGGGTTGACCGGTCAGCAGTCAGCTGTGAGCGCTAGAGCGTAAGCGAAGCTCTCAGGCGGCGATCAAGTCGGTCGCTTCCACTTCATGCAGTGGTTTGATGTTGAGTTCGAACCCGGTCTTGTCCCACTCCCTGGTTTCGTCGCGCAGCGCGGTGACGGTGAGGGGGTTCTTGCGCAGCCATTCGAGATCGAGGGCAAGCCGGAACCTGCGTCCTTGCGTCCTGGCCCGGATCGGGGGCAATGCGACATCGGCGCGACGGCGGCAGAACAACACGGCCAGGCGCAGCGCGAGCACCATGCTCCAGTCGACCCCGGCTGCGATTTCGTCGTAGACCTTCTTGAGCGAGCGGCGGTGCGCGAGCACCAGGAGGGACAGCCGTGTCTGCTCATCGCGGGAAAAACCCGGCATGTCGGCCTGATTGATGATGTAAGCCGAGTGTTTGTGATAGCCGCTGTAGGCGACCGAGATGCCGATTTCGTGAAGTTTGGCTGCCCATGCGAGGTAATGCGGCGCGGATTCGTCCGCGTTGCCGCCATCGGCGGCAAGCTTGTTGTAGAGCGTGAGGGCAAGCGCCCCCACGCGCTGCGCCTGCAGCGCGTCGACATGGTAGCGGTGCATGAACTGGGCGACGGTCACGTCGCGCATGTCCTTGTGGCGGAAGCGTCCCAGCATGTCGTAAAGCACGCCCTGGCGCATTGCGCCGGTGGCTGCCACCATGGTTCCGATGTCGAGTTCGGACAGCACGGCGCTCAGAATGGCGAGTCCGCCCGGCAGCACCGGCACGCGATCGGGACGGAGCCCGGCGAGTTCAACCTTGCCCGTGTCGCCCGCCTTGATCAGGCAGGCGCGCAGGCGCTCGAGACCTTCGGGCGTGATGCGCCCGTCGCCGAAGCCGTTCAGTTGCAGGATGTCCGCAAGCGCGCGCACCGTGCCCGAGGAGCCCACGGCCTGCTGCCAGTTACCGCGCGAGAACCCCGCGACGATCGGTTGCAGCTCGGTGCGGGCCGCAAGCTCGGCCTGCTTCATCGCGCTTTTCGTTACTTTGCCGCCGGAAAAGAAGCGCAGGCTGTAGGACACGCAGCCCATGTACAGGCTGTCCAGCTTGTGCGGCCGGTAATTGGCGCCGATGATGAATTCGGTCGAACCGCCGCCGACATCGACTACCAGGCGCTTCTCCTTCGAGGGCGGCAGGCTGTGCGCCACCCCGAGGTAGATCAGCCGCGCCTCTTCGCGCCCGGCCACAATCTCGATCGGAAATCCCAGTGCGGCTTCGGCCCTCTTGAGAAAAGCCGCGCTGTTCTTGGCAACCCGAAGGGTATTGGTTCCAAGCGCGCGCACCACACGCGAATCGAATCCGCGCAGCCTCTCGCCGAAGCGCTTCAGGCACGCGACCGCCCGCTCCTGCGAGGCTTCGTCCAGGAGCTTCTCCCGGGTGAGGCCCGCGCCGAGCCGAACCGGCTCGCGCAGCGCGTCGAGCGGATAGATCTGGTCGCCGACAACACGCGCGATCTGACAATGAAGGCTGTTCGAGCCGAGATCTACGGCGGCCAGGGTCGAATACTCAGCCATGGCGGCAGGCCCGCGCGGGCTGGATCGGGGACGATGGCGGGGCCACGCCCCCGCACACGGTGCGTGGGACAGAGGGCGGCGTGTCGGCGCCCGGGGCGATGAAGGCGCTAGGCGGGTGCAGTTCCATCCAGCCCGGGCGTGCGCTTCACGGTCATCTTTGCTGCGCGTTCGTCATGCGTGGTCAAGATGCGCGAAGTATAAGTAATCCGCGGGCGGGATGCCATGAATTTTTGCTGCCGGAGGGGTCAACGCTGCCCAAGCGCTTCGCGTTCGACCGATTCCACTCCCGTGTGCCGCACGTCCTTGCCCTTGACCATGTAGACCACGTACTCGGACATGTTCTTGGCGTGGTCCCCGATGCGCTCGATCGCCTTGGCGATGAACAGGATCTCGATCGCATGCGAGATGGTGCGGGGGTCTTCCATCATGAAGGTGATGAGCTGGCGCATGATGCCGCGGAATGCATCATCCACCTGCTCGTCCTGGCGCACGACGCGCGCCGCGACGCTGAGGTCGAGCCGGGCAAAGGCATCGAGGGCATTGCGCAGCATGCCGAGCGCGATATCCGCCACGCGCCGGATTTCGGTGGTGCGCGGCACGAAGGGCCGATCCGATTCATAGATCAACTGCGTCATGCGCGCGATCTTCGCCGCCTCGTCGCCGATGCGCTCGAGATCGGTGATGGTCTTCACCACCATCATCAGCATGCGCAGGTCGCTCGCGGCCGGCTGCCGCCGCGCGATGATCGTGCTGCAGTCCTCGTCGATCGCGACTTCCAGCGCGTTGACGCGGTGATCATCTTCGACCACCCGCGCGGCAAGCTGGGTGTTGCCGTTGCCGAGCGCCTCGACCGCCCGCACGGTCTGCTCTTCAACGAGCCCGCCCATCTGCAGCACGCGCGCGCGCACCGCCTCGAGCTCGGCATCGAACTGCTTCAGGGTATGTTCGCTGGTGGGCACAGGCTATGCCTCCTCGTCAAAAAAATAGCAGACAATTGTGACAGTTTAATGTCGGGTCAGGGTCTGCACGCCGCGGCCGGTGCCAAGCAAAAGTACGTCGGCGCCGCGGCGCGCGAAGAGCCCGTTCGCCACCACTCCCGCAATTTGGTTGATGGTGGTTTCCAGCTCGATGGGCTTGAGGATCTCCAGGTTATGAATGTCGAGAATCACATTGCCGTTGTCAGTGACGACACCCCGGCGCCACTCCGGCTGCCCCCCCAGCTTCAGGAGTTCCCGCGCGACGTGGGAGCGCGCCATCGGGATCACCTCGACAGGCAGTGGAAATTTCCCGAGCACATCGACAAGCTTGGTTTCGTCGGCGATGCACACGAACTTGCGCGCGACCGCCGCCACGATTTTTTCGCGGGTCAGGGCCCCTCCGCCGCCTTTGATCATGGCGAGGTGGCGGGTGATTTCGTCGGCGCCGTCGACATAGACCGGCAGCTCGTCGACGCTGTTCAACTCCAGGACCGGGATGCCGAGCTGCTTCAGCCGCTGCGCGGAGGCTTCCGAGCTCGCGACCGCGCCCTGGAGCTTGTGCTTGATGCGGCCGAGCTCGGCGATGAAGTGGTTGGCAGTCGAACCGCTGCCCACGCCGACCATGCTGTCCATGGGAACGTAGGCTATCGCCGCCTGGGCAGCCGCTTGCTTCATTTCTTCCTGGGTCATTCAAAGGCGGTGAATAGTGAATGGTGAATGGTGAATAGTGAACAGAGGCGTGCAACCCAATATACACCATTTCCCGTTTCCCATTCACCATTTACCTCGCGCCCGAACACCCCAAGAACCGGCATACCGCTTACCCTGAAGCGGCGATTCCTGCTAATCTTAGCTCCTCGTTCCCCATTGGTCTGGCATGAAGAAAAACGACTATCTCGAACGCATTCTCAACGCGCGGGTCTACGACGTTGCGGTCGAAACCCCGCTCGAAGTGGCACCCAGCCTTTCGCGGCGCATGCACAACCGCCTGCTGCTCAAGCGCGAGGACATGCAGCCCGTTTTTTCGTTCAAGCTGCGCGGCGCCTACAACAAGATGGTAGGCCTCCCGCCGGCGGCGCTGAAGCGCGGCGTGATCGCGGCTTCCGCCGGCAACCATGCGCAGGGAGTGGCGCTGGCGGCGCAGAAACTCGGGTGTGCGGCGACCATCGTGATGCCGGTCACCACGCCGCAGATCAAGATCGAGGCGGTGCGCGCGCGCGGGGCGAATGTGGTGCTTCGCGGCGATTCCTACGACGAGGCTTACGTGCATGCGCGCGAGCTCGAGCGCCGGCACCGGCTCACTTTCGTCCATCCCTACGACGACCCCGAGGTGATTGCCGGTCAGGGCACGATCGGGATGGAAATCCTGCGCCAGTATGCCAAGCCGATCCACGCCATCTTCGTCGCGATCGGCGGAGGGGGGCTGATCGCCGGCATCGCCGCCTACGTCAAGCGCCTGCGGCCGGAAATCAAGGTGATCGGCGTTGAGCCCGAGGATGCCGACGCCATGTACCGTTCGCTCAAGGCCGGCCGCCGCATCAAGCTCGACCAGGTGGGGCTCTTTGCCGACGGCGTGGCGGTGAAGCAGGTGGGTCAAGAGACTTTCCGCCTGTGCCGCGAGCTGGTGGACGACGTGCTTCGCGTCGACACCGACGCGATTTGTGCCGCGATCAAGGACGTATTCGAGGACACGCGCGCGATCCTTGAGCCCGCCGGCGCGCTCGCGATTGCCGGCGCCAAGGCCTATGTCGAGCGCACCGGGATCCGCGGCAAGACCCTGGTGGCGGTCGCATGCGGCGCCAACATGAACTTTGACCGGCTGCGTTTCGTCGCGGAGGAAGCGGAACTGGGCGAGGCGCGCGAGGCGATTCTCGCCGTCACCATTCCCGAGCACCCCGGCAGCTTCAAGGCGTTTTGCTCCCTGATCGGGCCGCGCAACATCACCGAGTTCAACTACCGCTACGCTGATCCACGCCTGGCGCAGGTGTTTGTCGGCGTGCAGGTGCACGACCGCGAAGAAACGGCACGCCTGGTGAGGTCATTGCGGCGCCACGGGCTGAAGACGCTCGATTTCAGCGATAACGAACTTGCCAAGCTCCACATTCGCCACCTGGTCGGCGGGCACGCGCCGACCGTGGATAACGAGATCCTCTACCGCTTCGAGTTTCCGGAGCGGCCCGGCGCGCTCATGAAGTTCCTGAACGCGATGAGCCGCGGCTGGAACATCAGCCTGTTTCATTACCGCAACCACGGCGCCGACTACGGGCGCGTGCTGGTCGGCATGCAGGTTCCGCCGCAGGACAAGAGGAAATTCCAGGCCTTCCTCGCCAAGGTCGGCTATCCCTGGCGCGACGAGAGCAGGAATGCCGCCTACAGGCTGTTCCTCGGCTGACGCCATGGAAGAGAGGCGAGAGGTGAGAGGCGAGAGGAGTAACGGCTGTGAGGCGCCCTGGGATCGACGACTCTCTCCTTTCGCTTCTTTCCTCTCCGTCTTAAGTTAAGTCATCCGCTGCGCGCGTTGGAGCGTTTCCAGGGTAACGAAGTCCAACCTGCGACGGGCGGGCCTACCCGGCCCGCGAAAAGCGGATAAAATTAGCGACATGAGGACTGCGTGAAGATCATGGCGAGACTGGTACTGTGGGTATTGCTGGCGCTCTCCAGTGCCGCAGCCGGGGCAGCGAGCAGGGACGATGATTTTCTCGCCGCGCGCGAAGCCTTCCGGGTGGGCGACGCCAGGAAGCTCGAACTCTACGCGCAGCGCTTCGAGGGTCACCTGCTCGAGCCCTACGTCACATACTGGCGGCTGCGCACCCGGCTCGAAGAGGCGAGCCCCGACGATATCCGCGCCTTCATCGACGCCAGCCGCGACAGCCCGCTCTCAGAGCGGCTGCGCAACGACTGGTTGAAGCTGCTGGGCAAGAACCGGCAGTGGGACCTCTTCGAAGCGGAACTGCCGCATGCCGTCAACGAGGACATCGAGATCACCTGCTACTCGCTGCAGTCGAGGGTGCGAATCGATACGCTGGCGCTACGCGAGGCGCGGCCGTTGTGGTTCGTCAGCCGCGAACTGCCGGACAGTTGTACGCCGCTGTTCGATGCCCTGGCGGCATCGCAGCAGCTCTCGACCGACGATGTGTGGGCGCGCATCCGGCTTGCGCTTGAAGGCGGTCAGGTCGGGCTCGCTGGCCGCCTTGCCGCGTATCTCCCGAAAGGGCAGACGCCCGATGCCCGTGCGTTGAGGCTGGTTTCTTCCAACCCCGGCGCCTATCTCGAGAAGAAGAAGTTCGAATTCAAGAGCCGCGCCGGACGCGAGACGGCCATGTTCGCGGTCCATCGCCTGGCACGCACCTCGCCGCCGCAGGCTGCGGCCCACTGGGCGCGGCTCGAAGAGCGCTTCAGCGACGAGGACCGCGCCTATGTGTGGGGGCTGATCGCCTATTTCGGCGCGATGCGCCACGATGCGAATGCGCTCGCCTGGTATGCGCGCGCAGCCGACCTGTCCGATCTGCAGCTCGCGTGGAAAGCACGCGCCGCGCTGCGCGCCCGGGACTGGGAAGAAGTGCTCGCGGCCATCGATGCCATGACGCCGAGAGAAAGCGAGGAGGCGAACTGGCGCTATTGGAAGGCGCGCGCGTTGAAAGCGCTCGGCAAGTCTGAGGAGGCGGAAATGATCCTCAAGCCGCTCGCCGCGGAGTTCAATTTCTACGGACAACTCGCGGTCGAGGAACTCGGAGGCAAGATCACTGCGCCGGCGACGCTGTTCAAGCCGAGCAGCGAGGATATGGGCGCCATCGGTCGGCTGCCCAGCGTCCGCCGCGCGCTGGAACTCTATCGGCTAAATCTGCGCCTCGAAGGCATACGCGAATGGCTGTGGACGATCCGCGCGTTTGACGACAAACAACTGCTCGCTGCGGCCGAAGTCGCGCGACGCCATGAGATCTACGACCGCGCCATCAATACCGCCGACAGGACCGTCGCGCTGCACGACTTTGAACTGCGCTACCTCGCGCCGTATCGCGAGGTGCTCAAGGCGCGGACCGGCGAACTCGGGCTCGACGAAGCCTGGGTCTACGGGCTGATCCGCCAGGAGAGCCGGTTCATCGCCGGCGCCAGGTCGCGCGCCGGGGCGAGCGGGTTGATGCAGCTCATGCCGGCCACCGCGAAGTGGGTGGCGAAAAAGCTGGGCTTGAAGAACTGGCGCTGGTCGGAGGTAACCGAAATCGACACCAACGTGAGCCTTGGGACTTATTATCTGCGGCACGTCCTCGACACGCTCGACGGCCAACCGGTTCTCGCCTCGGCGGCATACAACGCGGGACCGGGGCGCGCCCGGACCTGGCGCGGTGGCACGGCGATCGAGGGCGCGGTGTACGCCGAAACCATCCCGTTCAACGAAACCCGCGATTACGTCAAGAAGGTGATGAGCAACGCGACGTATTACGCGCACAATTTCGGCCAGCATCTTCAGTCGCTGACGCAACGATTGGGCGTGATCGGAGCGCGGCAGCCGGACGGAGAGCCTGCGCTCGGCGATACGCCGTAGGGTAAGTCGGGGGGTAGGCGGGACGGGTAGAATCGGCGATTAGGGATACTCTGAAAAACCGCGAGTTCTGTGGCGAGCGAGCGCAGCTTGGGCGAGCGAGGGTGATGTAAATCAACGCGTTGCAGGCATCTATCGATGCGACTTCGTGCGCCAAGATACGTTAATCGGGGCTTCCTTAGTACATTATTTCGTAAATACGATGACGTATAATATGTGGCGCACCGAAGCTATTTGTGGCATCATTTCCGGCACAGGAGGGGAACGATGCCCATAGAGAGCCCTTTTGTCATCAAGCTTACCCCAGGCGAGCGCGTGGTTCTGGAGACGGTTGCACGCAAATATACGTCACCGTATAGAGACG
>MERG01000200.1:3380-5054 GCA_001771985.1 Betaproteobacteria bacterium RIFCSPLOWO2_12_FULL_62_13 | reverse complement strand
TCGAGCGCCAGGCCGCGCACCGCGATGCTCCATCGGCGGCTCAGGTTGCAACGTCTGTGATCAGTGATCTGGTCGGCTGCGGATTCGCGGAACACGCAGCGGCGCGCTACCTCGCCTTTTTCTTCCAGTTGCGTCGCGCGTTCTATTTCATCCTGCGCTCGCTAGCGGGCGATTGCGAGTCCATGCGGAGGCTCCGCCGCGCGTTGTGGGACAACGTCTTCACTCACGACATGCGTGGATACGAAGCCGGACTGTGGAACCGGATGGAGGACTTCTCGACGCTGCTTCTCGGCGAGACCGGCACCGGCAAGGGCTCGGCCGCGGCGGCGATCGGGCGCTCGGAGTTCATTCCGTACCTTCCGGAGAAGCGCCGCTTCGCGGCGGACTTCGCCGAAAGTTTCATCGCGATCAACCTGTCGCAGTTCCCCGAGACGCTGATCGAGTCGGAGCTGTTCGGGCACAAGAAGGGCTCTTTCACGGGCGCGATCGAGCACCATGAAGGCGTGTTCGAGCGCTGCAACACGCACGGCGCGCTGTTCCTGGACGAAATCGGGGAGGTCTCGATCCCGGTCCAGATCAAGCTGCTGCAGGTCCTGCAGGAGCGGAACTTCACCCCGCTGGGCAGCCACGAGAAGAAGCGGTTCGCGGGCCGGGTGATCGCGGCGACCAACCGGCCCCTCGACGAGTTGCGCAGCGAGGGCCGGTTTCGTGACGATTTCTACTATCGTCTGTGTTCGGACGTGATTCTGGTCCCGACGCTGCGACAGCGAATCGAGGAGTCGCCGCGGGAGCTCGAGGAACTGGTGCGGCTCCTCGTCGCGCGCATCGCCGGAGAGGAAAACGCCGAGCTCTCCGCGCTTGTCATGGAGGCGATCGAGCGTGACCTGCCGCGCGACTACCGCTGGCTGGGAAACGTGCGCGAGCTCGAACAAGCAGTGCGGCGCATTCTTCTCACCGGACATTACCATGGTGAGCAGCCGAGGCCGCCGACTGACGAGATCGAACGGCTTGCCGAACGGATGCGGGCTGGGACACTCGCAGCGGATGAATTGCTGCGCGGCTATTTGACGCTGTTGCATCGGCGCTTCGGCACATACGAAGAAGTCGGCCGCAGGGCTGGAGTGGACCGCAGGACAGCCAGAAAATACCTTGTAACGTCCGACAACTCAGGACCGCCTCGGGCCAAGGCGCGTAAACATTGACTACTCAGGGAGCCTCTGATTAACGTATCTTGGCGGACGACGTCGCATGGGCAAATGCATACAAGACGTTGATTTGCATCGCCCTCGCTCGCCCAAGCTGCGCTCGCTCGCGACACAACTCGCGGTTTTTCGGAGTATCCCTAACCCGTGATGCGGTTTCTTGGAGGCGCTCCGCATGGCGGGTGAGCATCAGCCTGCGCATAGCGCGCAAGAAAAGGACGCCAAAGAGTGAATTTTGCGCGGCGAAAAAGACCGCGCATCAAGACGGCTGCAGCAGCGTCTCGTAAATCGCCGTCGTTTCACGCGATGGCTCGACGCTCAGAACGGCGGAAAATGTCTTGCGGCAGCGCTGGTAGATGTCGATCGCCTCGGCCTGCCGCCCAAGCTGCCGATAGCAGAGCATGAGATGCCGGTAGAACGCTTCGGCGAGATTGTCGGCATCGAGGCCGCGCTGGAAGTAGCCCACCGCCTT
>MERG01000200.1:2916-3279 GCA_001771985.1 Betaproteobacteria bacterium RIFCSPLOWO2_12_FULL_62_13 | reverse complement strand
GCTCGCGCAGCGGAATGTGCCACGCCTCGTCCGATTCGCTCGCCATGAACGGCCCGGTATAGAGCGCAAGCAGCTTGTCGGCCAGGCGGGTGAGCGCGTCGTCATCGATCTGATTGCGCTGTCCTTTGAGGGACGCATCGATCCCCCCCGCGACCTGCTCGAACGCCCAGGTGTCGAGCCAGAAATATCGGGCGTCGAGCGTAACACGCGCGCCCTGCAACACGATGGCGCGATCTTCGCCCAGGAGCTTCCGCAATCGGTGCAGGGTGGTGGTGAATGAGCGGTGCGCGGAATCGCCGTCGATGCGCGGCCACAGCGCCTCGGTGAGATGCTCTTCCTTTACTTCCCTGCCGCCATAGGCAA
>MERG01000200.1:507-2848 GCA_001771985.1 Betaproteobacteria bacterium RIFCSPLOWO2_12_FULL_62_13 | reverse complement strand
GTCTTGCCCGAGAACGTGAGCGGATTGTCGTTTTTCAGCAACCGGAACTGGCCGAACGTCGCGACCCTGAACTGCCACGGCCAGTCCGCAACTGCGGCAGCGGGCGAGGGTGGTGTAAGCCCCCGGCGGCGGATCAGGCTCTTCACGTAATCGGCCTCGATGCCGGCCTCCAGTGCATGGCAGCACAATGTCGACATCATCGCGGGATTCCAGCAGAGGAAAGTCATGTAGTTGCGCGGCTTGCCGAGTTCCAGTGCGTAACGCAGCGAGTTCAGTCCGGAGCGCGGGCGGCCGTGCCCGAGCGCGTGATAGGCGTAATTGATCAGCGTCATGAATTCGAGCAGGTGGTTCCTGATGTGACGCGCGACATCGTGCACCTGCTGCAGGTGGCTCATCGCCGGGCGTTCCTCGCCGCACGCGAACAGCACCTGGGCCGACATCAGGCGGCACATGACCTCGAAATACGGGCAACCGACTTCGACCGCCATGCGCAGCGCGAGCTTTTGCTCCTGATACGCACGCAGCGCGTCCTGCTGCAACACCGCGGCCCACGCGGAAAACAGGTGGTGCAGGCACATGTCGAAGCGCGGGCTACCCTTTGGGAGCTCGGCCACCTGCTTGAGGAGCTTCTCGGCGGCATCGAGCCTGCCTGCGCTCAGTGCTCCGCCCGCGCCGTAGGCGAGAAGCTGCGAGGTGAGCACGTGCACGCCCTCAGCGCGCTCGATGTCGAGGCCCTCCTGCATCGATTTCAGGCACGGCTCGAGATTGGCGGTGAGCATGTAATACATGGTTTCGACCGTCTTCAGCTTGGTGAGCTGGAAGGGGGAGACGTTCGCGGACTGGGCGAGTTGCTGCATGCCCTCGATCACCGCCCATGCCTTCGGGTAGTGGCCGGCCCATATAATGCTGATCGCCACCAGTGGTTCCACCGCCATGCGCAGATTGGGGTCGGGCCACGAACGCGAGGCGCGGGAGGCGCGGTCGACCCAGTACTCGAGGTCGGGGTGGTGAGGCTGGCGCAGGACCATCGAGATCAACATGCTTGAGGCCACGCGCACTTCCACTTCTTCAACCACGAGCTGAGGATGTTCGCGCGCCAGCTTGTCGAGCACCGGGATCCAACGATCGAGCAACGAGAAGTCGTCGAGCTCGAACAGGATCGCGTCGATGGCGCCGGAGGCACTGAGCAGCAGCCCCTTGATATCCGGCTCGGACTGCGCGCTGAAGCGCTCGAACGTCTGTTCGTAGAGCAGCCGACTTTCGCGCGGTGCCACCGGCAGACGGCTCGCCGCGAGCCAATAGACCGCCCAGGGATGCTGCTGTACGGCCTCCTTCGGCATCGCCTCTACCCATTGCGCGAGCGTCTCGCTGCGCCCCTGGTCGAGCATGGTCGCGCCGTGGTGATCGATGGTGCGCACCATTTCTTTCCAGTCGCCGGTTTGGCACAGCAGTGCTACCGCTTCCGACACCCGGCCGATCGCCTCGAGCAGCGCAGCCGAAATGCGTTGCAGCTCGATGCGCCGTTCCTTGCCGAGGATCTCGGCCGCGCGCGAAAGAAGGAATTCCCTGAGCAGCGGGTGGTATTGATAAACAGGTTCGGGCCGCGCCTGCTTCAGGGTGACGAAATAGTTGTTCTGGTAGAGGTGGGCGAGGATGGCGCCGGCATCGCTGTCGCGAGTGAGCTCTTCCGCCATCGCCGCGGTCATTTGTGAGAGATAGGCGGTGTTAAGAAGCAGTTCCTGTGTGCGGCTATCGGATTTCTGGAAGATCTCGCCGGCCAGATAGTCGAACACGAGCTGCGGCGTGGACAGATCCTGCGGCTCGCCGAGCGCCTCGTCGGTACCCGCCTGCTCCAGCATCAGGATGAGCCCCGCCGCCCACCCCTGCGTCTTGTCATACAGTTCCTCCAACGCTTCCGCAGCGAGCTTTCTGCCGCGCTTCCTGGCGATCGCGTTTGATTCCTCCTGCGTGAGGCGCAATTCGTTCCAACCGATCACCTCCATCGCGCGGTTGGCGCGCAGCCGCGCCATTGAGGGCGGAGGATCGCTGCGGCTGATGAGAACAACGCAGCCGCCCGGCGGGAGCTCCGACAGGGCATCGCGCATGACAACGTGGAACGCGGATTGCGCAGGCACTTCATGATAGCCGTCGAACACCAGTACAAAAGGGGATTTCAGGCGCTGGTAGAGAGCCTGGAAGTAGCGGCGTGTGAAAGTGGACAGGCCGGCGTGGTACTCAGGTGTCAGGACCGGCAGGGAGTCTCTTGCGGTTTTCTGGTGCTCGGCGGCGGCAAGCCCGAGATAGTAATAGAACGTAGCGACGTCGGCGTCACCTTCGTCTA
>MERG01000200.1:0-492 GCA_001771985.1 Betaproteobacteria bacterium RIFCSPLOWO2_12_FULL_62_13 | reverse complement strand
ACCAGTGTGGTCTTGCCGGCGCCTGGTGGTCCCGTAATCCAGACCACAGGACTCGCGCGGGCACGGTCGAGCAGCTTGAACAGACGGTCGCGCGGCAGTATGCCGGCCAAGGTGGGCCGCGTGGTCTTGCCAAGCGAGACAGGTTTCATTCTTATCGTGAACTGCGTGCCTGCTCATTCTAGTGCCGTTCCAACTATCCAGGCAATTCAAATGTTTCTCCAGCGGCCGACTGTACGCCAAGCGAGTCGCAGGAATTTGGAGAAACAAGTTGGAACGGCACTAGCTCACATGTCTGGCGTTGATAATGGTCCATGAAACGCGGTTTAACGATGGGCGGCGACAGCGTCATGGCGGGCTCGAGGTCCACGTATCCTGTTGAGTCTCGTGCAAATGGGCGACAACCCATGTGCACCACAAATCTCCCCTCCATCCCTCACTCCTGACCTCTCTCCCAAAGGGAGAGAGGAAGCTCGAGCCTCCCTTCTCCCTCTG
>MERG01000199.1:29136-38384 GCA_001771985.1 Betaproteobacteria bacterium RIFCSPLOWO2_12_FULL_62_13 | reverse complement strand
AGGCCCTCAGCGTCGTCGCCCCGCGCGCGACGGAGCCCGCGCCGCCGCCCCCGAAATATCCGGCCGCTGCGAGCCGCCACCGCGTGATCGCCGGCAATGCGGCCCGCAAGCTCCTTGCCGGCATCGAGCATGTGCGCACCGTCGAGGTCCACAGCGCCGCCGAGGCGCAGGCACTCGCGCGCGAACACGGGCGCGTGGTCGTGAAAGTGGAAAGCGACCGCTTCCCGCACAAGACCGAATTCGGTCTCATCGCCGGACCGTTCACGCCGGAAGAAGTCCCCGCAGCGTACGAAAAGCTGCTGGCAGCCCGCGCCAAAGCGGGCGCAACCGACGAACCCGTGGTACTGCAGCCCTGCGAGCGCGGCGTCGAACTTGCGCTGGGCGCCTATATCGACCCGCTGTTCGGCGCCTCTATCATGGTCGGCACCGGCGGCATTTTCCTGGAGATTATGCGCGACACCGTGTTTGCCACCGCGCCGGTCAGCGAGGAGTGCGCCCGCTCCATGATCCTCAGACTGCGCGGCGCGCCGCTGCTCCAGGGCGCGCGCGGTACGGCTCGATGCGACATCGATGCTGCCGCGCAAGCGCTGGTGGCGCTATCACGATTCATAGCCAGCGCAAACGGCGCTTATGAATCCATCGACATCAATCCGCTGATCGTGCGGGAAGAGGGGAAGGGAGCTGTTGCAGTGGACGCGCTGCTGTTCGCCTGGGGCGCACAAGAATTGAATCAACGCGAAGTTGACCAGATTTCCGGCGTAGGATAGCCGTAGCATGATGAGCGGGTGAGCGCGCTCATCAGATTTATCGTTCGGCTGTTGTGGTTGATCCCGCTGCCGGAGTCGCACCTGCGATCAATGTTCAGAGAGCGGGTGACCCACTACGATCGAGGCAGACCTCACAGCAGCCTCGGCCCCGGAGCGCCGGACCCGCCGAAGGGAGCGGTGACGATGGCGAAAATGGAATCCCGATAGCGAATGGGGGGCTTTGTTGTACTCGAGAAATCAGTATTGGGCAGGCTGCATCATGAGTATTCACAAAGCGAGCTGGGCCTGGGTCATTACGAGGGGCGCAAAGAAATATTGTATTCTGGCGGAGGGTGAGGGATTCGAACCCCCGGTAGGTTGCCCTACAACGGTTTTCAAGACCGCCGCAATCGACCGCTCTGCCAACCCTCCTCAAAAACACCATCAACTGGCGATTGCTGCGTATAATACCATGCGTTATCAATTGCTTGTGACTAGCTCCGCGTGCGGCGCGCGAACAAATCATTGAAACTTCCAGGCGCATTCGGTAGTCTTAGGCAAGAGAGAAATTCAACCGCTTAGCGAGGAGAATCAACCCCATGTCCATGCAACCTGAAATGCGAACCAACCAGACTTACGGGATTGCGGTGCAGGAGCTTGTCCTGCAGCAGCAAAAAGTACTGCGGAACACCTACTTGCTGCTGGCGCTGACCATGGTGCCGACCGTCATCGGCGCTTTCATCGGGATGAGCACCGGCGGCATCATCATGCAGCATCCCTTCATCAGCTTCTTCGTGATACTCGCGGCGGTGATTGGCCTGCAGTATGCGATCGTCGCTAATCGGAACAGCGGTATCGGTGTCGTGCTGCTGCTGGGCATGACGTTCCTGCTCGGCTGGTGGCTGGGACCCCTGCTTACAGTCGCGCTGTCGTTGAAGAACGGGCCGCAGTTGGTCGGCCTGGCGGCTGCCGGCACAGGAACGGTGTTGTTTGTAATGGCCGGCATCGCGACCACGACCCGCAAGGACTTCAGCTTCATGGGCAAGTTCCTGTTCGTGGGCATGATCGTGTTGCTGCTGGCGCTGATCGCCAACATGTTCCTGCAGATTCCGGCGCTTGCCCTGACGATCTCGGCGCTGGTGGTGGTCGTGTTCTCCCTGTTCCTGCTGCACGACCTTTCCCGCATCGTCAATGGCGGCGAGACCAACTACATCATCGCGACGACGGGCGTCTACATGAGCCTGTTCAATATCTTCGCCAACCTGCTGCACCTCCTGATGGTGCTGACCGGCGACCGCGATTAAGAGCTGAACCGCCAAGGCCGCCAAGAACGCCAAGGAAAACAGGAACCAGAATGGCCGGGCATGTGCCCGGCTTTTTTTCGTACCCTCTTCTTGATTTTCTTTCTGTGGCCTTTGCGCCCCTGATGTCCGCTTCTTTCTTCTTCCTTTCTTGGCGGCCTTGGCGTCTTGGCGGTTAAACTTCCTTATCGAAGACCGCGATTGACTCGACGTGCGACGTGTGGGGAAACATGTTGACGACGCCGGCCCCGGACAGGTGGTAGCCCCGGGTGTGCACCAGCACCGCGGCGTCGCGCGCCAGCGTCGCCGGATTGCACGAGACGTAGACGATCCGTCCCGGCGCATCTTCTTCCAGTGCCTTCACGACTTCGATCGCGCCCTCGCGCGGCGGGTCGAGCAGCATGCGGTGAAAGCGCCCTAGCGCTTTCAAGATTGTGTGGTCGATTCCGAGCAGGTCCAGCACGCGGAAGTCCGTAGCGCGTGCCAGGCCGTTGGCGGCAGCGTTTGCGCGCGCTCGTGCAATCAGCGCGGCGCTGCCTTCCACGCCCACCACGCTCGCCCCGCGCCGCGCGATGGCGAGCGTGAAATTGCCGATGCCGCAGAACATGTCGGCGATGCGTTCACCCGGCTGCGGAGCGAGGAGAGTCAGCGCGCGCCGCACGAGTACGCGATTGATCCAATGGTTGACCTGCGTGAAGTCGGTGGGACCGAATCGGATTTTCAGATCGAATTCGGGCAAGGTATAGTAGAGGTCGGCCTCCGCCTTCGGCTGAATCGGGTACGCCGAATCCGGTCCCCGCGGCTGCAGGTAAATCCGGACCGCGTGGCGGTTGGCAAAGTCCTCGAGGAGGCTACCGTCCTCGGTGGTGATCGGGCGCAGGACGCGCAACACGAGCACGGTCACCTCTTCGCCGACCGCCACTTCGATCTGCGGGATTCGCTCCCGTATGGAAAGCCGGCCCAGCGTTTCCCGCAGCGGCTTGAGCAGCGAAGAGACCTGCTGCGGCATGACCTCGCAGCTTGTCATGTCAGCGACATAGCTGCTGCGCTTTTCATGGAAGCCGACCAGCGTGCCGCCCTTCTTCACCACATGTCGCACCGAGAGCCGCGCCCGGTGGCGATAACCCCACGCCGGCCCTTGGATCGCCGCGAAAACAGTTTCGGGGACGATCTTACCGATATGCCACAGGTTGTCTTCCAGCACCCGCTGCTTCACCGCAACCTGCGCCCGCACATCCAGATGCTGCAGGCTGCAGCCTCCGCAGGTGCCGAAATACGGGCAGCGCGGCTCAACGCGCAGCGCGCTCGGCTTGAGCAGCCGGCTCAATGTGGCGACCTCGAAGTTTTTTTTCTTGCGATAGGAGGAGAACTCGACGATCTCCCCCGGCAGCGCGTCCTCGATGAAGATCGTCTTTCCCTCGCAGCGCGCCACGCCGCGGCCTTCCTGATCCAGGGATTCGACAAGCACCGGTTGCATGGATCTTCCGCGGCGTAATCAATATGCGCCGCAAACACGGCACCAACAGTCTACCGCGGAAAAGCGAGAGGTGATAGGCGACAGAAGAAAGGCCTCGAACCGGACGCCGCGTTTCAGAGATCTTTCGCCTCTCGCCTCTCTCGTCTATGGGCGCCAGCGTTCGAGAAATTCTTTCCAATGCGGTTCGTGAAGCTTGCCGAGCGTCGCCCTGACGAGATCACATTCCGCCGCGTGCTGTTGGTCGCTCAGCACGCCCCGCATGAGCTGAAAGCGCAGAAACACGAGATACGTGTTGGCAGCATCAACTTCGCAGTAGTTGCGGATTTCGGCGATCCTGCCGGCCTGGAATGCATCCCATACGCCAGCGCCCTCCATGCCGAGCTTGCCCGGCAGGCCGATGAGCTTCGCGAATTCGTCGAGCGGGGCATTGGCGCGCGGCTGGTAGAGCGCGAGAAGGTCCATGAGATCGAGGTGCCGCGTGTGATAGCGGCTGATGTAGTTGTTCCATCTGAAATCGCGGCTGTCCCGATGGTCGCCCTCGCCCATGTCCCAGTAGCGTGGCGCTTTTACGCCGTGGATCAGCCCGCGGTAATGCAGCACCGGGAAATCGAACCCGCCGCCGTTCCATGAAACGAGTTGCGGCGTGTATTTTTGGATACCATCGAAAAAGCGCTGAATCAGCTCGCTTTCGGTGTCGTTCGCGCCCCCGAGCGACCACACCCTGAAACTGTCGCGCTCGCGCATGGCGCACGAAATGACGATCACGCGGTGCAGATGAAGCGGCAGGAAATCACCGCCCGTCGCCTGCCGGCGCAGCTGAAACGCCATTTGCGCGACGCTGCTGTCCGAAATCCCTCGATCGAGACCGTGCAACCGGCGCAGACCTTCAATGTCCGGAACGGTCTCGATGTCGAAGGCGAGAACCGGCGTCACTTGCGCACCCAGGCGCCCGCGGCATTTTGATAATACCAGCCGGATCGCGCATTCCCGATCCAGCGTTGTGCGAACGTCGCGCGAATGTCGTTTTCCCACTCCGGATGGCTGTTGGCGCGTGCGATCTCGCGATAGAGTGCCGCGCGGTCCTGGTTCTCGGCGGCGACCAGCGAGTTCGCGAGCTGACGCTGCGCCAACTGCACTGCACTGGCATCACGCAGCGCGATGCCGCCGTCGCGGGTGAGCCCCACGGCGCCTCTCGCATAAAACCCGGCAAGCTGCGCGTGCCGCTGCTGCATGCTCGCCTTCAAGGCCGCAATCGCCGGTGTATTGATCTCGAGATTGGCCTGTGCCAGCGCGCCATCCGCCGCGGTCAGCACCAGCCAAATCAGCGCCCAACGGATGAAACCAGACCGCTTCATATTATTCCCTCAATTCGGCGCCGCCGGCTTGTCGCCCTGGGCGCCTTCTTCGCCCTTCCTGATCTGCCATACTTCTTCGATAATCCTGTCGGCCGCCTTTTCCGCCGCGGCCGCCGGGAAATAGATGTTGATCGTCACGCACGCCGCGAGCATCAGCGCCGCCCACGCCGCGATTCCAATCAATGGGAATCTCGGTGGCATGCCTCGGCCTGTCTCACTGCACGACGGCACGGACGTTGTCCTGCATGATGCGCTTCAGCCTCCTGATCAATTCCTGCCAATCCACGCGGCGATTGTAGCCGATCACGGAAATCGCCGGAATGCCGCCGCCCTTGACAATCACATAGCCATACGGCGCATCTTCGATGCCGCTCATTTCGCATACGTTGTTTCGCAGCACACAACTCAGCCCCAGCCTCTCATAACCGAATTGCTCGAAGAAACGCAGAAAGCTGCGCTGGATGGCGGCTGCTGCGCCCGCTCCACCGAGCGCGGAAATGTTTTCCACCGCACTCTGGCTGATTTTGCGCGGATATTCGCCAGGACTGCTCGCCACGCGCGCATCAAACTTGACCGGCTGCCAGTTTGCAAGTTCGAGCCCCTCGATCCGGGCATCGACGCGGCCCGTGATGTTGCCGAACGAATAGGTGCGGGTAAGCAGTTCCAGGTCCAGGTGACGCACATCAAGGTCGGCAGTGAGCCTCGGCGCCTTGCCGAAAGGCTCGATCAGTTTCACGTTCTTCGCCACCACGGTTCCATCGAATATCTTGAATACCAACGCACCGTCCACGGCCAGCGTTGACTCCCCGTACCGGACCTCCGGAATCACCGCCGAGAGGGTGCCGTGCATCGTTGGCAGGCCGACGCTTCGCGTGAAGCGCGACATTGAAATCGGCGTGACACCGCCGCTGAAACGCCAGCGCCAGCCGCCGCTTGCTGATATGGTCCTGAAATCATTCACGCTGAGCGCCCCGTCGAGCAACGGCACCTCGAGCTTGTCGAGCGCAAACCGGAGCCCCCGCATCGCAACCGGGAGCCTGACGGACCCGAACGGCAGCCTCAGAACCTCTCCGCCCTCGATCGCAAGGTCCGCCTGGGTCGGTTCGCTGTAATGCCAGGGCACTCGGCCATTGACGCCGAACAATCCGAAACGCCGTCCGATGTCCTCCACGGAGAACTTGTCGAGCTTGAGTTCCAGAGAGGCGAGCTGCGCGTTTTCAATCCTGGCATCAATTTCCACGCCGCCTTCCATGCGTAAGTCGCCAAGAGCGGTGCCGGCGAGGAAGGGCTTCAGCACTTGCAGATAGAGGGCGTCTCCTTCCAGCTTACCCGTGCGCGCACTGCCGTTTGCAACGGCGCCTGACCGACGGTCCCATACCCCGCCAAACTCCGCCTCGCCAATCGCGGCGAACTTCAGACGGCCGTCACGGATTTCCACACGCGCAGCATCGAACGCGCCTTCCGCCGAGATCTCGTGCCCCGCCCCCCGCAGATACAGCGGCTGCCAGAATACTTCGCCCTCCAGCCACTCGACGCCGGCGCGCCAGCGCCATTGTCCGCCGCTCTCTTGAGCATCCAGGCTGATGCGGCCCTTGATTTTCTCTCCGGCTCGAAGGCCGCTTTTGTCGCTGAACGCGAACCCCTCGACATCGAGCCGCGCGGTCACGCCGTGCGCGCCGTTCCACACCATCGAACCGCCGACCGTACCGGCGCTGACCTGCGGCACTCCTGCCGGAAGCCATGGCGCAAGACGCGCCAGCCTGCCATGGTCGACTGTGATGTCGATTTCGGGCTCCGGCCGGTCGAAAGTCGCACGCAGCCGCCACTCCTCGCCCGCGGCCGGTTTGAGCGTGACATCGAGCGCTTTCGCCCGAGTTAGATAGGTGAAGGAGATCGGGAATTTTTCGCCGACGTCGATGACCGCGTCTGCGCAGGCGATCGCCGTTTTCTCCAGTACCAGCCGGCGGCAGTGAACGCGGGCGTTGCGCCAGGTGCGCCCATGGATTGTCACCGTGCCCAGTTCCAGCCGCAATTCTCGCGTTCCGGCGCCGGCAAGCGTGGCCTTGAGCGATCTCGCAGAAAACCCGGGCGCTTCCAGATCGTCGATCGCGAGGGTGATGCGCTGCGCCGCGGATAATGGCGGCCATACTGCCATCGCAGCACAGCACACGGCGAGAGCGAACGCGGCAGCGAGCGGGCGCACCTCAGGCAGGGAACACTCCGGTCGACAGGTAACGGTCACCGCGATCGCAAATGATGGTTACCATGACGGCGTTTTCCACTCCCTGCGCCACCTGCAGCGCCGCCCACAACGCGCCGCCCGAGGAAATGCCGGCGAAGATCCCCTCTTCGCACGCCAGGCGCCGCGTCATGTCCTCGGCGTCGCGCTGGCTGACCTCGATCACGCGGTCCACCCGGCTCCAATCGCAGATTGTCGGGAGGTACTGAGGCGGCCATTTGCGAATGCCCGGAATCTGCGAACCCTCCGTGGGCTGGCAGCCGATGATCTGGATCGCCGGATTCTGTTCCTTGAAGAAGCGCGAACAGCCCATGATAGTGCCGGTCGTACCCATGCTGGAGACGAAATGCGTGATCCGCCCCTCGGTGTCGCGCCAGATTTCCGGGCCCGTGCCCTCGTAGTGCGAGAGCGGATTGTCGGGATTGGCGAACTGGTCAAGGATCACGCCCTTCCCTTCGTCACGCATTTTTTCGGCGACATCCCGCGTCATTTCCATACCGCCTTCTTTGGGCGTCAGCACGAATTCCGCGCCGAAAGCCGCCATGGTCTGGCGGCGCTCGACCGATAGATGCTCGGGCATCACGAGGATCATTCGATACCCCATCATGGCAGCGCACATGGCGAGCGCGATGCCGGTGTTGCCGCTGGTCGGTTCGATCAGCGTGTCGCCGGGCTTTATCGTGCCGCGCTCCTGGGCGCGCCTGATCATCGACAGCGCCGGCCGGTCCTTGACCGAGCCTGCAGGGTTGTTTCCTTCGAGCTTGGCGAGCAGCGTGTTGCCGGCGCCCGCGGTGATGCGCTTCAGCCTGACCAGAGGCGTGTCGCCGATGAAATCTTCCAGTGTCTTGAAATGTGGCGGCATTTTATTCCCCGGCACGCTTTAACAGCTTTTCGCAGTAACGTGCAACGCCCTGTCCGACGGTGAGAAAAGCCGCAGTGTAACCCGAGTCGCGCAGTGCGGACACGTCTGCTTGCGTATAACTCTGGTACTTTCCTCTCAGTTCCTCCGGAAACGCGATATAGCGGATGATGCCCTGCTGCTGCATTTCAGCAAGCGCAAGCGGCGCCTCCTTCCGGGCTTTGCGGCAGGCATTGACCGCCGCCACCGCGACTTCATTGAAGCTCTGCGCCGTGCCGGTGCCGGTATTGACGATCCCCGATTTATCTGGGTGATCGAGAAAAAACAGGTTGATCTTGACCACGTCCTCGATCGACACGAAATCCCGCCGTTGCTCGCCGTTGCCGAAGCCGCCGCTGCCTTCGAACAGCCTGACGCCGCCCGCAGCCCGATACTGGTTGAAAAAATGAAACGCAACCGAGGCCATGCGGCCTTTGTGTTGTTCGCGCTCGCCGTAAACGTTGAAATAACGCAGCCCCACCACCTGCGCGGTGAATTCGCTCCAGCGCCGGCGCACCCACTGGTCGAAGAGGAACTTCGAATAGCCGTAGACGTTGAGCGGCGCTTCGCATTCGCGCGCTTCCCTGAACACCTTACCCGCTCCGTACACCGCCGCTGACGAGGCGTAGATAAACGGCACCTCCTCGGCGATGCAGAACTCGAGCAGCGCGCACGAATAGCGGTAGTTGTTCTGCATCATGTAGCGGCCGTCGGTTTCGGTGGTATCCGAGCAGGCGCCCTGATGCAGGATGGCGGTGAGCGCGCCGTTGAACTCGCCCTCCTCGATCGCTTCGAGGAAAGCATCCTTGTCGAGATAATCGGCGATTTCGCAGTCGGCGAGATTCACGACCTTGTCGCCGCGGCCGAGATCGTCCACGGCGATGATATCGCTCACCCCGCGTTCGTTCAGCGCCTTGACGAGGTTGGACCCGATGAAACCGGCCGCGCCCGTTACGACGTAATACACGTTCGCTCCGCTAAAGGTAATGGGTGATGGGTAATGGGTAATGGGTAACACAAAATGCCAAATGAGCTATGGGGAAACAAACAACACAGTTGTTGAACTGCTGCGGGAAACAGATGATTACTCATCACTCATCACCCATCACTCATTACCGTGACCCCCGAACAGTTCGTTCGGGGTCACGACAGCGGTGCCGAACTTGCCGACCACGATGCCGGCGGCGCGATTGGCAACGCGCACTGCTTCCTCGATGCCGGCGCCGCCAGCG
>MERG01000199.1:11201-29112 GCA_001771985.1 Betaproteobacteria bacterium RIFCSPLOWO2_12_FULL_62_13 | reverse complement strand
CGATGCCGGCGCCGCCAGCGAGCATTACGCCGAGCGTTGCGATCACCGTGTCGCCCGCGCCGCTCACGTCGTAGACTTCGCGCGCCTGCGCCGGCACGTGCGAGCGCCGCCCTGACTGATAGAGCGTCATGCCTTCCTCGCTGCGGGTGATCAACAACGCATCGACACCGAGCCTGCGGCGCCAGCGTTGCGCCTTGCGGGTAAGTTCCGCTTCGCTGATCCAGCCGCCGGCCACCTGCCGAAACTCGGAGCGGTTGGGCGTGATCATCGTAGCACCCCGGTAGCGCGAATAATCTTCGCCCTTGGGATCGACCAGCACCGGCTTGCCGGCACGGCGCACCACGCCGATCATTTTCGCGATATGCGCGAGCCCGCCCTTGCCATAGTCCGACAGGATCACGGCATCCGCGGTCCGCAGCATCCGGCGGAAATCCCTCAGTTTTGACGCCAGCACTTCGTGGCTCGGCGCCGTTTCGAAATCGACGCGCAGAAGCTGCTGGTGTCGGCCGATCACGCGCAGCTTGATCGTAGTGGTGATGCTCCGGTCGCGGTGCAACTGGGCCGCGATGTGGCCGCTCCCGAGTAACCGCTTGAGCCGCGTCCCCGCTTCATCCGCGCCGACCACGGACAACAGGCTCACCTCGGCGCCGAGCGCGGCCGCGTTGCGCGCGACGTTGGCGGCGCCACCGGGACGTTCCTCGATGCGGTCGACCGTGACGATGGGCACCGGCGCCTCGGGCGAGATGCGTCCCACCTCGCCGAACAAGTAGCGGTCGAGCATGACGTCGCCAACAACGAGAAGGCGAGCCTTCTTGAAGGATGAAGGATGAAGGATGAAGGATGAATTCCCGGTGCGCTGCGCCGGGGGGCTTTCCTTCCGCCTTCCGCCTTCCGCCTTCATCCTTGCCTTATTCATCCTTCCGCCTTCCGCCTTCATCCTTTCATTCACCCTTCCGCCTTGATCCTTGCCTTTTCTGCTCGCTTTCAGCTTTCTTGTTCTTGTCGTCATTTCAGTCCGATCTCGCGATTGATCTCCTGCAGAGCGACGAGCGGATCCGGCGCGCGTGTGATGGGCCTGCCGATCACGAGGTAATCGGCGCCGCTTTCCATGGCCGCGCGCGGCGTCATCACGCGCTTCTGGTCGTTGCGTCCGGCGTGCGCCGGCCGGATCCCCGGCGTAACCAGACAGAATCCCGCGCCGCATTCCTCCCTCAGTTGCCGCGTTTCCTGCGGCGAGCACACCACGCCATCCAGCCCGCACGACTGCGCGAGCCGTGCCAGCCGTGCCACGACCTCCATCGGACTGCCGCTGATGCCCAGTTCCGCCAGATCCTTCGCCGCCATGCTGGTAAGCACCGTTACAGCAGTCAGCTTGGGCGGTTGCTTTTCCCGCGCGAGCGCCTCGCGCGCCGCCTGCATCATGACACGCCCGCCCAAGGCGTGCACGTTGATCATCCACACGCCGAGCGCCGCGGCTGCACTGCAGGCGTTCGCCACGGTATCCGGTATGTCGTGATACTTGAGGTCGAGAAAGATCGCGAAGCCGCGCCGCGCCAATGTTTTAACCAGCGCCGGACCCGCAGCGGTGAAAAGGGTCTTGCCCACCTTGAGCCGGCACGCCGCGGGGTCGAGCCGGTCGACAAGCCCGAGTGCGCTTTCTGCGTCGGGGTAGTCGAGCGCAACAATGAGGCGCGGATCGCTTCGCTCGTGAACGGTCACGCCGGCAATCCTTTCTCTTCCGTTCGGCGCGGCGCGTAGGTTTCCCATGCCGCACACGCCGGGCAATGCCAGTAGAACTGTCGCGCACGGAAGCCGCAGTTGTCGCACTTGTACATGGCTAGTCCCCGTGTATGCTGGTGCACCAGCTCCTTGATCAGTTCCAGGTCGCGCCGGCGCTCGATCGGCGCTTCCAGGAGCTGGGCTTCCAGCAGCTTGTCCAGACCAAGCAGCGTCGGGTTACGGCGCAACTCGTCCCGCACCAACCTGTACGCTTGTTCTGCTCCGCTGCGTTCGATCGTTCCCTGAAAAACCGTATTGAGCAGGTCGAGCGACGGGTATTTCCCGAGATAACCGCGCAGCAGAATGAGTCCCTCCTCTATCCGGCCCGACTGCCGGAACACGGCGAGCAGCCGTTCCGCAACCAAGGCGAGGTACGCGGGATTCTGACTTTCGATACGCTTCCACGCCTCGACTGCGGCGTCGGGGTTGCCGATACTCATCTCCAGGTCGCCCAGCAATATGTTGGCGCGTACGCACAGCCGGTGATGGGCCAGCGCCTCGGTGAGATATGGGCGCGCCGCATGCGGGCGCGAGTGCATCATCTCGTTACCCGCCAGCTCGCAGCAAAAGTTTGCGATCTCCTTCTGGTGCGAGCGGCCGGTGACCGCCTCGAGCTTTCCGGCGGTGCCGATCGCTTTTTGCCAGTCCTTTTCCTGTTCGTAGATTTCCAGCAGGAACTTGAGCGCCGCTTCGGCGTGGGCGGTGGCCTCCAGTTTGAGGAAAAGCTCCTCGGCGCGGTCGAGCAGGCCCGCCTTGAGATAATCCTGCGCGAGCTCGAACAATGCCTGCAGCTTCTGCTCCTGTGCAAGATCCGCACGCTCGGCCAGGTTCTGGTGCATGCGGATCGCGCGCTCGACTTCGCCGCGCCGGCGAAAGAGGCTCCCGAGCGCGAAGTGCAGCTCAATCGTCTGCGGGTCGACCTTCACCACTTCGATGAAGGCTTCGATCGCCTTGTCGGGCTGCTCGTTGAGCAGGAAATTGAGCCCCTTGAAGTACGACATCGGCAGCGCGCGCGATTCCGACAGCAGTTGCTTGATGTCGATGCGCGCCGCGAGCCACCCCAGGGCAAAAAACAGCGGCAGCGCAAGCAGCCACCAGTATTCAATTTCCATGACGAATCGCCCGCAAGCCGCCTGGGCTCATGCCACGTCTGAAGGATTGCCCGGCACGGTCTCGCCGCCGTCGCGTCCCCGCATGCGCAATTCGCGCTTGAGCGCCAGGATTTCGCGCCGCTGCCGGAACACTTGCGCGAGGCTGGCGATAACGCCTGCCGCGGCACCGAGGCAGAACGCCACCAACAGCACCAGGACCAGCGGCGCCTGCCATTCGTGGCCCAGGTAATAGCGGACCGCCACCGGATCGGTGTTCTTGACGGCGAAGCTCAAGACCACCACGAAAAGAGCAAACTTGAGTATCCACAGGAGGTAGCGCATGAGATATCCAGCATATCATGACCGTGACCAGCGATCGGCAAATCGTGACCCGAAAACTGGCTCGCGCACAAAAAAAACGGCATGATCTTTCGATTATGCCGCCGCAAACAAACGATGCCTAAGTGACTTGTGGTTGTTATTTCTTGAAATCGACGCGTTCGCGCAATTCCTTGCCGGCCTTGAAGTGGGGAACGTATTTCGCCGGCACCTGCACTTTTTCGCCGGATTTCGGATTGCGTCCCGTCCGCGGCGGCCGATAGTTCAGGCCGAAACTTCCGAACCCCCTGATTTCGATGCGCTGGCCCTGGGCGAGGCTTTTCGCCATCGCATCCAGGATCATCTTCACCGCGAGCTCGGCGTCTTTTGCCACCAACTGCGGATAGCGCGCCGCAAGCTTCGCGATCAACTCCGACTTGGTCATGGACCTCCCTTATTGTTGGGTATTCGCCACGTCCAACTTGGCCTTGAGCAACGCGCCGAGGTTGGTGGTGCCGGCGCTCGCCTGCTTGTCCGCGGCGATCTTCTGCATCGCTTCGGCCTCTTCCGCCATGTCCTTCGCCTTGATCGACAGATTGATACCGCGATTCTTGCGATCGATATTGATGATCAACGCGGTCACGGAATCGCCTTCCTTGAGCCGCGTACGGATGTCCTCGACGCGGTCGCGCGCCACTTCCGAGGCCCGCAAGTAGCCGTCGACTTCGGTGTCGAGCTGGACGACCGCCCCCTTGGCGTCGATCGACCTTACGGTGCCGGTGACGATCGAATTCTTCTCGTGCGCCGAGATATAGCTCGTGAACGGATCGCCTTCGAGCTGCCTGATGCCCAGCGAGATGCGCTCGCGCTCGACGTCGATCGACAGCACCATTGCTTCAGTCTCTTCGCCCTTCTTGTAGTTGCGCACCGCCTCCTCGCCCGGCTGCGTCCAGGACAGATCGGACAGATGCACCAGACCGTCGATTCCCCCGGAAAGCCCGATGAAGATGCCGAAATCGGTGATCGATTTGATCTGGCCGCGCACCTTGTCGCCCTTTTTGTGGTTCATGGCGAACTCTTCCCAGGGATTGGGCATGCACTGCTTCATGCCGAGCGAAATGCGGCGGCGCTCCTCGTCGATTTCCAGCACCATGACTTCGACTTCGTCGCCAAGCTGCACCACCTTGGAGGGATGGACGTTCTTGTTGGTCCAGTCCATTTCGGAGACATGCACCAGCCCCTCGATGCCCGCTTCGATCTCGACAAACGCCCCATAGTCGGTAAGATTGCTGACCTTGCCGAAGAGCCGCGTCCCCGGCGGATAGCGCCGCGAGAGTCCGACCCACGGGTCTTCCCCGAGCTGTTTCAGCCCCAACGACACACGGTTCTTCTCCTGGTCGAACTTGAGCACCTTGGCCGCGACTTCATCACCGACGTTGAGAATTTCAGACGGATGCTTGACGCGGCGCCAGGCGAGGTCGGTAATGTGCAGCAACCCGTCTATGCCGCCCAGATCCACGAACGCGCCGTAGTCGGTGATGTTCTTGACAATACCCTTCACCACCGCGCCTTCCTGCAGGCTCTCGAGCAGCTTCTGGCGCTCTTCGCCCTGGGACTCTTCGAGCACGGCGCGGCGCGACACCACCACGTTGTTGCGCTTGCGGTCGAGCTTGATGACCTTGAACTCCCACGGCTTGTTCTCATACGGCGTGGTGTCCTTGACCGGACGGATGTCGACGAGCGAGCCGGGCAGAAAAGCCCGAATGCCGTTGACCGTGACCGTGAGCCCGCCCTTGACCTTGCCGTTTATCGTGCCGGAAACGACGGTACCTTTCTCGAGCGCCTCTTCAAGTTCGTGCCACGCCGCCAATCGCCTGGCTTTGTCGCGTGAGAGCCGGGTCTCGCCGTAGCCGTCTTCGAGCGATTCGATGGCCACGCTGATGAAGTCGCCGGGCCGGGCGTCGATCTCGCCCCGGTCGTTGCGGAATTCGTCTGCCGGAATATAGCTTTCCGACTTGAGCCCGGCGTTGACCACCACAAAGTTTTCATCGACGCGTACCACTTCAGCGGTAATCACTTCGCCCACCCGCATTTCCTTGCGGGAAAGACTTTCCTCGAATAACGCGGCGAAATTTTCAGCGGACCCTGATCCCGGGGAAGAAGTTTTCATCATTCAGATTCAATGTGTTAGGAAGCCCGTCATGGCGACGGGGCGAGTTAAAAAAACCATGAACCGTGCCGGCTCATGGTGCCCGTGATGCTTGTCTGTACCGCGCCACTACTTGCAACGCCGCCGCCGCCGCCGCCATCGCGGTAGTGTCAATTTCAACAGCGTCAGCACATTTTTGCAGAGGTGCTACCGCCCGCGCGCTGTCGCGCGCGTCGCGCTCCTGAATATCCTGCAAAAGGGCTGCCATGTTAGCACTCAATCCTTTTTCCATCAACTGTTTATATCGCCGCCGTGCGCGTTCCTCGGGAGTCGCGGTAAGGAATACTTTGAGCACGGCATCGGGAAAAACTGCTGAACCCATGTCACGGCCATCCGCCACCAGACCGGGGGGCTTGCGAAACGCCCGCTGGCGCTCAAGCAAAGCCCGTCTCACCGTGGGCAGTGCAGCGACCGCGGAAGCCGTGGCGCTGACCGCCTCGCTACGGATCGCATCGGTAACGTCGCGGCCCTCAAGATGCACGGCATCGTCTTCAAACTTAGCATTAAGTTTCAGAGCGATATCATATATTGTTAATTCGTTTTCGATATTGAGCCCGGCTTCCAGCGCCACCAAGGCCACGAGCCGGTAGAGCGCCCCGCTGTCGAGATAGTGAAAACCAAGCGCTCGAGCAACCGTCTTGGCTACCGTGCCTTTGCCCGAGGCCGAAGGACCGTCGATCGCGATTACGGGCGGCAGACTTCGCACCACGCTCAATGCTCGGAGATTCCGGCAAGCACGGCGAAATATTCCGGAAAGGTCTTTGCGACACAGCCCGGATGGTTGATGCGCACCGTAACGCCGGCCAACGCGGCGAGCGAAAAACACATCGCTATGCGGTGGTCGTCGTAGGTGTCGATGGAAACCCCGGGATTGAGGATTGAGGATTGAGGAGGCGTGATCCGCAGATAGTCCGTTCCCTCTTCCACTGTGGCTCCCAGCTTGCGCAATTCCGTCGCCATAGCGGCGATTCGGTCGGTTTCTTTTACACGCCAGCTCCCGATGTGCCGCAGCGTAGTCGGACCGTCTCCAAAAAGCCCCGCCACCGCCGCAGTCATCGCGGCGTCGGGAATGTGATTGAAGTCGGCATCGATCGCCCTGAGCTTGCCACGCTTCACTGCCTCGTTTCCCGCTCCCGCCTCGATCCAGTTGTGACCCATGGTGATTCTCGCGCCCATGCGCTCGAGAATCTCCGTAAAGCGCACATCGCCCTGGATGCTCGCGCGTCCCACGCCCTCGACGCGCACCGGTCCGCCACCGCTCAGCCCGCTGATCGCCCCCGCGGCGAGAAAATACGAGGCTGATGATGCGTCGCCCTCGACATAAATCTCGCCCGGACTCACGTAGCCGGATGTTTCGGGAATGGCGAACGCGGACCATCCCTCGCGCGCCACCTCCACCCCGAAGCGGCGCATGGTGTTGAGCGTGATCTCCACGTACGGCTTCGAGATGAGTTCGCCTTCGACTACAACCTCAGTCTTGGCGCGAGTGAGCGGCAGCGCGAGGAGCACCGAGGTGAGATACTGGCTCGACACGGTACCACGCACGCTGATCGCCCCGCCGGCGCGAATGATCCCCGGCCGCAGGGCAAGCGGCGGATAGCCGGGCTTGCCCAGATATTCGATGTCGGCGCCCAGGCTTTTTAGCGCCTCGACCAGATCGCTGATGGGCCGCTCGTGCATCCGCGGCACGCCTGAAAGGCGGTAATCGCCGCCCATGATCGCCAGCACCGCGGTAAGCGGCCGGAACACGGTGCCGGCATTGCCGAGAAAAAGCTCGGCGCGCCTGACAGCAAAGGCGCCACCCGCGCCTCGCACGAGAACCGTTCGCGCGCCTTCGGATTCGCATCGCACGCCGAGCGTATGTAGCGCCTGTAGCATGTAATGAGTGTCATCCGACTCCAGCACATCGCGGATGCGCGTATTTCCCTCGGCCAGCGCCGCGAGCAGCAGGATGCGGTTCGAGATGCTCTTCGATCCAGGCAGCTTGACGGTCCCGCGCACGCGCCGGATGGGAGCGAGATCGAGATAATCCACAGCCGTCATCGGTGCATCCTGGGGCGGGCGACGCTACCGTTGCTTCCCCAACAGCCACTCGCTGCGCACGGCCCGCGCCTGCTCGAACATTTTGCCGAGAGCGGCGCCGTCGCCGCTCTCGATGGCGGCGCGCACCCGTTCGATTTCCGCTTCATAACCTTCCAGCGCATCCAGCAGCGCGGCGCGATTCGCGAGGCAGATGTCACGCCACATCTCGGGGGAGCTTCCGGCTATGCGCACCGTGTCGCGAAGTCCCGCGCCCGAAAATCCGAACAGTTTGCGCGCCCCGGGCCGCTGGGCCAAGGCGTTCACCAGGGCAAACGCAACGACGTGCGGCAGATGGCTCACCGCAGCGAACATCTCGTCGTGCTCTTTCGCATCGAGTTCGATCACGCGCGCGCCGCACTGCTGCCAGGCCGCGCGCACGGTGCGCCCCGCGCGCGCCGTCGTTTCGGGTTGTGGCGTGAGTATCACGGTCCTGTCGCGGTAGAGATCGGCCTGCGCCGCCGCGGCACCGCTCCTTTCGGTTCCAGCGATAGGGTGCGCCGGCACGAAACGCGCGAAATGGCTGCCGAGGAAGCGCCGCGCGCAGGCAATGACGTCCTGCTTGGTGCTCCCGCCGTCGGTAATCACGGCGTGCGCCGGAAGATGCGGCGCGATGCTTGCCATCACCTCCGCCATCTGGCCGACTGGCGTGCCGAGCAGAACGAAGTCCGCCTCCTCGACTGCGCGTGCCGCATCGGCGAGGGCTTCGTCGATGATGCCCAGACGCCGCGCAACGGCGAGATTGCGGCGTGTGCGTCCGACGCCCGTCACCTGCTTCACCGCTCGCGCTTTCTTCAACGCGAGCGCGAACGAACCGCCGATGAGGCCCACGCCGATCACCACCAGCTTGCCTATTTTGAGCTTGGCCGGCATTCTTCATTGAACCGCAAAGGCGCAAAGACGCAAAGACAACGCAAAGATAATATAAGATTCAATATCACAGCCCTCTGCGTACCTTTGCGCCTTAGCGTCTTTGCGGTGAAGGTTTTTTTCAAGCGTCATTCAAGCGGCAATGGCCTGCTCGAGGCTGTCCAGGAATCTTGCGTTTTCCGATTCGAGCCCGATGGTGACGCGCAGATAATCCGGCATGCCGTAACTGGCGATCGGCCGCACGATGACCCCGAGACTGAGCAGTCTCTGGTAAACACCGCCGGCATCCTTCACTTGGAAGCTCACAAAATTGCCGTAGGACGGGATATGCTCGATGCCAAGTCGTGTGAGGCCATCCGTGACCTGTTTCATGCCGGCGCGGTTCAGCTCGAAGCCCTGGCGCACGAAGTCCGTGTCACCAAGTGCCGCAGCCGCCGCTGCGAGCGATACGCTGTTGACGTTGAACGGTTGCCGCACGCGGTTCATCAGGTCCGCCACGCCCGCATCGCAAAACGCGCAACCCACCCGAAGACCCGCCAGTCCGTAGACCTTGGAAAAAGTGCGCGTCACCACGAGATTCGGAAAGCGCTTGAGCCAGCCCATGCTGTCCGTCTTCAGTTCAGGCCGCAGATACTCGTTGTAAGCCTCGTCGAGCACCACCAGTATCTGCCGCGGCAGTGCCGAGAGGAACGCCTCGAGCTGCGGCGCCCGCACCAAGGTGCCGGTCGGATTGTTGGGGTTGGCGATGAACACCAGGCGCGTATTCGAACGCACCGCGCGCAGCATGGCGTCCACATCGTGACCGAAATCCCTGGCCGGCACCTCGATGCCGGTGGCGCCGATCGCCTGCACCGCGAGCGGGTAGACGGCAAACGCGTGCTGCGAGTAGATAGCGCTGTCGGCGGGGGTCAGAAACGCCCGCGCCGCGAGTTCGAGCACGTCGTTGGAGCCGTTGCCAAGGACGATTTGTTCCCGCGCCACGCCGTAAAACGCAGCGAGCGCCTGCTTGAGCTCGAAACCATTGCCGTCCGGGTAGCGCGCAAGCCCGTCGAGGACGTTCTGTATCGCACGCCGCGCCCGCGGGCTCACCCCCAGAGGGTTTTCGTTCGACGCCAGTTTAATGATGTCGGCTTCGTTGAGACCCACCTCGCGCGCGAGCTCGGAAATCGGCTTGCCCGGCTGATATGGCGCAATGGCGCGGATATACGGAGGTGAGAGGTCGCAGATTTTCATCGATTAGCGTTGAGTGTTAAGCGTTGAGTGTTAAGCGTTGAGGGTTGAGGGTCACTAGAAAGTAATGCACGTTCACTCTTAACGCTCGACTCTCAACCCTGAACGCTCCGTCAGGTTACCGCCGCTGGATACGATCCAAGGTTCTTGAGAAACGACGCCTTCTTCCCGAGCCCGGCGAGCGCGCGCGCAACGTTGGCGTCCCGCTGGTGGCCTTCGATGTCGACGTAGAACACGTATTCCCACAGCCCGGTGCGTGCCGGGCGCGACTCGAGCCTTGTCATGCTCACCCGATTGACCGCGAGCGGCGTCAGCAGCTCATGCACCGCTCCCGGAACGTTGCGCGTTGACATGATGAGCGAAGTCTTGTCCTTGCCCGAAGGCGCGGCATCGTGTTCGGCGATTACCAGAAAACGCGTGGTGTTCTTCGGCTCGTCCTCGATGTTACGCGCGAGGAGGTTCAGTCCGTAGAGCGCCGCCGCGGTTTCCGCCCCGATCGCAGCGGCACGGCGGTCCTGGCTCGCCAGCCGGGCGGCTTCCGCATTGCTCACCACGGGGATGCTCTCGGCGTGCCGCAGGTTGCGCGCGAGCCACTGCTGGCATTGCGCCAGGCTCTGGGTGTGGGAATACACTTTGCGAATCTCGTTGCGCTTCCTGCCTTTTGCCATCAGGCACTGCCGCACCGGCAGCATCACTTCTCCACAGACTTTGGCCGGCGTCGTAAGCAACAGGTCGAGCGTGCGGCCGATTGCACCCTCGGTGGAGTTCTCCACCGGTACCACGCCGTAGCCGACCGTGCCGGTTTCCACCTGGCGGAACACTTCGTCGATCGAGCTGCAAGGCAGCGTCGCAGCGAGCCCCCCGAAATGCTTGAGCACGGCTTCCTGGCTGAAAGTGCCCTGCGGCCCGAGATAGGCGACCGTCGTCTGGTCCTCGAGCGCACGGCATGCCGACATGACTTCTGCAAACAGGCGCGCCAGAGCCGCGTCGGAGAGCGGGCCGCGATTCATGTCCTTCGCCCGCCACAACACCTGCGCCTCGCGTTCCGGGCGATAAACACCTCCCTGCTTGAGCTTGCCGATGCGCTGCGCGAGCCGGGCGCGCGCCGAAAGCAGCGTGACCAGCCGCTTGTCGAGCGCATCGATCTGATCGCGAATGCTCTTAAGCTTCTCGCTCATGGCGGTGATTCAGTGATTGAGTGATTGGGTGATTGGGTGATTGGGTGATTGGGTAATTGAGCCGAGTAAAAGACGAGACAACCAAGGGCTCCTGAATCACTTAATGACCCAATCACTTAATCACTGGTTTTCCAGCGGGAGGTAACGCACCGACAGCACGCCCTCGATTTGCGCGATCCGGGCAACCACGTCACCGGGCACCGCACTGTCGACATCGACCAGCGTGTAAGCCATCTGTCTCTTCGATTTGTTGATCATGTCGTGAATGTTGAGCCCGGCCGTTCCCATCGCGGTGGAAATCTGTCCCACCATGTTCGGCACGTTGGCGTTGGCGATGCCGATGCGATACGCTGATTCACGCACCATCACCACGTCCGGAAAGTTGACGGCGTTGAGAATGTTACCGTTCTCCAGGAAATCGCGCACCTGGTCGACCACCATCACCGCGCAGTTCTCCTCGGCCTCGCGTGTGGAGGCCCCGAGGTGCGGCAGCGCCACGACGTGCGGATTTCCCTGCAGTTTCTGCGCCGGGAAATCGCAAACGTAATGTCGGAGGCGCCTGGTATTGAGTCCTTCCAGCACCGCATCGTTATCGACGATGCCATCGCGCGAGAAGTTGAGCAGGATCGCGCCATGCTTCATGAGTCTCACGCGCTCGGCATTGATCATGTGGCGGGTCGCGTCGAGCAGCGGCACATGCAGCGTCACATACTCACAGTTCTTGAGCACCTCCTCGATGCTATGCGCCTTTTTCACCTGCGACGGCAGGCTCCACGCGGCATCCACGGTGATTTCCGGATCATACCCAAGAGCATTCATGCCGAGCCTGATCGCGGCGTCCGCCACCAGGCTCCCCACCTTGCCCAGCCCGATAACACCCAGGGTGTGTCTGGGTAGTTCGCTGCCGGAAAACTGCTTTTTGCCGTCCTCAACCACCGTGTTCAGCGCCCTGTCGTCGCCCTTCAGCCCTTCGACAAACTTGAGCGCCGGCAGAAGATTACGTGCGGCAATCAAGAGTCCGGCGATGACGAGTTCCTTGACTGCATTGGCGTTGGCGCCTGGAGCGTTGAACACAGGCACGCCGCGCTGGCTCATTTTCGCAACCGGAATATTGTTGGTGCCGGCGCCGGCCCGACCGATCGCCTTCACGCTGCCGGGAATCGCCATCTCGTGCATGTCGTGCGAGCGCACCAGAATCGCGTCCGGGTCGTCGACTTGGCCGCCGACGGCATAGCGCGCGGCGGGAAACCGCTTGAGCCCGACGCCGGAGATCGCATTGAGCGTCAGGATCTTATACTGGTCAGCCATGTTTGCGCTCGAACTCGCGCATGAACTCGACGAGAGTTTTCACCCCGTCGATCGGCATCGCGTTATAGATGGAAGCGCGCATCCCGCCCACCGAACGATGGCCTTTGAGCTGGGTAAGAGCGTGGCTTTTCGCTTCCTTGAGAAACGCGTCGTCCAGCGCAGAGTTGCGTAACGTGAACGGAATGTTCATGCGCGAGCGATCCTCTCTCGCCACTGGCGAATGGTAGAATTCGGTCTGATCGAGATAGCCGTAGACGAGTTTCGCCTTGGCGATGTTGATCTCTTCCATCTTTTTCAGACCGCCCAGGTTTTTCAGCCACTGGAACACCAACCCCGCGATATATACCGCATACGTCGGCGGTGTATTGTGCATCGAGTCGGCCTCCGCCTGCACTTTGTAATCAAACACCGCCGGCGTCGTGGGCGATGCCTGACCGATCAGCTCCTCGCGCACGATCACGATGGTGAGCCCCGCCGGTCCGATATTTTTCTGCGCCCCGGCGTAGATCAGGCCGTAGCGGCTCACATCCATCGGGCGCGACAGGATGTGCGAGGAGGCGTCGGTCACCAGCGGCACGCCTTGGGTATCGGGAATCCAGTGAAACTCCACGCCGCCAATGGTCTCATTTGACGTGATGTGCACGTAGGCCGCGTTGAGATCGAGTTGCCATTTGTCCTGTTTGGGCGCGTAGGTGAAGTTCGCGTCCTGGGAACTCGCGGCAACGTTGACCTTGCAGTAACGCTTCGCCTCGCCAATCGCCTTTTTCGACCAGTAGCCGGTGTTGACGTAATCGGCGGCGCTCTTGCCGCGCAGCAGATTCATCGGCACAACGGCGAATTGTCCTGCCGCGCCGCCCTGCAGGAACAGCACCTTGTAATCGGCCGGAATCGCCAGCAGTTCGCGCAGATCCGCTTCGGCCTGCGCGTGTATGGCGATGAACTCCTTGCCGCGATGGCTCATTTCCATCACCGACATGCCGCTGCCGTGCCAGTCGAGCATTTCCTCTGCGGCCTGTTTGAGAACCGGCTCCGGTAATACGGCCGGGCCTGCACTGAAATTGTAGACTCGCGACATCATTCGTCCTCGTAACTCCATCGTTTCGTCACTGAATATTGCGCTAACAAGAGCGCGACGCGTCAGGCTTTAGGTGCAAAACCCAAAACGGGAATCCGGGTTTCCGCCTCACCCCTCACTCGTCACCGTTTTCATCGTCCGCCTCGACGATTTTCTCCAGGCCTGCGAGCTTTTCGCCCTCGTCGAGGTTGATGAGCCGCACGCCTTGCGTCGAGCGTCCCTGCGCGCGCACTTCCGATACCCGGGTGCGGATCAGCACGCCGCGGGCCGTGATCAGCATGATTTCATCGTCCGGGGCGACCAGCCGCGCCGCGACCAGCGGACCGTTGCGTTCACTGCATTGGATCGCGATCATGCCCTGGGTGCCGCGGCTGTGGCGCGTATACTCGGATATCGGCGTGCGCTTGCCGTAGCCGTTCTCGGTTGCGGTCAAAACCGATTGATGTTCGTTGGCGGCGGGAAGCAGCGCGATCACGTGCCGTCCTTTCTGCAGTTTCATTCCGCGTACGCCGGCGGCGTTGCGTCCCATCGCTCGCACTTCGGACTCCGCGAAGCGCACCGCTTTCCCGCCGTCGGAGAACAGCATGATGTCCTGCTTGCCGTCGGTGATCGCAACCCCGATCAGATAATCGCCGTCGTCGAGATTAACGGCAATGATGCCTTTGGACATCGGGCGCGAAAACGCGGAGAGCGCGGTCTTCTTGACGGTGCCGTTGGCCGTCGCCATGAAAACGAAGTGGTTTTCGTCGAACTCCTTCACCGGAAGCACGGCGGTAATTTTCTCGTGCTCCATCAGCGGCACCAGATTCACGATCGGCTTGCCGCGCGAAGAGCGGCTGCCCTGCGGCACCTCGTAGACCTTGATCCAGTAGACGCGCCCGCGGTTCGAGAAACACAGGATGAAATCGTGGGTGTTGGCGATGAACAGATTGTCGACGAAATCGTCCTCTTTGGTCGTCGTGGCCTGCCTGCCGCGGCCGCCGCGCTTCTGCGCGCGGTAGTCGGCGACCGGCTGGGACTTCATGTAACCGCCGTGCGACAGCGTCACCACCACATCCTCGGAGGCAATCAGGTCCTCCATGGCGAGGTCCTGGGTGTCGGTGACGATCTCGCTGCGGCGCTCGTCGCCGTACTGTTTCCTGATCTCGGCCAACTCCTGCGAAATGATCTTCGTCACGCGCGCGGGTTTCGCCAGAATGTCGATCAGGTCGACGATCTTTTCCATCGTTTCCCTGTACTCGGTCACGATCTTGTCCCGCTCGAGCGCTGTAAGCCGCTGCAGCCTGAGTTCCAGGATCTGCTGCGCTTGCACGTCGGACAGCCGATAGCCCTTCTTCTGCAGACCGAAATCACGGGACAAGCCTTCCGGGCGCGACGCCTCACCCTCGCCGCGCGCCAGCATCTCCTCGACCAGCCTGGAGCGCCAGAAACGCTCCATCAGCTCCACCTTGGCCTCCGCCGGGGTGGGTGCCGCCTTGATCAGCGCAATCACGTCATCGACGTTGGACAGCGCGACCGCCAGGCCTTCGAGGATATGGCCGCGTTCGCGCGCCTTCCTCAACTCGAACACGGCGCGCCGCGTCACCACCTCGCGGCGGTGGCGCAGAAACGCGTCGAGAAACTGCTTGAGGTTAAGGAGCCGCGGCTGGCCGTCGACGAGCGCAACCATGTTCATGCCGAAGCTCTCCTGCATCTGGGTTTCTTTCCACAGATTGTTCAGGATGATCTCCGGCACTTCGCCGCGCTTGAGTTCGATCACCGCGCGCATGCCGCTCTTGTCCGACTCATCGCGCATATCGGCGATGCCTTCGATTTTCTTGTTGCGCACCAGCTCGCCGATCTTCATCAGAAGAGTCGCCTTGTTGACCTGGTACGGAAGCTCGTCGATGACGATCGAGACCCGGCCGCCTTTCTCCGCCTCCTCGAAATGGGTGCGCGCGCGCATGATCACCCTGCCGCGGCCGGTGCGGTAGCCCTCCTTGACCCCCGCCGTCCCGTAAATGATGCCGCGGGTCGGGAAGTCGGGCGCCGGCACGATCCCGATCAGCTCATCGACGGTGATATCGGGATTTTTCAGCAACGCCTGGCAGGCGTCGATCACTTCGGACAGGTTGTGCGGGGGAATATTGGTCGCCATCCCCACCGCGATGCCCGACGAACCGTTGATGAGCAGGTTCGGGATGCGGGTGGGCAGCGTGACCGGTTCCTGCTCCTTGCCGTCGTAGTTGGCCACGAAATCGACCGTTTCCATGTCGATGTCGGCCAGCATTTCGGAAGCAATCTTCTGCAGCCGGCATTCGGTGTAGCGGTAGGCCGCGGCCGGGTCGCCGTCGACCGAGCCGAAATTGCCCTGGCCGTCGATGAGCGGGTAGCGCATCGAGAAGTCCTGCGCCATGCGCACCAAGGCCTCGTAGGTCGCCGCGTCGCCGTGGGGGTGATACTTCCCGAGTACGTCGCCTACCACGCGGGCGCATTTCACGTACGGGCGATTCCACACGTTGTTCGCCTCGTGCATGGCAAACAAAATGCGGCGATGCACGGGTTTCAACCCGTCGCGCACGTCGGGAAGCGCGCGGCCCACGATCACGCTCATCGCGTAATCAAGGTAGGAACGGCGCATTTCTTCTTCGAGGCTTACGGGCAGTGTTTCTTTGGCGAACTGGTCCATGGGAGACTTCAGGTTTCTGGCGGGAATACCGCGTCTTTCTGGGGGCGCATAAAACTTGTGATTTTATCACGTGAAGGCACCCACAGTCACCGCGAACATGATCGTTCCGGCATTGAACGAGAGCCTCTGATATTCAGGAAAAACCGTTACTTCTGAAACGCCTGAGGACTCCGCCCTGCTTTTTTCCAGAGGGAGTAGGTGCAGTGCAGCATTTGTGCAGCGAGAGGCGCCGGTTTCAACCCCCGGATCGCCCGGATTCACGTGGAGGCGAACGGTTTCAGCCATGCCCGATGGGGACCCTGACAAACGCCGACGCGGCAGTGCTGAAACTCATGGGAATACACCGTCCGACGCTCTCTTGCGTGCATGGGAAAGGGCCGAAGACAGCGTCATTCCATGCCTCGGTCACGTGGACCATGGGGCTGTGAAGCCTGACACCGGGAGGTTCCCGTCAGCCGCGCTGAACGGGCCAGGAGGATCGCAAAAGCGTGGCGCCCGATGGCATCCAAGCCGACGGAAAAACTCAACATCACGCCTGTCATCGCACGCCGCCGGCCGTCGGCCGGCGTTTCTTGCGCCCCGCGCTATGACGATGTCCAGCCCGGACCCCTGCGGGAAGCGGTTGCGCAGGTCGGGCAGGTCCACGACATGAAATTGCCACCGTTTCAAGGGCTAATGTTTCATTTTAGCAACAGCCGACTATGCCTTTTCTTTCAGATCGGTGTTATGATTTACGCATAGTTTGCTTTGACATCACGGTTGTGATATTAAGTGGACGCAGGGAGACTCAAGTTCTAGATTCATCAGCATTCCGGCGGGTCCCTAACTTCAACGCAAAACAGGAGGATCAAAAATCATGAGTTCAGCATTGCGGAATACCCTGGCCAGCGTCGCGATAGTAGGAGTGTTCTTCCCCGTGGTCGCGTCAGCACAGGCAAAGGATGGGTACCTGACGGATAGCCGGGGCGGAGTCGTCCGAGCGGCAGGTGCCGGGGGGTGCGTGCGCACCAGCCAATGGACACCGGCACTCGCGGTCGCGGAGTGCGATCCGGATCTGGTGAAGAAGCCGGCGCCGAAGCGCAAGCCCGTCGTGACACCCAAGAAGGCCAAGCCCAAACCCAAACCTATGAAGCCCAAGGCCAAGCCCAAGCCGAAGAAACCGCCCATGCTCAACATCACCCAGAAGATCGAGCTCCAGGGCATGCCGTTCGGCAAGGCCGAGATGACTGCCGACAACAAGAAGTCGCTTGACAAGTTTGTCGCCGCCCTGCGCAAGGCGACCAAGGCCCGCGGACCGGTACAGATGGGCGCAGTGGTCGTGACCGGTCACACCGACCGTATCGGAAGCCTGAAGTACAACATGAGGCTCTCCGAGCGCCGCGCGGTGGTGGTCAAGGACTACCTGGTGAAGAACGCGAACGTCGATCAGAAGATCATTTTCTGGGAAGGCAAAGGCCCGAAAGAGGCGATTCCTGTGACGAAGTTCTGCGACAAGAGGATGAAGCGCAAGCAACTGATCGAGTGCCTGTCGCCGAACCGCCGCGTAACCGTGGAAGTGGTCGGCCGCGCGGTGAATCTGAAGCCCAAGCCCAAGGCCAAGCCCAAGGCCAAGAAGCCGGCAGGCAAGGCGAAACCGAAGCGCTAAACGGACGATCGGTTTATCATCCAAGCCCTGCTTCGGCAGGGCTTTTTTTTGCTTTTCCTGTGACGATGCAAGATCAACCTCATACCGTCGACTGGGTGATCGATGCACGCTGGATTGTCCCGGTGGAGCCGCAACGGACAGTGCTCGAACACCACGCGGTGGTGATCGGGGGTGGAATCATCCTCGACATCGCGCCGAGCGCCGCGGTAGCCGCACGATACCGCCCGCAGCAGCGCGTCGAACTCGGAGATCACGTGCTGATTCCCGGCCTTGTCAATCTGCACACCCATGCCGCAATGACGCTCATGCGCGGGCTCGCCGACGACAGGGCGTTGATGGATTGGCTGCAACAGCACATCTGGCCGGTGGAAACGCGGCTCGCTTCGCCCGAATTCGTGCACGACGGCACGCTGCTGGCATGCGCCGAGATGCTGCGCGGCGGCGTCACCTGCTTCAACGAC